>DASXOA010000015.1:0-20248 GCA_036494675.1 Rugosimonospora sp.
CGCCGGCCACTCCGGTGCGCCGGGCCAGGTACTCCGCCACCGTCTCGCCCGGCCGCCGCTCGGGCTCCTGTGGCAGGTAGCCGACCGTGGCCGTGGGCGGGTTGAGGGCGATCGCGCCGTCCTCCGGGTCGGCCTGCCCCGCGAGGGTCCGCAGCAGCGTGGACTTCCCCGCGCCGTTCGGCCCGACCAGCCCGACGACGTCACCCGGCGCGACCACGAGGTCCAACCCAGTGAACAGCTCGTCCCCACCGTGCCCCGCGGCCAACCCCTTGACGATCATCGTGCCGGTCACGCTGACGATGGTATCCAGCCGGCGACCCATGCTCGCGCGGCCCGTCACCGGAACCCGCCGCAGACGACCGGGCGGCCCGCCACCGGAGCCAGCCGCGGACGTGCGGCTACCGGGGGGCGCCCAGGGCCGCGGCGAGGTCGCCGAGGTGGTCGGCCACGGGGCCAAGGGTGAGTACGCCGCTTCCCGCCCCGGCCAGCTCGCCGGCGGCCGGCTCCAACTCCGTGTAGACGCGGCTCATCGTGGCGCGGTCTCCGAGGGCGAGGGCCGCGCGGGCGGTCAGGCACAGGCGGGCTTCGCGGAGCAGATCGTGGGGCGAGTCCGGGACGGAGCGCAGCGCGGTGGCGGCCTCGTCCCGCCGGCCGGCCGACAGCAGGATCAGCGGCCGGGCCCAGGGCTCGTACGGGCCCCAGTCCCAGTTCGCCCACCCGTCCCGGTCGGGCTGTGCACGGTCAGTGGCGCCGGGGCCGGCGCGGCGCCGCTCCTCCGGGCGCCGCTCCCCCAGCCGCCGCTCCCCCAGGCGCCGCTCCCCCAGGCGCCGCTCCCCCAGGCGCAGGGACAGCAGCGCGAGGGCGAGGAGGCCCCGTTCCATGCCGGGCATCCCGCCGTGGGCCAGCCGGGCGTGCGCGGCGCGGTACGCGGTTTCCGCCTCGGCCAGCCGCCCCTCGACGGCCAGCCGCAGGGCGCCGTACCACTGGGTGAACACGCCCACCAGCGGCAGGTCGTACCGGTCGGCGAGGCGGTCCGCGGCGGCCGCGTGGGCGTCGGCGCCGCCGAGATCGGCGAGCGCGCCGCGGGCCTGCACCAGGATGAGGTGGCCGAGAACCTCGAAGGTCACCAGATTGTGCCGGGCAGCGACCTCGACCAGTTCGGCACCGAGGCGGGCACGCTCGCCGGCCAGGCCGGTCCGCTCGAAGGTATGCATGAAGCGGGCGTTGAGGGCGAACGCCAGCAGGGTCGGGTCACCGGACCCGCGGGCGAGGGCCTCCGCTTCGCGCGCCGCGCGGCGCCCCCGGTCGGTGGTGGTGCCGCGCAGTTCGAGGGCGAGGGTGCTCAGCAGGCGGCTGCGCAACTCCGGCTGCTGAGCGTCGAGGGCGGTCAGCGTGCGCTCGGTGGCCCGGACGATCCGGTCGGAGAGGTGCTCGTCGTCGTTGCGCGTCCAGATGGCCGGTACCTCGAAGGCGGTGAGCACGGTCGCGGTCAGCGCGGGATCGTCGAGGCTGCCGGCCCCGGTCACCGCCTCGGCCCGGTACCGGCGTGCCTCGTCCAGGTGACCGGTCACGGCGAGCGTGCGCCCCAGTCCCATGACCGCCTCCAGCCGCCCCCGGACGCCGGCACGGTCGTCCGCGGCGCCGGTGGCGGCACGGTCGTACGCGGCCACCGCCTCGCGCCAGAGGCTGGCCGCCTGGTGCGGGTTGACGGGTTCGGCCTGCCGGGCCGCCTCGCGGGCGTAGTGGGCGGCACGGGGTGCGGTGGAAGGGCTCGCGGCACGGGTGAAGTGGTGGGCGAGGGCGGCGACGTCGTGCGGGTACAGCCGTTCGATCGCCTCACCGGCCTCGGCGTGCCACCGGGCCCGGCGCAGTACGGACAGGTCGTGGTAGAGCGTGTCGCGCACCAGGATGTGGGTGAACCGCAGCCGCCCGTCGGGACCGTACTCGCTCAGGAAGCCGGCCCGCAGCGCGCAGTCCAGGGCGTCGAGCATCGGCCCCCCGTCGCCGGCGAGCGCGGCCAGCACGTCCGGGTCGACGTCCCGGCCGATCACGGCCGCCTGCCGCAGTACGGTCTGCGCCGGTTCGGGCAGCCGCGCCAGTCGGTGGCGGATGACATCCCGTACCCCCGCCGGAACGTCCCGCAGGGCCGCGCCGCCCTCGGCGGCCAGCAGCCGCGCCAGTTCCCGGACGAAGAACGGGTTGCCACCGCTGCGGCGGTGGATCAGCCGGACGGTGGGAGCGTCGAGGTCCCGCCGCGCGACGGCACGGACGAGTTCACCGGTCGCCGCCTCGGGCAGCCCGCCCAGATAGACCCGTACGGGCTCGGTCCGGGCGAGCCGGGCCAGCGCCCCGGTCAGCTCCGGGGTGATCTCGGTGGCCCGGAACGTACCGACGATCAGTACCGGGCCGGTGACCGGGTCCGGCTCCGCGAGCAGCGCGGTCAGCAGGTCCAGGGTGCCCTCGTCCGCCCGGTGCAGGTCATCGACCACCAGCAACAGCGGCCCCCGGCCGGCCACCGCCGTGAGCTGTGACACGGCGGCACGGTGCAGGCGGAACCGGGCCACGGCGGGGTCCTCCTCGCCGCGGTCGTCGCCGCGGTCGTCGCCGCGGTCGGCCCCGCCGGAGTCCACGGAAAGCTGCGCCGGTTCGGGGGCCCGGGCGGCCAGCGCTTCGGTGATCTGCGTCCAGGGCCAGGCCACCGGCGCACCCTCGTACTCCGGGTTGCGGCCCCAGGCCGCCGTCCAGCCGCCGGCCGCCAGCGTCCGCGTCAGCGCCTCCGCCAGTGCGGTCTTGCCCGCGCCCGCCTCCCCGGAGACCAGGGCGAGCGCGGGTCTGCGGTGCCGGGCGACCCCGTCGGCCGCCCGCTCCAGGCGTGCCTGCTCCCCGTCCCGGCCGACGAACGGGCGCCGCTCCTGCCCAGGAGCCGCCGCCGTGACCCGCTCCGGCACGCTCGTGCCGGCTCCCGCCGCCGCGGCACGCTCGGACACGCCCGAGCCCGCTCCCGCCGCCGTGACCCGCTCCGGCACGCCCGTGCCGGCTCCCGCCGGCGTGGGGTCGAGGTGCGACGCCTGGGCGAGGATGTCGGCCTCCAGCCGTCGCAGGCCGGGGCCCGGATCCACGCCGAGCTCCGCCACCAGGGTCTCGCGGGCGCGGCGCAGCGCGGCCAGGGCGTCGCCCTGGCGGCCCGACCGGTACAGGGCCGTCGCCAGCAACTGCCAGGCACCCTCACGCAGCGGATGGTCGCCGGCGTGGGCCCGCAGGTCGAAGACCGCCTCGGCGGCCCGGCCCAGGGCCAGCAGCGCTTCGGCCCGACGCTCCACGGCCAGCATCCGCAGTTCGTCCAGGCGGTCGATCTCGGCGCGTGCCCAGACCTCGCCGGCGTACTCCGGATACGCGGGCCCGCGCCACAGATCCAGCGCGCCCTCCAGACCGGCCAGCGCCCGCGCGGCCGATCCGGTCGCCAGGAGGTGGCCCGACTCGCCGACCGCCGCCTCGAACCGCCAGGCGTCCACCGAGTCCGGTGCCGCGCGCAGCGCGTAGCCGGGCGGCTCGGTCACCAGCAGCCGGGCCGGCTGCCGGGGCGGCCGGTCGGGCTCCAGCGCCCGGCGCAGGTCGGAGACGAAGGTACGGATGGCCGCCACCGCGCCGTCCGGGGGCTCCTCCCACAGGTCGCCGGCGAGCCGGTCGACCGGCACGACCCTGCTCCGGGCGATCAGCAGGCGGGCCAGCACCGCCCGCTGGCGGGGACCCTTCAGCGGGACCGGGCCGCGGTCGTTGCCGGCCGTCACCGGCCCCAGTACGCCGAAGGCCACCACCGGTGCCGTCGCCTGCCTGGTCATGGCACCCAATGTAGGCACGCTCGGGCACTCATCCGTCGCTGATCTGTTGCTGATCGCCCCCGGGCAGGCTCGATGCCTTACGACCGGCGAAGCACTCACGAACGCAGAAAGGCTCCCTCGTGGACCCCAAGATCCCTGGATTCGACTACCGGCACGTCACGGTCGCCGACGGCGTGGCGCTCAACACGGCCATCGGAGGCTCGGGCAGACCGATCGTGCTGCTGCACGGCTTCCCGCAGACCCACCTCATGTGGCGGCACGTGGCCGCCGATCTCGCCGCCGACCATACGGTCATCGTCCCCGACCTGCGCGGCTACGGCGGCAGCGGCAAGCCCGCCGACACCGACGGGACCGCGTACGCCAAGCGGACCATGGCCGCCGACATCGTCGCGCTGGCCCGCGCGCTCGGCCACGAACGCTTCGCCCTGGCGGGGCACGACCGCGGTGCCCTGGTCGCCGTCCGCGCCGGACTCGACCACCCCGACGCGGTCACCCACCTCGCCGCGCTCGACGTCCTGCCCACCCTGGACATGTGGGACGTCCTGCACGGAACCACCGCCGCCGTCGGTTTCCACCTCTACCTGATGGCCCAGCCGCCCGGCCTGCCCGAGACGCTGATCGGCGCCAGCCCGGACGCCTTCTTCGGCCACTTCCTCGACGCCTGGGCCCGCGATCCGGACGCCATTCCCGACGTCGTACGGGCGGCGTACCTCGCCGCGTCCCGGGACGCCGTCGCCTCCATCGTCGCCGACTACCGGGCATCGGCCGGCATCGACGTCGAACACGACCGGGCCGACCGCGCGGCCGGGAACCGCCTGCGCATGCCCGTGACCGTTCTCCAGCAGGACTGGGGCGCCGCTCTCGGCTACGACGCGGCCGGGCTGTGGCGGGCGTGGGCGCCGGACCTGGCGCACAGCACCGTCTCCTGCGGTCACTTCATGGCCGAGGAGGCTCCCGCCGAGGTCGTCGAGGCGCTGCGGTCGCTGCTGGCACGGTAGCGGCGTCAGCCCGATGACGGTACCGGGTGGGACAGGCCGGGGCCGATCAGGCGTGGGCGGCGAGTGCCGTGAGCATCGCCTCGGCGGCCGCCTCACCCGAGGCGGGGTTCTGACCGGTGATCAGGTTGCCGTCGACGACGACGTACGGCCCCCAGGCGGGGCCCGACTCGAACTCGGCGCCGGCGCCGCGCAGCCGCTGCTCAAGCAGCCAGGTCGCGTTTGCCGCCAGGCCGGCCTGCTGCTCCTCCTCGTCGGTGAAGGCGGTCAGCTTGCGGCCCTTGAACGGCCAGCTGCCGTCGGGGTTGCCGGCGGAGAAGAAGCTGGCCGGGCCGTGGCAGAGCGAGGCGACGACCTTCGTCGGGTCGGGCAGCAGCCTGGCGAGGATGCGCGCGACGTCCGGGTCGACGGCCAGGTCCTGCATCGGGCCGTGGCCGCCGGGGATCAGTACGCCATCGAAGTTATCCGGGTCGATGTCCTCCAGCCGGGCCGGGGAGCTCAGCAGGCCGTCGACCTTCGCGAGGTAGGAACGCAGGTCGGCCACCTTCCCGGCGTCGCCGCCGTTCCCCCCGACCGACAGGCTGCCCTCGTCGGCCACCGGGACCCTGCCGCCCGGGGTGGCGATCGTGGTGTTCACGCCGGCCTCGGTGAGGATGCGGTGCGGTACGACGAATTCTTCGGCCCAGAATCCGGTGGGCCGCTGCGTCCCATCCTTCTGGGTCCACAACCGGGCTGCGGTCAGGACGACGAGCACGGATGACATTGACTTCCTCCTACGTTCGGGCGAGCCCGGTCCGGGCTCTGGTCGAGAGTACACGGCCCCCGTCGTACCGTTATTGGCGTCTTGCCTTAGGTCATAACCATGGCTTGCTCGGTCACGTTTCCGTTAGTACCGTTGATAGGTAGATGCTTACGGATCATGATCGTTCGCGTGAGCGGGTCATGCGAGGTTTGGGGCTGATGTGGTGACCAGTGCGGTGCAACCGCAGTTGCCCGGCGCCGTGGCCTGCCCGTCGGACGTGTGCGACAGCGCGCAGCTGCTCGTGGGCCTGGTGAACACCCGGGCCAGCGACAACGGCCGCGCCGAACTGCTCGGCGACCGGGCCGGCGTGGCCGCGTGGTTGACCGCCGCCGGGCTGACCGACGACGAGACCTCGGTCACCAACGCCGATGTCGTTGCCGCACGGGAACTGCGCGAGGCCTTCGTCACCGTGTTCCGGTCGCACTGCGGATGCGCGCAGGCGCCGGTTCCCGAGGCCGAGGCATACCTGCAGGACATCGCGAAGCGTCACCCGCTGCTGTCGAGAATCACCGTCGACGGGTGCACGCTCGTCCCGGCGCAGACCGGCGTCCCTGGGGCGTTCGGGTCCCTGCTGGCCGCCGCGGCCGACCTCGCGTCACGCGGGCTGTGGTCGCGCCTGAAGATCTGCAAGAACACCTCGTGCTACGGCGGCTTCTTCGACAAGACCCGCAACTCCTCCGGCATGCACTGCACCGCGGCCTGCAGCTCGCAGATGTCGATGCGCGCCTACCGCAGCCGGCGCAGGAACGCCTGAGCGCCCGCCGTCAGACGACGGTGACCCGCAGGCCACCCGTGCGCAGCCGGTCCAGGTCCGCCGGCGCCGCGGCCGCGTCGGTGATGAGTTCGGCGACCGCCGACAGTGGACAGATCCCGGCGAACACCACGCGACCGATTTTGCTCGCGTCCGCCACCACGATGGCTCGGCGGCTGCGTTCGATCAGTACACGGTTCGTGGCGGCCTCGGTCTCGTTCTGGGTCGTCAGGCCCGCCTCGCGATCGACACCGTCGACCCCGACAAACGCCACGTCGATGTTTATCTTCGCCAGCGTCGAGTCCGCGAGCGGGCCGACGAGTTCGTAGGAGACGCCGCGCGCCACCCCGCCGGTGACGATCAGTTTGACGTTCGGCCGGACCGCGAGTTCGGCCGCGATGTTCAACGCGTTCGTCACCACGGACGCCTCGCCGCGCTGCGCCAGGCATCGCGCGATCTCCAGCGTCGTCGTCCCCCCGGTGAGCGCGACGACTTCGCCGTCACCGACGCGGTCGGCCGCGGCGCGGGCGATCCGCATCTTCTCCACGTGTGCCTGGCCGGCGCGGTAGCGCACCGGCAACTCGGCCACCCCCTGAAAGACCGCTCCGCCGTGTGCCCGTTCCAGCAGCCGCTGGTCGGCCAGCGCGCGCAGATCCCGGCGCACCGTCGCCTCGCTCACGTTCAGATCGACCGCGAGGTCGGCGACGTCGACGCTTCCGTTCTCCGCGAGGACCCGCAGGATCCAACCGAACCGGTCGGCCCGGTGCCTGCGGCGGGAAGCGGGAGTGCGGGCGGCTACGAGGTCGCCGTGGTGGGAGGCCGAATTCATGGACGAGATGGTCTCACCGGACGGCCTGACGGAGCGAGGCACATCACGGAGCATTCCAGTCCGCGCAATTACACGCAAGACCTTGCGCGTAGTTGCGCGAGCTAGGCGGGCAAGCGCGTCGATTCGCTTGACAGCGCGAAATTCGGCGGGCGAGCATCCAGTTATGAGCATTACTGCGGACGAGATCGCTACCCAGCCGGACATGTGGCGGCGGGCGGCCGCCCTCGCCCCTGACGTCGCCGACATCCTGCCCGCCCGGGGCGAACGCGCCTGCATCGTCGGCTGCGGCACCTCGCTCTACATGGCCCAGGCAGCGGCCGTGCTGCGGGAGAGTGCCGGACACGGCCGGACGGACGCGTTCCCGGCATCGGAGGTGCCCGAGGGCCGGGACTACGACGTGATGGTGGCGATCTGCCGCTCGGGTACGACGTCGGAGGTCGCCGAGATCCTGCGCCGGGCCTCCGGCATGCGCACGGTGGTGCTGACCGCCGTACCGGACGGGCCGGTCGCCGCCGCGGCGGACGCCGTGATACCGCTGGCGTTCGCCGACGAGCGGTCGGTCGTGCAGACCCGCTTCGCCACCACCGCCCTCACGCTTCTCCGCGCCGCCGCTGGCGAGGACGTCACGCCGTCCATTGTGGACGCCGAGCGGGCTCTGGCCGCCGGCCTCCCCGTCGACCCCGCCGCGATATCACAGTGGACGTTCGTCGGTCGCGGGTGGACGGTCGGCCTGGCCAGCGAGGCCGCGCTGAAACTGCGCGAGGCTGCCCAGGCGTGGACGGAGGCGTACCCGGCGATGGAGTACCGGCACGGTCCGATCAGCGTGTCCGGCCCCGGTACGGTGGTGTGGTCCCTCGGCCCGCTCGACCCGGCCCTGGCCGGGCAGGTCCGCTCGGTCGGCGCCACGGCGGTGGACCTGCGCATGGATCCCCTGGCGTCGCTCGTGGTGGCCCAGCGTGCGGCGGTCGCGCTCGCGGGCTCACGCGGGTTAGATCCCGATACGCCGCACAATCTGACCCGCGCGGTCATCCTGGACGTGGCCGCACTGACGATCTGATCCCGCGCGCGATGCCGACCGTGCCGGAATTCGGGGCTGGTCGGCACGCACTCGGCGTGGCAGTATGCGCATAGATGCTCATGTGCCGCGCGGAGTTGCCCACTTCCGTTGCTAACAGCCTGCGGACCGCGCAGCGACGCTCGGTGCTACGGGCATCGACCGCTCGACCGCACACGGTTGCGCGGTGACCGCACGCCCGCGCGCAAGTCCCGGAGCCGGGCAGGGCAGGAAAGGTTCTTGTTCCCACGACAGACCGCCACATCGCAGCCCTAGAAGGGGAGGCCCGAAGGTGACCGTACGACAGCCCTCTGGACGTATGCCTACACGGCGCGAGTTGCTCCGCAACGGTCTGGGCCTGGCCGCGCTGGCGGGCATGAGCCCTCTGCTGAACGCCTGTGGTTCCAACGATGGCGGCGCCGGCGCCGACGGCAGCGTGACCATCACCATGTGGCACGGCCAGGAAGATCAGGGCAAGGCGACAATCGACAAAATCGTCACCGCGTTCCAGGCCAAGAACCCGAAAATCAAGGTGAACGCGAGCAGCGGCGGCGTGCTCGCCGACAGCATGCTCCAGAAGATCACGACCGCGCTGGCCTCGGGCAAGTACCCCGACATCGCGTACATCTTCGGGCCGGACATCGCCAACGTGGCGCGCAGCCCGAAGGTCGCCAACCTGCAACCCTTCGTGACGCAGCCCGACATGAACTGGGACGACTACTACCCCGCCGCCCGTGACGCGGTGACCGTCGACGGGAAGGTACGCGGATTCCCCGCCCTCGTGGACAACCTGTGCGTCGCGTACAACAAGAAGGTCTTCCAGGCGGCCGGCGTGGCCGAGCCGACCGGCGACTGGACGTGGGACGACTTCGTGGCGACCGCGAAGCGGCTGACCGACCCGGCCAAGGGCATCTTCGGCACGGGCTGGCCCGCCGTCGGCGACGAGGACTGCGTCTGGCGCATCTACCCGATGATCTGGGATCTCGGTGGGTCCATTGTGGATGATTCCGGCAAAAAGATCGGCTTCGACGGCAACCCCGGCCTCAAGGCGTTGCAGATCATCCACCAGTTGGGCGCGGACAAGTCGGTGTACGCCGACACCAAGCCGGGCAGCGACACCATGTACCAGATCTTCAACAACGGCAAGATGGCGATGGTGCCGACCGGCCCGTGGGAGTTGCCGGTCTTCATGGACGCCAAGACCGAGTACGGCGTCGTACCGCTGCCCACGTTCAGCGGCAAGCGGGTCACCATCGCCGGCCCGGACACCTGGACGGTCTTCGACAACGGATCGGCGAAGATCAAGGCGGCGGTGCAGTTCCTCCAGTTCCTCACGTCCGGCGACCAGGACGTGCAGTGGGCCACCGAGGCCGGCAGCCTGCCGCTGCGCAAGAGCACCGCGGACTCGGCCGCGTGGAAGCAGCACATCGGCTCCACGGTGGGCCTGGACGTCTTCTCCGATGCCCTGAGCTACGCGCAGACCCGCCCGACGATCCGCAAGTATCCGCAGATCTCCGAGCCACTGGGGCAGGCGATCGTCAAGATGCTGCTGAACCAGGGCACTCCCGAGGGTGCTCTGAGCGACGTCGCGAAGACCGCCAACGCCGCGCTGGCCACCCCGTAGAGGCGCCGGCGTGAAGACCCAGTTCAGGGTTGCGGTCGTCAACCGGGAGCCGGTGGCGCAGGAACGGTCGTCGCTGCGCCGGCGCAGGTACGGCGAGGCGGGTACCGCCTGGTCGTACGTGCTTCCGTCGGCGGTCATCATCCTCGGGCTCGGCATCGTGCCGATGGTGTGGTCGCTGGTGCTCTCGTTGCAGAGCAGCGATCTGATCACGCCCGCCCAGTGGGTGGGGCTGAAGAACTACCAGGCGCTCAGCCACGATCCGACCTTCCGGGCCGCCGTCGGGCACACCCTCATCTACACCGGACTGTTCGTGCCGCTGAGCATCGCCGGCGGGCTGGGCCTGGCCCTGCTGCTCAACCGCAGGGTGCGGCTCATCGGCCTGTACCGGACGCTGGTGTTCGTCCCGTTCGTGGTGTCGGCGACCGCGCAGGGCGTGCTGTTCTCCTTCATCTTCGACTCGCACTTCGGGCTCGCCAACGCCGTGCTGCACTGGTTCCACATCCCGCCCCAGGGCTTCTTCTCGGACAAGAACCAGGCGCTGTACCTGTTGGTGCTCATCGCGCTGTGGAGCGGCGTCGGTTTCTGCGTCGTGGTCTACCTCGCCGGACTGCAGGACATCCCCTCCGAACTTGTGGAGGCGGCGGCCATCGACGGGGCCGGCCGCGCGGCGACGTTCCGGTACGTCGTGTGGCCCGCACTGCGACCGATGACGGTGTTCCTGCTGGTGTGGGAGACACTCCAGTCGTTGCAGGTCTTCGACATGGTGTTCGTCACCACCCGGGGCGGCCCCCTGGAATCCACCACGGTCGTGGTGTTCTTCGTCTGGCAGCAGGCCTTCGAGGTGTTCAACGCCGGTTACGCCGCGTCGGCCGCCTACGTGCTGGCCTTCGGCCTGCTGCTGCTCAGCATCGGCATCCGCCTGGTCCGCCGCGGCGAGGAGAGGAAGGTGAATCGGTGATGACCGTACTGCCGGTCCGCAAGCGTCGCAGGTGGCTCCCGTTCAGTCCGTGGCACTTCGTGCTGGCGCCGGTGGCGTTGCTGTTCGGCCTGCCGCTGGTGTGGTTGGTGCTCAGCTCGTTCATGACGAACGCCCAGATCAACCGGTTCCCGCCGACCATCATCCCGCACTCGCTGCACCTGGACGGCTACCGGTACGTGCTGCACAACGCGCTGTTCCCGCGCTGGTTCCTCAACTCCGCCATCGTGGCGCTCGTGGTCGTCATCGGGAACCTGGTCTTCGGGATCCTCGGCGGGTACGCGTTCGCGCGGTTGCGCTTCGGCGGCTCGCGGGCTCTGCTGGCGCTGATGCTCGGCACGCTGGTGATCCCGTTCCAGATCACGATGATCCCGGAGTTCCTCATCATGAAGGACCTGGGGCTCGTCGACACCCTGGGCGCGCTCATCGTGCCGTCGCTCGTCACGCCGTTCGCCGTGTTCCTGTTCCGGCAGTTCTTCCTCTCGCTGCCCCGTGAGGTGGAGGAGGCGGCGTGGATGGACGGCTGCTCGCGGCTGGGAACGCTGTGGCACATCGTCGTGCCGATGGCGCGTCCGGCCCTGGGTACCGTCTCGGTGCTGACGTTCCTCGCCACCTGGAACGACCTGACCTGGCCGCTGATCGCCATCAACAACGACCACAACTACACACTCCAGCTCGGGCTGGCCACCTTCCAGGGGCAGCACCGCACCGAATGGTCCGCCGTCATGGCGGGAAACCTCATCGCGGTCCTGCCCGTGCTCATCGCGTTCCTGGCCGCGCAGCGCACGTTCATCCAGTCGCTGGCGTCCAGCGCGGTCAAGGGCTGAGCCCCGCACAGTGCAACGTCGAACCGGATGGGATGGGAACGTATGACGACGGTGACCTTCGTCGGTGCCGGGAGCGTGGTCTTCACCCGGCAACTGCTCGCCGACATCTTCGGCTACCCGGAGTTGGCCGGCGTGCGGATCGCGCTGCACGACATCGACGCCGACCGGCTGGCGACCGCCGAAGGCATCGCCCGGCAGGCCGCCGAACAGCTGGACGTGAAGCCGTCCATCACCGCCTCGCTGGACCGCCGTACGGCGCTGGAGGGCGCCGACTTCGTCATCAACATGGTGCAGGTCGGCGGCATCGACGCCACCCGCGTCGACTTCGAGGTGCCGGCGTCGTTCGGCATCCGGCAGACGATCGCGGACACCCTCGGCGTCGGCGGCGTGTTCCGGGCGCTGCGCACCTTCCCGGTGCTGCAGGGCATCGCCGAGGACATGATGGCGGTGTGCCCGGACGCGTGGCTGCTCAACTACACCAACCCGATGGCGATGAACGTGTGGTGGCTCGCCGAGGTGGCGCCGCGGCTGAAGGCGGTCGGCCTGTGCCACAGCGTGTACTGGACCGTTGCCGGGCTGTGCGAACTGGTCGGCGCTCCGCTGGAGGAGACGGACTACCGGGCGGCCGGCGTCAACCACCAGGCGTGGCTGCTGCGCTGGGAACACCGGGGCGAGGACCTGTACCCGCGCCTGGACGAGCGCATCGCCGCCGACCCGCAGCTACGCCGGCGGGTACGGGTCGACATGTACCGCCGGTTGGGCTACTACCCCACCGAGACCAGTGAGCACTCCTCCGAGTACGTCCCGTGGTACCTGCACGACGAGCGTGAGGTGCAGCGGCTGCGCATCCCGGTCGACGCGTACATCGGCATCAGTGAGGAGAACGTCGCCGAGTACGAGCAGACCCGCGCGCTGCTGGCCGCCGGGGACGTGGTGCCGCTGGAGCACAGCGCCACGGAGTACGCCCCCCAGGTCATCCACTCCATGGTGACCGGCACGCCACGGACCATCCACGCGAACGTCGCCAACCGCGACCTCATCGCCAACCTGCCGTTCGGCGCCGGGGTCGAGGTACCGGCCACAGTGGACCGGCTCGGGCTGCACCCGCACCACGTCGGTGCCCTGCCGCCGCAGTGCGCCGCACTCAACACGTCGTTCCTCGCGGTGTGCGAGCTGACCGTTCGCGCGGCGCTGCACGGCGACGCGAGGATGGTGCGGCAGGCGGTGATGATGGACCCGAACGCCTCGGCGACGCTGCGGGTCGACGACATCTGGGACATGTGCGACGCGATGGTCCGGGCACACGGCGACCTCATCCCGGAGGCGCTGCGGGCATGCGCGCCGGTGCGGTGAACCCTTCCCCGGCCCCATGGACGTCGGCCGGTGGGCGGCGTGGGTTGCGCGGAAGGCGCGTACTGGTCAGCGGCGGCAGCAGCGGCATCGGTGAGGCGGCGGCGCACCGCTTCCTGCAAGAGGGTGCCCGAGTCTTCATCGGCGGCCTCGACCCCGACGAGGTCGCGGCGGCGCTCACCCGGCTCGGCGAGGTTGGCGAGGTCGGG
Source organism: Rugosimonospora sp. (assembly GCA_036494675.1). GTDB lineage: Bacteria > Actinomycetota > Actinomycetes > Mycobacteriales > Micromonosporaceae > Rugosimonospora. The sequence goes on from DASXOA010000015.1 coordinate 13,257, forward strand.
GGCATCCCGGTCGACGTCAGCGACGAGGCGGACGCGCGGCACCTGGTGCGCGCGGCCCGGGACGCTCTCGGCGGCATCGACGCCCTGGCCAACAACGCCGGCACAGCCTGGCGCGAGCCGTTCCTGGACATCACAGCGGAGCACTGGGACCGGGTGCTGGCCGTCAACCTACGCGGCATGTTCCTCGTCGCCCAGGAAACCGCCCGGGTACTGGTGGCGCAGCGGACCGGCGGCGCGATCGTCAACATGTCCTCCATCAACGCCATCGCGGGCGAGGCGGACTACGCACACTACAACGCGTCGAAGGCCGGCGTGCTGATGCTGACCAGGACGATGGCGGTCGAGTTGGGCCCGCACGGCATCCGGGTCAACGCGCTGTGCCCCGGGTACATCGAGACGCCGTTGAACGCGCAGATCGCCGGAACGCTCGGCGACGACTTCGCCGCCGGGTACGCCCGCCAGAAGATCCCGCTGCGCCGCACCGGCCGGCCCGACGAGGTCGCCGCCGCGTACGCCTTCCTCGCCTCCGACGACGCCTCGTTCATCACCGGGGCCGAGATCGTGGTGGACGGCGGGCAGCTGACCGCGATGTGATGCTCAGCGGAGCGAAGACAGAGCGAAGAGAGCGATGCAAGACGGAGCGAGGGACGGCGAGGCGTGGGAAGCAGTGAAGGCGGTGACCGTACGGTGAGCGCGCCGGACGGGGTGGACGTGCTCGTGGCCACGGCCGGCGAGCTGTGCGAGGGACCGTGCTGGGATGCCCGTACCGGACGGCTGTACTTTGTGGACATTCTGGCCGGGCGGGTACACGCGGTGGATCCGGCGGACGGTGCCCTCCAGAGCTGGGAGCTCGGCGTACCGGTCGGCGCGGTGGCGCCGATGCGCAGCGGCGGGTGGATCGCGGCGGTGGAGCGTGGCTTCGCGGCGTACGACGACGACTGGCACGCGGCCGGACCGCTGATCCCGGCACCGGTACAGCGGGACGGCACCCGGTTCAACGACGGCCGGTGCGATCCGGCCGGCCGCTTCTGGGCCGGTACGCTGGCGTACGACGGCGCCCCCGGGATGGGCGCGCTGTACCGGCTGGACGCCGCGGGCACCGTCACCGAGATGCTCTCCGGCGTCACCAACTCCAACGGGCTGGCCTGGTCGCCGGCCGGTACCGAACTGTTCTATGTGGACACCGGGAAGGCGACGGTCGACCGGATGGCCTTCGAACCCGGGGACGGGACGATCGCGGACCGGAGGACGCTGGTCGAGTTCCGGCCGGAGGAGGGCGTTCCCGACGGCATGACGATCGACCGCGACGGCTTCCTGTGGGTCGCCCTGTGGGACGGCGGGTGCGTGCGGCGCTACTCCCCCGGCGGCGTGCTGGACCGCGAGATCCGGCTGCCCGTGACCCAGGTGACGAGCGTGGCCTTTGGCGGGCCCGATCTCGGCGACCTGTTCATCACCACCGCCGCCGTGAACCTCAGCGCACAGGAGCGCGACCGGCAACCGCTCGCGGGATCGGTGTTCCGGTGCCGGCCGGGCGCCATCGGCCTGCCGCCGGCCAGCTTCGCCGGATAGCCCACCGGAGTGCCTGCGGCACCCGTGCCAACGACAGGAGGTCCACGACATGACCACGGCCGACGTCCCGCTACGCGAGTACCGACCCCGGCAGCGCCTCGTGGTGCCCGAGCATTCCGTGCCGGCCGCCCGGTTCCCGGCGATCGACGCGCACACCCACCTGGGCCGGTGGCTCAGCGGATGGGTGGGGCGCGAGGGTAGCTGGCTCGTCGAGCGCGTCGCGGAGTTCCTGGACGCCATGACGGCGTACAACGTGCACGGCTTCGTGAACCTCGACGGCCGGTGGGGCGAGGAGTTGCGGGCCAACCTCGACCGGTTCGACGCCCGGCATCCGGACCGGATCGCGACGTTCTGCCACGTGGACTGGTCGCTGCTGACCTCGGCCGGACCACAGGCGCTGGTGGACAACCTGACCGACTCGGTCGCCGCGGGGGCCGCCGGAGTCAAGGTGTGGAAGGACCTCGGGCTGCAGGTCGAGGACGGCGACGGCACGCTGGTACTCCCGGACGACGAACGGCTCGCTCCACTGTGGAGCGCCGCCGGCGAGCTGGGGGTACCGGTCTGGTGGCACACTGCCGACCCGCAGGCGTTCTTCGACCCGGTCGATGAACGCAACGAGTTCCTGGAACTGCTCGGCGCCCGGCCGGACTGGTCCTTCCACGGCCCGCGCTTCCCCACCTTCGAGCGGCTGATGGAGGCGATGGAGGCGGTCGTGTCCGCGCACCCCGGCACGACATTCGTCGCCGTCCACGCGGGCAACTACGCCGAGAACCTCGGCTGGGTGGACCGGATGCTCACCACGTACCCCAACCTGAACATCGACATCGCCGCCCGCATCTCGCAGTTGGGCCGGCAGCCACGGGCCGCCCGCGAGCTGTGCCTGCGCCACCCGGACCGGGTGCTGTTCGGCACCGACGAGGTGCCGCACACCGGTGAGACCTACCCGACGCACTTCCGGTTCCTGGAGACGGCCGACGAGTGCTTCGCGCACTCGGACGATGACCCGCCCCTGTTCGGCCGCTGGACCATCTCCGCGCTGGACCTGCCGGACGACGTGCTGGAGCGGGTGTACGCCGGCAACGCCCGGCGGCTGGTGCCGCGGCTCGCCGCCCGACCAACGGCCGCGCAACCAACCGCCGCCCGACCGACGGCGGCACAGTCGACAGCGGGGTCGGCGAAGCCGCCCGTTCCGGGCGGAGGCCAGAGCGCATGACGAAGATCGCCATCATCGGCGCCGGCGGCTACGAGTTCCCGCTCCAGCTCATGAATGACTTCCTGTCCTTCGAGAGCACCCGGGACGCGACCTACGCGCTGATGGACATCGACCCGCAGTCGTTGCGCCGCACCGAACGGCTGGCCGGCCGGCTGGTGGAGGCGCACCGGCTGCCGGCCCGCATCGAGTCGACCACCGACCGTCGGGTGGCGCTGCGCGACGCGGACTTCGTCGTGGTGTGCTTCCAGGTCGGCGGCCGGGACGCCTACGCCGTGGACATGGAGATCCCCCGGCGGTACGGCGTGGACCAGACCGTCGGGGACACCCTCGGTCCCGGCGGCGTGTTCCGGGGCCTGCGCTCGATGCGGGCGCTCGACGAACTCATCGCCGACATGAGCGACCTGTGCCCGGAGGCACCGCTGCTCAACTACGCGAACCCGATGTCCATCAACTGCTGGTTCGCCGGCGAGTCCGGGGCCCGGATCACCGGCCTGTGCCACTCCGTGCAGCACACCGCCGACGAACTGGCCAGCATCATGGGATTCGGGGCCGGCGAGTGGTCGTTCCGGGCGGCCGGCATCAACCATCAGGCGTGGATGCTGGAATTCCGGCACCGTGGCCGCGACGCCATGCCCAACCTGCGGGCCGCCGTCAACGCCTACCATCGGGGCGACCTGGCGCCGGTACGCGAGGTCGACGAGTGGTACGCCGGGGGCCGGGAGAGCGTGCGCACGGCCGTCATGAACCTCACCGGCTACTTCCAGACCGAGTCCAGCCACCACGCGTCCGAGTACTACCCGCACTTCCGCCGCACCCCCGAACAGGTCGCGGCTCTGCTCCCGCAACGGTGGGACTACCTCGACATCACCCGGGGCAACAACGAGGCGGAGCTGGAACGGCTGGCCGAGGACTTCGCGGGCGGGCGGCTGACAGTCAGCGAGGAGTACGCGGCGCGGATCGTGGATTCCGTGCTGACGAACACACCGAGGGTCATCTACGGCAACGTGCCCAACGCCGGGCTCATCACCAACCTGCCGGACGGCTGTTGCGTGGAGGTGCCCTGCCTGGTCGACGCGAACGGCGTGCAGCCGACCCATGTCGGCGACCTGCCCGCCCCGTGCGCCGGCATCAACCTCGCCTCGGTCGGGTACCAGCACACCGTCGTGGCCGCGTACCGGCAGCGCTCCCGGGACCTCATCTACTCCGCCGTCGCGCTGGACCGGCTCACCTCCTCGTTGCTGGACCTCGACCAGATCCGGCGGATGTGCGACGAGATGATCGATGCGCAGTCCTGGTGGCTGCCGGAGGTGCGCTGATGACCGCGCCGGTACCCGTCGAGGACCTGTCGCGCTGGTGCCGGATCCCGGCCGGCGAACTGGTCGACCATCCGGACCGCCGTATGCCGTTGCGCGTCTGCCGCGACAGCGCGGAGATGGGCGTGCTGATGGCCCGCGAACTCGTCGACGAGATCGTGCGCGCGGCCCGCGACGGGCGCATCCTGCGCGCCATCGTGCCGTGCGGCCCCAGTTGCTGGTACGGGCCGTTCACCGCGCTCGTCAACGAGGAACGGGTGAGCCTCGCCCACGTCGAGGTGTTCCACATGGACGAGTGCCTCGACTGGGAGGGCAAGGAGTTGCCGCGCAGCCACCCGTACAGCTTCCGGGGCTTCATGGAGCGGGAGTTCTACGGGCCGGTCGATCCCGCGCTCGCCGTGCCGGAACACCACCGGCACTGGCCGGAGCCCGCGAACATCGCCGACATTTCCGCCGACCTGTTGGCCACGCCGGCGGATCTGGTCTACGGCGGGTGGGGGCAGGACGGCCACGTCGCGTACAACCAGGCCCGCCGGCACTCGTACAGTCCCGTCTCGGTGGCGCGACTGCGCGCGTCGAGGGCACGGATCCAGGACAACAACCCGGATACCGTCATCGCGCTGGCCCAGCGGACGTTCGGCGGCGCGTACCAGTTCGTGCCGCCGATGTCCGTCACACTCGGGATGGCCGAGATCCTTGCGGCCGCACGGATCCGGCTGTTCAGCGACACCGGCGCGTGGAAGCAGACCGCGCTGCGGGTGGCGCTGTTCGGACCGGTGAGCGCGGAGTACCCGGTGACGCTGTTGCAGGAGCATCCGGACACGCTGCTGACCGCCACGCTGGACACGGCGCGGCACCCGATCAGCGAGCACCCGGAGTGGGACCTGGGCGTGGAGCCGTGACGGGCACGAAGCCGTGACGGGCATGGCGGCGCCGGCGTACGACGTGGTGGTGGGCACCGGCGGGATCGGGTCGGGGATGTTCCTCGCGCTGCACGGGAACCGTACGCTCGGCCGGGAGGAGAGCCGGGCCGCGACCCTGCTCGACCAGCGCGACTACTGCAAGCTGCACATCGTCTGCCACTACGTGCGGCGGCTGCTGGACCCGGCGGTCCGGGTCGTACCGATCGGGAAGGTCGGCGACGACGCACCCGGTCGCGACGCCCTCGCGGCGATGCGGGCGGAGGGCCTGGACGTGTCGCTCGTCGCCATGGCGCCGAGACCGACGCTGTTCTCGGTCTGCTTCCTGTACCCGAACGGCGACGGAGGCAACATCACCGCGACCGGCTCCGCCAGCGACTGCGTGGAGCCGGCCGACGTCCAGCGCGCCGCGCCGATCCTGTACCCGCACCGGGACCGGGCGATCGCCCTCGCCCTGCCGGAGGTGCCGGTGGCCACGCGTGCCGCGCTGCTGGACCTCGCGACCGCGGCCGGCGCCCTGCGGGTGGCCACGTTCGTGTCGCAGGAGTGGGAACAGGTGCTGCGCGACGGGTTGCTGGAACGCGTCGACCTGCTGGCGGTGAACCTCGACGAGGCGGCGGCCCTGGTCGAGAGCGCCGCGTCCGGTGGCGGCACCGCCGGCACCGCCGGCACTCCTAGCGGCACCGCTGATGGCACCGCCGACGTCATTGAGACCGGCGAAGGCGGGGCAGTCGGAGGCGCGGCCGGCGCCATCGTGGAGGCCGTCGCGCACCGGCTGGCGGCGGTCAACCCGCGGATGTCGCTCGTCGTGACGGCCGGCCCGCAAGGCAGTTGGGCGTGGGACGGGCGGAGCCTCACCCACACGGCCGCCCTGCCGGTCGAGTCCGTCGCGGGTACCGCCGGCGCGGGCGACGCGCACCTCGCCGGCCTCGTCGTCGCGACCGCGCGCGGGGTACCGCTGGCGGCCGCGAACCGGTACGCCACGGCGGTCTCCGGCGTGGCCGTGAGGTCCCGGCACACCATCGATCCGGACCTGACCGCGGACCGGGTCCGCGACGCCGCCCGGTCCGCGGGTTGGGAACTGCCGCCCGGGCTGTAGCCTTGTATGACGTCTGTCATAACGGGTGGAGGGCTCATGTCCAGCAGCACGAGGTCTCCGCGGGACCGGATGGTCTACAGCGCGGCACAGTTGGTGCGCGCGCACGGAGTCGCCGCGACCGGCGTCCGCGAGGTGGTCACGCACGCCGACGCGCCGCGCGGCTCGTTCCAGCACTACTTCCCCGGCGGCAAGGACCAACTCGTCGGGGAGGCGCTGCTCTGGTCGGGACGGTTCGCCGCCCGATGGGTCACCGGGTACCCGCGGACCACCGCCCACCCGTCCCCGTCCGGCCTGTTCACGCACATGGCCGCCTACTGGCGGGACGACCTGACCGCGCGCCGGTACGAGCGCGGGTGCCCGGTCATGGCGACCGCCGCAGACCTGGCCGGCGGGGACTCCCCGGTCAACGAGCAACTGCGCGCCGCCGCCGCTGAATGGGAGCGGGCCGTCGTCGACGAACTCGTCCGCATGCGCGTTCCCCTGCGGCGGGCGCGCTCCCTGGCGACCCTGATGCTGAGCGCGCTGGAGGGCGCCATCATGCTCGCCCGCGTCCACCGCGACGTCGGAGTGCTCGACACCGTGGTAGCACAGCTGTCCCCACTACTGGACGCGCAGGGCTCCCGACCCGGTAGGGCGACCATCCCCCGAGCCGGCGACGCGGCCGGCTCCTGAACCGGCACCCTCGGCTCCCGAACCGGCACCGCGACCGGCGGTCCGGGCCTCGATCGCCCGGACGACCGCCACCATGTCGGCCTCGCCGTGGCCCAGGGCGACCGTCTCCGCGAACAAGTCATGGCACGCGTCCAACACCGGCGAGGCCAGGCCGGACTCGCGGGCGGCCTCGGCGACCAGTCGGTTGTTCATCAGGACGTCGGCCA
>DASXOA010000016.1:0-10558 GCA_036494675.1 Rugosimonospora sp.
CTACCGTCCGTACGAGGTGCCGATCAGGTACCACGCCCGCTCGCGCGAGGAGGGCAAGAAGATCACTTGGCGGGACGGTGTGGCGGCGCTGTGGATCCTGGCGCGTGAGCGGGTCCGCCGGCCGGGCGTGAACAGCTAGCCGACCGGGTGCGGATGATTGCCGTACCGCCGGGTCGGGTGACGCTGTCGGATCGGCGAACGCGGCGCAGTTGGTCGGTCGAGCTGGCGCCGTACGAGCTCGCGGTGTTCCCGACCACCCAGGCGTGGTACGCACAGGTCCGCGGCCAGCGGCCCAGCGCCGCGCACGGTGACCGGTTGCCCGTCGAGGGCGTTTCCTGGTGGGACGCGGTCCGGTTCTGCAACGCGCTGTCCCTGCGCGAGGGCCTGTCGCCCGCGTACGGACTGCGTGCCGACGCCGAGGATGCCGACGCCGAGGGTACCGAGTGGGACACGTCGGCCGACGGGTACCGGCTACCGACCGAGGCGGAGTGGGAGCACGCCTGCCGTGCCGGTACGACCGGCGCACGCTACGGGCCGCTCGACGAGATCGCCTGGTATCGCGGCAACTCGCAGGAGCGGATGCACGACGTGGGCGGCAGGAGGCCCAATGCGTGGGGCTTGTACGACATGCTGGGCGATGTCTGGGAGTGGTGCTGGGACGTCTACGACGCCGAGGTCTACGGCACCTATCGGGTGCTGCGCGGCGGTGGATGGTTCGACGAGCATTGGAGCTGCCGGGCCTCGGTACGCCGCCGCAGCCACCCGACGTTCCAGATCGACGACGTCGGCTTCCGCGTCGCGCGTTCCACCTGACCGCCCCGCGTCCCACCCGACCGCTCCACGACCCGGCGGATGATCACCGCCACGTCCGCTCGACGGGCTCGGGTGGAGGGCCCGAAATGCTTGGCGATGACCGGCCCGGGCGCGCGATGATCGGCGGGTGATGAACCGATCCGCCGCTCAGGCGTCGATGCGTGGCCTCGCTCTGGGGGACGCGTTCGGCGAGACCTGGTTCTTCCGGCCGGCCGAGGTCCTGGAGACCGCGCTCGTGGAGCGGTGGATCCAGGGGGGTCCGTGGCCGTGGACCGACGACACCGCGATGGCTCTGTCGCTGCTGAAGACCCTGCACGAGCACGGGGCGGTCGACCAGGACGTACTGGCGGCCGAGTTCGCCCGGCGGTACGCGGCCGACCCGAACCGCAGCTATGGCGCCTCGATGCATGCCGTGCTGCGCGCGATCGGCGAGGGCGAGGACTGGCGCGCGGTGACCGGCCGGCAGTTCGGCGGCCAGGGATCGTGGGGCAACGGTGCCGCGATGCGGGTCGCACCCCTCGGCGCCTGGTTCGCCGGCGACCTGGACCTGGTGGTGGTCGAGGCGACCCGGTCGGCGGTGGTCACCCACGCCCATCCCGAGGCGGCCGCGGGCGCCGTGGCGGTGGCGGTGGCGGTGGCGGCCGCGCTGAGTTCCCGTGGCGTACCCGCGGGGGAGTTGATCGGAGGCGTGATCGACCGGGTACCGGACGGTGAGGTCGCCTCGCGTCTGCGGCGGGCGCGGCGGATCCCACCCACCGGCGACCCCCGTCACGCGGCGGCCGTGCTCGGCTGCGGTCAACAGATCTCGGCGGTGGACACCGTGCCCTACGCCGTGTGGTGCGCCGCCCGTCACCTCGACGATCTGGTCGAGGCGCTGTGGGCGACCGCGCTGGCCGGCGGGGACGTGGACACCACCTGCGCGATCGTCGGCGGGATCGTGGCGTCCCGTACCGGACTGGGTGCGGTACCGCCGGGCTGGCTGGCCGCATGCGAGCCGCTACCGGCGTGGGTGGCCGGCGTCGCTGCCTGACTGCCTGTCGCCTGACCGCCCGTCGCCTGACTGCCTGTCGCCTGACCGCCCGTCGCGGGACCACCTGTCGCCTGACCGGCGGCCCGGTGGCCGCCCGGGCCGGATCCGAGCAGCACGGCCACCGCCGTGGTCACGACGCAGAGCCGCAACTTTCCGAACGTCACCAAGGTGTCTCCCGCGAACCGGCGCATATCCCCGGGCCAGCAAAGGCGGTGCGGCCGGATCTGTCAAGGGGTTGACGGCATTCAATGGCTGTGGGTCGCCGGTATGGACACTGTGGACGGTCACGAAGGGTTCACCACGCCGTCGCACTCGGCATGTGCGAGACTGCTCGTCGTGGCGATCAGAGTGGTGCTGGCAGACGACCAGGCGCTCGTCCGGGCCGGTTTCAGCGCATTGCTGGAACGTACCGAGGACATCGAGGTCGTCGGCGAAGCGGCCGACGGCTCGGCGGCGCTCGATGCCGTCCTCGACACCGTACCCGATGTCGTGCTGATGGACGTCCGCATGCCGGAACTGGACGGCATCGAGGCGACCCGGCGCATCGTCGCCGACCCGCGCCTGCCGGACGTGAGGGTCATCGTTCTCACCACGTTCGAGCGCGACGAGTACATCTTCGACGCCCTGCGGGCCGGGGCGAGCGGGTTCCTGCTCAAGGACGTCGAGCCCGACGACCTGAGGCAGGCCGTGCGGCTCGTCGCCGCCGGGCAGGCGCTGCTGTCGCCGAGCGTGACGCGTCGGGTCATCGCCGAGTTCGCCGCCCGGCCCGGTCGCCGAACGGTCGACCACGCGGCACGGCTCGCCCTGCTCACCGACCGCGAACGTGAGGTGGTGTCGCTCGTCGCGCGCGGCCTGAGCAACGAGGAGATAGCCGGGCGGCTGTACATGAGCCCGGCGACCGCCAAGACACACCTCAACCGGGCGATGTCGAAGCTCGGTGCGCGGGACCGGGCGCAGGTGGTCGTGCTCGCCTACGAATCCGGGCTCGTCGAGCCGTAGCGGGGACCGGGGGCCTGTGCGCCTATACCGCAGTTGTGGTATCAGCCGGGCTCCGCACTGCCGTGGATGCGGCAGGAACGCGTCCGCGGTCGACGGACGACGCGGATCCGGCGCGAACCTAACGTCGGTGTCATGAATCGACTGACCGCATTTGTGCTGCGACATCGGCTTCTCGTCATCGCCCTGTGGCTGGTGATCGCCGCGGCCGGAGGCGTCACCGTCAGCACCACCGTCGGGCGGCTCAGCCAGTCGTTCGCCGCGCCCGGCAGCCCGGCGCAGGACGCGGCCGACCGGATCGCCGCCACGTACCACATCGACGCGAACGCCAACCCGGACATCGTCGTGGTCACGCTGCCCGCCGGCGCGGCCGTCGACTCGCCCGCCGTACGGGGCAACCTGTCCCGCATCTTCGACGCCCCGCGCCAACTCGGCATGCTCTCGGTCGACTACCCGGGTACGGGGGACACCCACTTCCTCACCGCCGACCGGCACACCGCCTACGGCCTGGCCTACCTGCCGCCCGGCGGAGTCTTCGACAGCTCGCTCGCCGGGCGCCTCACCGGTGCGGTCACGTCCGCCGCGCCACCCGGCTACTCGGTCAGCGTGACCGGCCTGGCGCCGCTGCAAGGCGGCGGTGGCGGGTCATCGGGAGGCAACAGTCTCGTGGTGGAGACGGTGATCGGTGCGGGCGGGGCGCTGGTGATTCTCGCGTTCGTGTTCGGCAGCTTCGTCGCGGTGCTGCCGATCGTGATGGCGGGCATCTCGATCCTCACCGCGTTCCTGCTGCTTCTCGGCCTCACCACGGTGACCGACGTGAACTTCATCGCCCAGTTCATCATCGGGCTGATCGGGCTCGGCGTCGCCATCGACTACTCGCTGCTGGTGGTCACCCGCTGGCGGGAGGAGCGGGCCCGGGGCGGTACCAACCGGGAGGCCGTCGAGCGGGCCATGGCCCACGCCGGTCGCGCCGTCGTCTTCTCCGGCGTCACGGTCACGATCGGGCTCGCGGTGCTCGCCATCCTGCCGGTACCGTCCCTGCGCAGCTTCGGCTACGCCGGTGCGCTGATCCCACTGGTGTCCGTACTCGTCGCGGTCACGCTGCTGCCGGTACTGCTGGATCTGGTCGGTCCGAAGCTGGACTGGCCGCGCATCCGCGACGGGCGGACGGTCGGGCGCGGCTGGACCGGATGGGCGCGTTGGGTCGTCAAACGCCGGTGGGTGGCCGCCGTCGCCGGCCTCGCCGCGCTGCTGGCGCTCGCCGCACCGGTGCTGACGCTCCAACTCGGCGAGGCCCGATCGGTGGCGCTCAGCCAGCCCGGACCGGCCCGTACGGCGCTGGACACGCTGACCCGGGGCGGCGTGCCGACCGGCATCCTCACGCCGGTCGTGGTGCTCACGACCGCCGGTGGCGCCGACCGGGTCGTCTCCGATCTGCGCGGCGTCACCGGCGTCGTCACCGCGGTGGCACCGGCGGATCAGCGTGCCGCGGACCCCGGGCGGGACACCGCACTGGTCACCGTGCTGCCCACCAGGGAAGCGGGCGACAACGCCGGGAAGGCCATCGTCGCGCGGGTACGTGACGCGGTCGGCGGTGATCCGTCCACTGTGGTGGCCGGCGACGGCGCATCCCAGCTCGACTTCCGCCACGCGGTCTACGGCCGGTTCCCGCTCATGCTCGCGATCGTGTGCGTGCTGACATTCCTGTTGCTGGCCCGCGCGTTCCGTTCGATCGTCCTGCCCCTCAAGGCAGTGCTGCTCAACCTCGTTTCCCTCGGCGCCGCGTACGGCGTGCTCGTTCTGGTCTGGCAGGACGGCCACGGCAGCATGACGCTGTGGAACACGGCCAGTACCGGGGCCATCGCGGCATGGATCCCGCTGATCGTGTTCGCGTTCCTGTTCGGACTGTCGATGGACTACGAGGTCTTCCTGCTCGCCCGGATGCGGGAGGCGTACGACGCGGGGGAGGACACCGACGGGGCCGTCGTCGCCGGGCTGTCCCGCACCGGTCGCCTGGTGACCTGCGCCGCGCTGATCCTGGTGCTCGCGTTCCTGTCCCTGTCGACCGCTCCGTCGACCGACGTCCGGGTGCTCGCGACCGGCCTCGGCGCGGGCATCCTGGTCGACGCGACGGTCGTGCGGTGCCTACTGGTGCCCTCGCTCGTGAGCCTGTTCGGGCGCTGGAACTGGTGGCTCCCGTCCTGGCTGGCTCCCTCGCCCGCCGGCGAGAGCGTCCCCGCCCCGCAAGATGCCGGACGCGTTACCGTGGGCGGGTGACGCAGGCGATGCCGCGACGGGCGGCGAAACGCCGCGAGCTGCTGGTGGACACGGCGCTCGCGGCGCCGCTCGTGGCGCTGTCGCTCGGCGGTACCGTCGGGGAGATCCTCGGCGCGACCGGTCCCACGCCGCCTCCCGCCGGAGGCTACGCGATCGCGATCGTCTCGTCCTGCGTGCTGGTCTGGCGCCGCCAGCGACCGCTGCTGGTGGCCGTCGGATCGTTTGCCGTCGCCGCCGCCTATCCGCTGCTCGGGTACCCGGGCTGGGCCCCGTCCGTGGCCCTGTTCGTCGCGCTGTTCAGCCTCACGGCATTCGACACGACCAGGAAGTCCTTCGGCATCGCGCTGGCGTTGTGCGTTGCGGCCTACCTGGTTCTGATCGTGCCGCCGATCGAAGCGTCGCCGCTGTCGCCGTCAGTGTGGGGACCCGTGTTCGCGCTGTTCTGGGTGGCGCTGCTCGGTGCCTCGGCCGGTCGGCGCCGGCTGGACTCCGAGGACCGGCTCAGGCGCGCCGCCGAGGTGGCCGAGGTACAGGCACGCCAGCGGATGGCGGACGACCGGCTCCAGGTCGCCCGAGAACTGCACGACGTGCTCGCGCACACGATCTCGGTGATCGCGGTGCAGAGCGGACTCGCGGCCGACGCGCTCGACGACGACGTCGAGACCGCGCGCAAGGCGCTCGGTACGATCCGCGCCTCGACGCGGCAGGCGCTGAGCGAGTTGCGCGCGACACTCACGATCCTGCGAGCCGGGCCGGTCCCTGTCGGCGCGGAGGACGGTGATGCGGATACCGGTGATGCGGGTGTCGGTGAGCCGGGTGTGGGGTCGGCCCGGCCGGGGAGCCCGCAGCCGCGGCTCGCGCAGGTGTCGGAACTCGCGGACCGGGCGAGGGCGGCCGGCCTCGTGGTGACGCTCGACGTGGCCCTCGGCGGGCGGGCGCTGTCGCCGGCGCTGGAGTTGACGGCGTACCGCGTCGTGCAGCAAGCGCTCACCAACGTCATCCAGCACGCGCAGGCCCGTTCGGTGGAGGTCGGGGTGCGGCGGACCGACGGCCACCTGCTCGTCACGGTCGTCGACGACGGGCGCGGCCAGGGCAGCGACAGCCCAGGGTTCGGCATCCGGGGCATGCGCGAACGGGTGGGGGCGCTGGGCGGCACGCTGGCGGCCGGGCCGGGATCGGCCGGCGGGTACGAGGTGCGGGCACAGCTCCCGATCTGACTCTCCCGACCGCGCCGTCGCGAGCGCCGCCGGCACGATGGCGGGCGGCGCTCACGACGGTTCACCGGCTTTCTCCGGCCTTCTGGGCTTTCGGGTCCGGGGCGCTTCGGGTCGCGGGTCGCCCGGGTCCGGTGGCGCCTCGGTCCGTCCTACGCCGACGCGTGCAGGCGGCCTGTGGGCATTAGCACCAGTTGCCGACATCTTGCCGGTATGGAGCGGTTCCGTGACATGGGCCACCATTTCGCTGGGTGAACGCGTCGCGGATGCCACCCCGTACTCACGGCGTGATGTGGTCCGAAGATTAGGCAGGCGGTCGCCGCGCCCGCCATGGCGGATCTGCCCTAGGTGTCCGGATGCCGGCGGGCCAGCCCGGCTTCGGCAACGACGGGGGGCCGCCGGCTCGGGTAGCGAGTCTCCCGTCACGCTCTTGGACTCATATCATATGTATCCCGTATCATCGGAGTCACGGATATCGGGTTGCCCGGGGAGTACTCATGCATATCGCGTACGTCGTCGTTGCCCTCATGGTCGTCGTTGCCAACGCCTTCTCGGGCATCGCGGCCATGGCACACTTCAAGCCGATCCTTCCCGGCATGGCCAGGGCAGGTGTTCCGGAGTCGTGGCTGACCTTTCCGATCGGCGTGCTCAAGCTGGCGGGCGCGGTCGGGCTGCTGCTCGGACTCGTCGGTGTGCCGCTGATCGGGTCGGTCGCGGCGATCGGCCTCATCCTGTACTTCGTCTGCGCGGTCTACACCCATGTGCGTGCCGGCGACTACTCGGCGCAGTTCGGCTTGGCGAACGGTTTCCTTCTGGCCGCGGCCGCCACGCTGGTACTGGGGCTGACCTCGTCGTCCAGCTGAGTCTTGGAGACGGGGCCGAGTCTACGACTCGGGGGAAGACGTGCCGGCGTCGAGCCAACGACCGGCAGGGGTACGGCTTCCGGTGCTCAGTCGTCGCCGTCGAGGCCCTGCTCGATGGCGTACCGGACAAGCTCCACCCGGTTGTGCAGCTGTAGCTTGCGCAGCGTGTTCTGTACGTGGTTCTGCACGGTACGGTGGGACAACACGAGGCGTTCGGCGATCTGCCGGTAGGCGAGTCCCTTGGCGACGAGCCGGAGCACCTCGGTCTCCCGATCGGTCAGAGCCGGGGCGAGCGCGTCGCCGGATGTGCGTGGTGTCTCGGCGAGTCGCCGGTACTCACCCAGCACCAGACCGGCCAGACCCGGGGTGAAGACGGCGTCGCCGGCGGCGGTCCGCCCGACCGCCGCGAGGAAGTCGTCCCGTCCGGCGGACTTGACGAGGTACCCGGTGGCACCCGCCTTGACTGCGTCGAGGACGTCCTGCTGATCGCCGCTGGCGGACAGTACGAGCACCCGGGGGCAGGACGGCAGCAGGCCCCGGATCACTTCCACGCCGGGCATGTCCGGCAGGTGGAGGTCCAGCACGATCACATCGGGTCGGCTGGCGGCGGCGCGGCGTACCGCCTCGGCCCCGTTGCCGGCCGTGGCGACCACCTCGTACCCGGCCTCGGTCAGATCCCGGGCGACCCCGTCCCGCCACATCGGGTGGTCGTCGACGACCATGACCCTGGTCGGCGGCTGAGCCTCCGTCACGATGCGCAGCCTAGCGGCGTGGCAGAGGCGCAGGCTAGCGGAGTGACGGAGGCTAGCGGCGTGACGGGGGGCGGGGGCGGGGTACCCGCATCTCCACCTCGACGCCGCGCGCCGGCGCCGTGACGATCGTGACCTCGCCACCCAGATCGCGGATGCGACCGGAGATGGACTGCGCGATGCCCAGCCGCCCCGCGGCGGCGGCCTCGGCGATGCGCGTGGGTGCCATCCCCTGACCGTCATCGCGAACGGTGACCGTCACGCAGCCGCGCTCGTCCTCGACCAGCACCCACGCCGTGGCACCGTTACCCGCGTGCGCACGCACATTGTGTAGCGCGCTGTCGACGGCGGCGGCGATCTCGGTGGCTGTCCGGGCGGGCAGCACCACCGGGGCCGCCGGAGTGACCAGGTGCACCCGGGCGCCGCCGGCCGGCCGGAGCAGCTGTCGCAGGTCGACCAGGCCGCCGGTGGTCATCGGCACCGTGTCCATCCCGACCAGCGAGCGCAGCGCGGCTTCCTGCTCGCCGGCGAGCAGTCCCAGCTCCGCACCCTCACCACCCAGCTCCGCGCCGCGCCGCTGCACCAGCGCGAGCACCTGTAGCACGCCGTCGTGGATGCCCCGGGCCAGCCGTTCCCGCTCCCGGGTCGCCGCGTCCAACTCGATGGCCTGCTGCATGCGCAGCTCGGCGCCGTGCGCCAGCGCCGAGAGGTACCCGACGGCGAACCCGGCGAGCAGCAGCATCACGGTGCCGCTGAGCGCGTCCTGAGTGGATACTCCGCGCAGAGCCACGTCCATGGCGCCGAATGCCAGGGCGGCGGCGGTGGCCCATCGGCGGCCGCCCTTGACGGCACAGGCGATCACGGGTGCGGCCACCCAGGCGGCCGTGAGGGTGGGCGCGCCGGCGTGCCGGGCCGCGGTCGGCACCACCAGGCCGGTGGCGAGCAGGCAGATTGCGGTGACGGTGAAGTCGGCGGCGACGAGTCGCCAGGTGCGCAGAGCGGGCGAACGGTACGCCCAGACGGTCACCGCGGTCCACGCGCCCATCGCCGCGAGGACCGCGATGGCAAGCAGCGCGCTGCGATATTCCTGGTACCCGTAGATCGCGAGCGCCACCGAGTAGACGAGTGCCGCGATGCGGAACATGCCGATGGCGCGCCACAGCGCGTTGTCAACGCTCACGCCTCCACATCCTGGCACCGGCGCCGACGCGGGGCCAGCCCGGATCGGGAACCTCGGGCACGTATGTCCTGTGTGGACTGATGGCCGGCGGCAGCGATCGGTCGGGTCTCATTGGGTCGGCGGTCCCGGTCGACCCTTCGGGTAGAGTCATGCGCCAGCGTCGCGTGTACCCGGCATAGAGGCCGCCGTGGGCATGGAGGCGCGTGGCATCACGGGATGAACGTGACGGTACCCACCGAGCCGAGCGGCCGCCTTGCCGCGTTCGGCAACCAGTTGATCGAAATCCATCTCTGGCTCCGCGAGGAGTTGGCCCGACTCACCGACCATGTCGACGGCTACCTCGACGGCGCGCAGCCCCTCGCCAGTGAACGGCCTGTCGCCGGCGAACGGCCTGTCGCCGCTGAACGTCTTCGGGGGCTGGGGTCGTCGGGGTTCGGAGCGCACTGCCTGGCGTTCTGCTCGATGCTCCGCCGGCATCACACGGGTGAGGATGGCGGGGCCTTCTCCGTTCTGGCCGGCCGGTTCCCGGAACTGCGACCCGTCATCGACGAGTTGGAGCGGGATCACCGCATGGTGGCCGACATCCTGCGCCGCTTGGAGGATCTGCTCGGCGGGCTTGGGCTTGGGCTTGGGCTCGACGGGCTTGGGGTCGACGGGCTCGGAGCCGGTGGGCTCCGGGTCGAGGGGCTCGCGCCCGGCGAGCCGGCGGATCCGGATGGGGCGGGTCCAGGGGTGCCGGATCCGGGCATGGCGCGGCGTGTGCGAGCGGAGTTGAGCGGCCTGACTGCCCTGCTAGAGTCGCACTTCACGTACGAGGAGAGGCGGCTCGTCGCGGCTCTCAACTCGCTGGAAGCAGATGCCGGAACCACCGAGGACCTGCTGGGCATTCCGCTGCCCACGCAGTGAACGCGAGAGCGCCGGCGCGTGCGGGAGCTCAGGTCTCCTCGGGTGCGGGACGGACGTCGAACCCGCCGGCGCCATCGAACCGCACCACGTAGAGCCGGTCGAATCCGTCCGCACGCCGGGGACGTTGCAGGCGCTTGAGGGTGGCGTACAGCCCGACATCGGGTACCCGGCTCCGACCCTCGCGGGCGGCGTTGCGTTCCACCGCGGCGGGCACGTCGGGTGGGAACCAGTACCCGACCGTCGCGGCGTCGTGGGTGCGCGCGAGTTCGATCAGCGGATACCACTCCTGCGGGCCCGGATTGGTGTTGTCCACAACGATGTCGCGCCCCGCGCCGAGGGCCTCGTCGATGATGCGTACCTGGCGGCGCTGGGGATGCCGCGCGTTGGGGAAGGTGTCCTTGCTGACGATCAGGTGAGTCGGCGCCAGGGTTCGCCGGGCGAACGTGGACTTTCCCGATGCCTGCAATCCGATCAAGATGGCCAGCTCCATCATCGACCTCACTGTCGCCAACTCACTGTCGCCGGCCGAT
>DASXOA010000017.1:0-27713 GCA_036494675.1 Rugosimonospora sp.
GATCTCCCTCGCCGCCCGGCTCTCTCCCGACGTCGTCGTCATGGACCTGCGCATGCCCGGCGTCGACGGGATCACCGCGACCAGCCGCATCCTCTCCGAGCGCCCCGCCACCCGGGTCCTCGTGCTGACCACGTTCGGCGATGACGACCACCTCTATCCGGCCCTGACCGCCGGCGCCTGCGGGTTCCTGCTCAAAGACGCGCCCCCCGCCGACCTGCTGGACGGCATTCGCAGGGCCGCTGCGGGCGATAGCCCGTTCAGTCAGGAGGTGTTGCTGCGTCTGGTCCAGCGCGCGGTACACGCCCGCGCCGAGAGGCCGCGGCCAGTCCAAGGCCTGACCTCGCGCGAACAGGACGTGCTGAACCTCATCGCCGAGGGTCTGTCCAACACGGAGATCGCCGAACGGCTCCACATCGGCGTCACCACGGTCAAGACCCACATCACAAACCTGATGACCAAGACCGACAGCCCCAACCGGGTACGCCTGGCCCTGTTCGCCCGCGGCGCCTAAAGAGCCAATGTCACTCCGCGCCAAACGCTCGTCCCAGCATGATCGTCGATGTCGAAGCATTCTCTCATCGGCGGCTTCGAGCGGCTCGGTTGCCTCGCCGCCGCGCGGCGGTCGCCGAGGCCGGTCGCCGCTGAGATGCTCGCCACTCACGTCGCTGGCCCCGCACCAGACGCTCGACGGTCGAGGTCGCCGGTCTGACCGTTAGGCCACATCGGCGCAGTTTGATCATCACCTTGCAACACCGCGCAACCTGCCCGACATCGTTCCTTCACGGCGCTGAGCGATTCGCCCGGGAGTCTGCCCTCGTTGCCCCATCAACGGCGGTGGACGACGACCCGCCACCGCCCCGCCTCCCGCAAAGGACCACCTTGACCACGACGAGCACCTCCCGTCGGCGTTTCCTGGGCACGGCCGCCCTCGCCGGCTTCGGTGCGACCCTTCCGGCACTGCTGCCGGGGACCGCCGACGCCGCACCCCCAACCCCCAGCCACCTCACCAGCGCGACCCAGAAGTACCTCGAATCCCAGCGGCAGGCCGGACTCGCGGCGCTGCGGCGCGGCACCGACCTGCCGTTCCTGACCGGCACCCAGCTGGCCGCGATGCTGCTCGCCCGCGACGTCACGAGCGTGCAGGTCACCACGCGGTTCCTCGCCCGCATCGACCAGCTCAACGGCGACGGGATGTTCGCCGTGCCGTCCCGTGACCCCGACATCCCGGTGTACGGCGACAACGGGAAGCTGAACGCCTACGTGCGCACCACGCCCGACCTGGCGATGTCGATCGCGAAGGCCGCCGACAAGGCGCTCGACGCCGCCGCGCGAGGCGGCACGCCGGTACCGTTCGGCTGCGGCGTACCCGTCGCCCTCAAGGACATCTACGCGGTCGAGGGCGTAGAGCTGACCATCGGCTGCCCGCTCGCGGCCGGGAACATCGCCAGCGGCGATTCGGTGGTCGCGCAACGCGTCCGTAACGCCCACATGCCCATCCTCGGGCTGACCCACACCGGCCCCTGGACCAACGACGACACTTGCCCGCAGACCGCGAATCCGTGGAACCGCAAGCTGTGCGTCGGCGGCTCCTCCGGCGGCTCGGCCGCGGCCATCTCGGCACGCCTCGCGGTGATGGCAACCGGATCGGACACCGGAAACTCGCTGCGCAACCCGGCGCAGAACGTCGGTGTCGGCTCGATCAAGCCCAGCTACGGCCTGGTACCGAAGTACGGCGTGACCGTCTCCAGCACCAGCCTGGACACCTGCGGTCCGATGGGACGGGCCATGGCCGACGTCGCCATGCTGCTGGGCATCATCGCCGGCCCCGACCCTCGCGACCCGCGCTCCGAACAGGCGCCCACCTTCCCGCAGGGCTTCCCGCTGGCCCCACGCCCAGGCAAGAAGCCGTTCGCGGGCCTGCGCATCGGCTCGACGGTGGAGACGGAGACCTCACCGGCGCGCAACCTCTGGGCTCCGGGCATCCTCGCCCGGCTGCGCGCCGCTGTGCAGCAGTTCGCCGATCTCGGCGCGGAAATCGTGCAGATCACGCCGCCCACCTCGAACCTGGGCAACACGGCCTACTGGGCCGCCGCCAACCCCGACCCGGTCAACGGGTCCAAGGTGTCCGCGAGCAGCGCCTACCAGAACGCGGAGAACGCCTGGGCGCTCGGCGAGACCTACGCCGTCACCGCCGCCGAGGATCCGGCGATCGAGGGCGCGGTGCGCACCCGGTTCCGTACCTCCATCTCCACCATCGACGCGCAGAAGCAACAGCTTGCGCAGCGCGCCGCCGCGCTCACGCCCGCAGACCTGTTCGGAGCGCACCGGGTCCGGCGCGAGTACTCCGAGGCGTGGGCGAAGGTGTTCGCGGACAACGGGATCGTCGCCTGCCTGTGGCCGCAGAAGGTCCAGACGCCGCCGATCCGAGCCAACGACAGCACCGGCGGCTTCTCCGGCGTGGAGTCCAGCCGGCCGAACACCACCGGCTGGCCCTGCCTCAACCTGCCGGTCGGTCGTGACACCGACACCGGCATCCCGGTCGGTATCGACATGGCGGCGCCGTACGGCGGGGATGCCATCATCCTGCAGCTCGCGATCGACTACCAAGACCGCCACCCCTACCACCTCGACCTCCCGACGGACCTGTGACGATGGCGGACCCCTTGACCGACCCCACCAACGCGCGGCTGCGCGACTTCGACATCCCCGTGATCATGCCGCGGTTCGACCTCGCGGAGTTGCCCCCGTTCGACGATCGGGTGATGACCGACGACATCACCCCCAGCGGTCAGACGGCCGGCCGGCCGAACGCGTCCGGCGGCAAGGACGGCGCCGGACACCGGTAGCCCTCCACGGTCCAGACGAGAGAGGCCTCCGCCCCGCCCGTTCACCGGGCGGGGCGGAGGCTCGCGAGGGTAGCGTGCCGCCGGCCGTCATCCGGCTGCGAGCCAGGCCGGGTCGCGCCCCATCCGCAGCAGCAACCGGTCCCGCGGCGACGACCCGGGCGCCGCCGACCCCGGTGCCTCGGCGAAGAACCGGTGGGTGGTGTCGCCTGCTGCGGCTCGCGGCGTTCCTGCCCGCTGCCTTCCTCGTCCACGAGGCGGGCGGCGGGGTGACCCCGCTATGGCTCGCCGTCGGTGTCTGGATGGCCGCCCGCCTCACTACCCTCGGGCTGCGCGCCCGCGGCCGTACGTGGCTCGTCACCCGAGCGGCGTGGCCGCAGGCACGGGCCCGTACCTCATGCGCCAGACCGGGCGTCGGCCACGCGCGGCTCAAGGTCCGGTGCCCCGGCGCGGCCGAGATCGCTGAGCGGAGACCGCGTTCGGGCAGGCGAGCGGCGGGACAGTAGGCACCCAGTCAGCGCAGCGGCGAGGCCGGCCAGCCCGGCCGCCGCGAAGCCGCCCGCTGGCACGGAGACGTCGATCGCCAGCCCGACGATCGGGGATCCGAGCGCGAAACCCGCGCTATATGCTGCGGATTGCAGACCTGTCGCTTCACCCCGCACCCCGGCCGGCGCCAGCCGGCTCACCGCGTCGGCCACCGTGGAAAGGGTGGGCGCGGTGAGAAGCCCGGCGCCGACAATGGCCACGCACAACCAGGGCCAGTCGTGGGCAAGCCCGGCGGGAATCGTCACGAGCCCGAGCAAGCCGAGCAGCAGCCACGTGGGCAGCGGCCGGGACTGCGCGCCATAAATCAGCCCGCCGCAGACGGAGGCCACGCCGAACACGGCTACGACCACGGCGGCCCGAGACACCTGACCTGCCTCTTTGAGCGTGGCGACGATGGCGAGGTCGACGCCGCTGAGCAGCGACGTGGCGCCGAACGCCATCGTCAGTACGGCAATCATGCCGGCGCCCAGCCACTCCCGGCGTGGCGGCCGTCCGGCCGCGCCGGCATCCGCCTCGTCCTCGGCACGCAGCGGCGGGTTGAGCAAGGCGATCCCGGCTCCGCCAGCCGCGATTGCGGCGCCGACCCCCCATGCCACCACGCCGGGGGACACCTTCGCCGCACACAGGATCACTACCGCCGGGCCCACGATGTACGACAGCTCGCCCTGCACCGATTCCAGCGCGAACGCGGCCCGGCGCTGCCCCGCCGTCGTCATCGCGGCGATCGCCTGCCTGGTCACCAGCTGAACCGGCACCATCAGCAGACCCGCCGCGAAGGCGACGCCCAGCAGGATCCCGTACGGCAGGATCGGCACGCTCAGCCAGAACGCGACCTGCAGTACGACAGTTACCAACAGCACGGTGCGCAGGCCCCGCCAGTCGATCATGCGGCCAAGCAGCGGCCCGCCCAGCGCCATCCCGGCGGTCAGAGCCGCCGCGACACCACCGGCTGCCGCGTAGCTCATGTCCAGGCCCAGCACGACATACATCGTCAGCGCCATCACGTCAGCCGTGATCGCGGCACGGGCGAGCAGCGAAACGCCCAGCAGCGGTGCCATCCCTGGCACGGCGAGTACCTGTCGGTATCCGGTCACCTGCGGGACGCTAGGTCAACCGTCAGCTCATAGGAAGTGGTTAACTTCTTAGACCTGGCATAATGAACGCTTATGGCAAGGGATCTTGAGACCGCGTTGCTGCGGTCGTTCGTCACCGCCGTGCGGGCGGGCAGCATCAGCCGCGCCGCGACCGCGCTCGGACATACCCAGCCCGCGCTCAGCCAACAGTTGCGCAGGCTCGAGAGCGCCGTCGGTCGTCCGCTGCTTTACCGGTCGCCGTCTGGCGTCTCGCCGACCCGGGCGGGTGAGGAGCTCCTGCCGTACGCCGAACGCATTCTCTCGCTCTCCGCACAGGCACTCACCGAAACCGGGCGCGCGCTTACCGGCCGCTGCGGCGTCGGGTTGCTCGAAGACCTCGCCGCGTCCCAGCTTCCACAGGCCCTCGCCGACCTCGCCGGGCTGCACCCCGGCGCGACGCTTGAGGTGCTCACCTTTTCCAACGCCGCGATGCGGGAGGCCTACGACGCGGGCCGCGTCCAACTCGTGCTCGACGAGGTGCCCTACGTTCCCGGGCCGCCGCGCTGGACGGTACGCCGCCCGCTGGTCTGGGCGATCGGCGAGGGTGTGGACGTGGCAGCCGATCCGCTGCCGGTGGTGCTGTTCTCGAACCCGTGCTTCTGGCGTACGTCAGTGCTGGAAACGCTCGAACGTGCCGATCGGCGCTGGCGGGTGACGTTCGAAAGCAACAGCCTGGTCGGTGTCCTCGCCGCGGTACGGGCCGGGCTCGGCGTCGCGGCGCTAATGCCCGCGAACCTCGAACCGGTCATGGCCTGCCACGACCCGGACGCCCTGCCCACCCTGCCGGACGTCGAGCTCGGTCTCGCACGGCACCCAGGGACCGAAGGTGATCCGCTGATCGATGCCGTGGAGACCGCGCTACGACGCATGATCTGAGTTTCGCGGCTGGTCGGCGCGGGGCGATCGACGACGAGGGTGCACGCCTTCCACCAGCCGCGGCTGGCCGAGGTCCCTACTGGCGCGCCTGATGTGGTGATCGAGTTGCAAGCGCGCCGGCTGGTGTGCCTCAACGCTGCGTGCCGACGGCGCTCATTCCGGGACAAGTCTCGGGCGGGACGTGTCAGCCGGTCTGTGTAACGGATGAGCCAAAGATCCGTTATGCCGGGTAGGAGTCCGGCGACACAGACAGGAGAAGTCTGATGGCTTATCCGGTGGGATCGGCGCCACCGTTGGCGCTGCGGCTAGCCGATGGCACCTAATGGCCCGGCGGCACTGGTCCGTACTCCCGGCCAATCCCAGCGAGCCACCCTGCTGGAGCTGTTCTTTGACCTGGTGTTTGTCGCGGCCCTTGCTGTGATCTCCATGAATCTGGCCAGGAGTATCAGTTGGGCCGCGGTGATCCACGCGCTGCTGCCGCTGATGGCTCTCTGGTGGGTTTGGGCGACCACCACACTAGTGACTGATTTCTTCGACCCGGAACGCCTACCGATACAGGTCATCATTCTCGGCGCTATGCTCGGCAGCATTCTGATGGCAACAGCGCTACCGCGGGCGTTTGGGGAATACGGCCTGATTTTCGCCGTCACATATGTGGTAGTCCACATCTCACGCGGGCTCTACCTGATCATCATTTCCCGGGGCCACCTGGTACGGGCGCGGGTCGGGCGATTCATTTTCTGGTTCGCCGTCTCGGCGATACCGTGGATTCTGGGTGCCTTGACGCACCGAAGCCTTGCCCGCGGCGTGTTCTGGGGGATCGGGCTGGCGGTGGAGTACGGCGTCGCCGGTTTCCGGTACCCGACGCCGTGGCTCGGTCGGGTACCTCTCGATCAATACGACAAGGCGCAGGAGCACATCGGCGAGCGGTACCAGCAGTTCATGATTCTGGCCCTTGGCGATCTCATACTGGTCTCCGTTCTCAGACTCAACCGGGAAGGATTCGGCGCGGCCCACACCGTAGCGTTTCTGGCAACATTCGCGACAACCGTATTGCTGTGGCAGATCTACGTATACCGCGCGGGTTCGTTACTTGTGAACCTCCCCAAAGGAAAGCCGGGCCGGGTTGTGCGTTGGGCGCCGTACACACATATGATCATGATAGCCGGAATCGTCGCCGCATCCGCCGGCGCCGATCTTGTGATCCAGCGACCGACCGGTTCGATGCCGCCGGGCTGGGTCGCGGTGCTCTTCGGCGGTTCCATTCTGTTCCTGATCGGGCGGACCGCATTCGAGTTCGAGGTGTTCGATCGGATCTCGCGGTCCCGGGTCGCCTGGCTGGTCGTGTTGATCGGAGTGTCACCGGCGATGGTTTTAGTGGCACCGGTAACCGCCGCCATCATCAAGGCTCTGATCCTGCTCGGCATCGCCGTCTCGGACGCAGTGCGCGGGCGCGCTCGGGGGTACGCATAAGGGAGCTCGGTAGTCGCCTGGGGGTCAAACGGCAGTCCACTTGATTCCAGGCAAAGAAGATCATCGGGCGCGGATTCGGCACATCTTCATGTCGCCGTAGACGAGGTTCGCGAGCCGCGCAAGGGTGACGGGAAACCACCGGCCGCAAGGCGTGTGGACCGCCGAACAGGGAGGTCCCGGCAGTGACCGAGGTCGGGTGGCCCAGACGACCTCACCCCTGGACCACCAGGCTCAGCCTGAGCCGGCCGCGGCGAGCAGGGCCTCCCGGGAGATCGGATCGACGCGAGTGCTCGGGATCGTACAGGCATGGGCGCCAGCCACCGCGCCGTAGCGTAGGCACAGTGGCAGGGGTTCGCCCCTGAGGTGCCCGAAGAGGAACCCGGCGACGAAGGCGTCCCCTGCCCCGTTCGAATCGATGACCGGCCCGGGCGGCACCGCGGCGGAGTACTCACGCACGGTCCCGTCCTGCCTGGTGAGCAGGTAGCCGCCCGCCGCACCGGCCGTGGCGACAACCGTATCCGCCGTGCCGAACGCAAGGATCTTCCGCATCGTGGCAGCGATATTGACCAGCGCCGTCGCGGACATGAAGACGATGTCCGCCCGCCGGGCGAAGACCGCATGATAGGGATTCTCGCCGTCCCAGTCGTGCAGGTCCGTCGAGACCGTCACGGGAAAGGAATCCAGCAGCGGCAGACTGTGCTGGCACGGCGAGGTGATCGAGACGTGCACGTGACGGGCTGACCGCACCAGGTCGCTGAGCAGTGGCTGCGGAAACCGATCCGCCGGATCGCCCCGGCTGGTGTCGTAGAAGGACAACCGCCGCCCGTCCGGCGACACCAGGTTGACGGCCCGCTTGGTGCCGCTCCGCGTCGGTACGCCGATGAACGAGACCCCCCGCAACCGGTGCAGGTCCCGGACCAGTTCGCCCTCCCGATCGCCACCTACGGTGTCGAGCAACGCGGTGCGCACTCCGAGGGCGTGCAGCCCGAGCGTCACCCCGTCGCCGGTCTGCCCGGCCCTCGTCTCGATCGTAGGCACCGGATAGCTGTCAGCGAACGGCACCGGCAACACCGGCACGTACACGATAGTGTCCACCCCGCTGCCGCCCAGCACGACCGCCTCGGGGCCACTCACCACACTCACAAAAGGGCTCCTTCGTCCGGGGTACGCCCTGCCTACAACACCCGATCTTGACATGCACAACTGGCCCCGTCGAGCGGGAGCACCCCTCACGTGCGCGCTGGGCGCCTCCGCGGGTATCGGGCCCGACAGCATGGGGCGCCAGGACATGTCCGGACCCGGCGGGTCCACCTGCTCGACGTCACCGCGCACCCGACGGGCAGTTGGGCCGTACAACAGGCCCGAAATCTGACCGCGGACCGGGAGCAGGCCGGATACCGAATCACCCACCTGATCCGGGACCGCGAGGCGAAGTTCACCACCGCCTTCGATACCGTGTTCGCCTTCGCCGGCATCAACGTGGTGTTCACCGCGCCGCAGGCGCCCCGGATGAGCGCCATCGCAGAACGGTGGACCGCATCGTCATAGGGGCATCAGACCCTCGCAGACCACCGGGCTCCACGTACCCGCGGTCCTAACGCGTGCGAGGGAAGCCGAGGTCGATGCTGGAGGTGGCGGGGTCAGGCCAGCGCGTGGTCACGACCTTGCCCCGGGTGTAGAAGTTGATTCCTTCCGGGCCCTACATATGAGTATCCCCGAAGAGGGAAGCCTTCCAGCCTCCGAAGGAGTAATAGGCGACGGGGACCGGGATGGGGACGTTGACGCCGACCATGCCGACCTCGACGTCGAACTGGAAGCGGCGGGCAGCTCCACCGTCACGGGTGAAGATGGCGGTACCGTTGGCATACCTGTTGGCATTGATCAGAGCAAGGCCCTCCTCGTAGGTGTCCACGCGCACCACGCTGAGGACCGGTCCGAAGATCTCGTCGGTGTACACCGACATGTCCGGCTTGACGTCATCGAGCAGCGTGGTGCCCAGGAAGAAGCCGTCCGGGGGCAACTCGGCCGCGCGCCCGTCCACCACCACCGTGGCCCCCGCATCCGCCCCGGCCGCGATGTATCCGGCTACCCTGTCGCGGTGTTCGAGGCTGATCAGCGGCCCCATGTCGGTGCCGGGATCCGCACCGTCGCCGATGGTCAGCCGGGGCAGCCGCGTGGCGATGGCGTCGACGAGCCGGTCACCGACGTCGCCCACCGCAACGACCACGGACAGCGCCATGCACCGCTCGCCGGCGGCGCCGTAGGCCGCCGACACCACCGCGTCGGCCGCCACGTCGATGTC
This sequence comes from Rugosimonospora sp., assembly GCA_036494675.1. GTDB lineage: Bacteria > Actinomycetota > Actinomycetes > Mycobacteriales > Micromonosporaceae > Rugosimonospora. The sequence continues at coordinate 9,174 of DASXOA010000017.1, forward strand.
CGCGTCCGGCAGCACAAGGGCGTGGTTCTTTGCACCGCCGAGCGCCTGGACGCGCTTGCCGAGTGCGGTGCCGGCCGTGTAGACGTACTGCGCGATCGGGGTGGAACCGACGAAGCTCACCGCTGACACGTCGGGGTGTGTCAGGAGGCGGTCCACCGCCTCCTTGTCCCCCTGAACGACGTTGAAGCCGCCGTCGGGAAGGCCGGACTCCTGCCACAGCCTGGCCAGAAACAGCGACGCCGACGGATCCTTCTCGCTCGGTTTGAGAATGAACGCGTTGCCACACGCGATGGCGTTAGCACACATCCACAGCGGAACCATAGCCGGGAAGTTGAACGGGGTGATGCCCGCGACCACCCCGAGCGGCTGACGGATCGAGTAGACGTCGACACCGCTCGCGGCCTGCTCGGAGAACCCACCCTTGAGCAACTGCGGCACGCCGGCGGCGAACTCCACGTTCTCCAGACCGCGCGCGATCTCGCCCACGGCGTCCGCGTGGACCTTGCCGTGCTCGGCGGTGATGAGGGTGGCGAGCTCGTCCATGCGCTCGTGAAGCAGATGACGGAAAGCGAACAGGACCGACGCACGGCGCGACAGCGAGGAGTTGCGCCATTCGCGGGCAGCGGCGGCGGCGCTGGCGACGGCTCGGTCGACCTCGGCGACGTTGGCAAGCTCCACCTCACCGATTCGCCGCCCGGTCGCCGGGTTGTGGACCTGTGTGGTGCGGCCGGAGGTGCCAGGGACCTCGCGGCCGCCGATCCAGTGAGATATGCGCGTCGTCATGGGAGAAACTTATGTTTCCCTGCGGTGCGGCACAATGTGTGCCTTGCTATGTCACAAAAATGGGCGTCGCCGCCGGTACCGGCGCGGATTTCCGCGGCGGGACGGGTGTGGCGGTGTGGATGGCGTCCGCGACATCGCGCAGCGCGGCAAGGAATGCCTGGACCAACGGGCTGTCGTCATGACGGCGGCAGACCGCCGCGATAGAACGCCGTGGCAGCCCGTCGCTGACGGGCAGGACGGTGACTTCCGGGTCGGGAGTGCACGCCAGGCTCGGAATCATGGCTACCCCAAGGCCCGCGCGCACCAGCCCACGGACCGCGTCAAAGTTGTTGCTACGGAAAGCGATGTTCGGCTGGAAGTCGGCCTCTCCGGCGCGCGCGACGAGGCAGGCATGGCCGGGGGCCTGCGTATCGTTCGACACCCACACTTCGTCGGCCAACTGGTCCATCCGGACGGCCGGGCGTCCGGCCAGACGGTGCCGGCGGGATGCGATGACCAGTAGCGGTTCGGTGAGTGTCTCGGCCACCCGCAGTTCGCGCGGCCAAACCGCGGGAACTAGGTCGTAGCGGAACACGAGGGCCACGTCGAGCTCGCCGTGGATGACTCTCGGCATCAGCTCGTGGGGTTCGCCTTGGTCCAGACTGACCTCCACCTCGCGCCGCTTGACCAGGAACCGGGCGATCGAATGGGGCAGCAGCGTAGCCGACGCGGAGGCAAAACTGCCGATCCGGATCCGGCCGGCCTGCCCGGCGGCCAGCCGGGCCAGCTCGTTCTCCACGCGGTAGAGCTGCCCCAGCAGCTCACGGCCTTGGTCGTAGAGATACAGCGCGGCCTGGGTCGGCTTCACGCTACGGGCAGACCGCTCGAAGAGTTGAAGGTGCGCGGACCGTTCGAGAGCGGACATCTGCTGCGACACCGCTGAGGCGGTGTAGCCGAGGAGCCGGGCTGCTTCGGTGAACGAGCCGGTCTCGACCACCGTGGCGAGGGTCCGCAGAGTGCTGGGTTGCAGGTTCATCGTCGAGCGTTCCGGTGCACTGACCAAGCATAAGCCTGGCTGGGGTTGAGGCAAACGAGCGTGTGGTCTTGGTGTCTTCCGCGGGCTGCCGCCCGCTTCGACAATGACGCTAGACGCCGGCACGGCCGTGGCTGTGGGGTTCGAACGCTTCCGGGAATTCGGACGGGCTGTTCGGGACAAGGAGAGACAACGGTGAGCGCAGGCCCCTACGCCATTGGACTGGACATCGGCGGTACCTTCACCGACCTGGTGCTGCTGGACAGCGCCGGTGCCACCCGAGTGCACAAGCTGCTGAGCACGCCCCACAATCCGGCGCAGGCCGCACTGGACGGAGTGGTCGGCCTGCTCGACGAAAGCGGCGTACGGATCGAGGACGTCGATCTGTTGGTACACAGCACGACGCTGGTGACCAACGCACTGACCCAGCAACGCGGAGCCATCACCGGGTTGATCGGCACCCGCGGGTTCCGCGACATTCTGGAAATGCGTGACGAGCACCGGTACGACGTGTACGACCTGTTTCTGGAGTGGCCCTCACCGCTGGTCCCTCGGCAGCGGCGGCTGACCGTCAACGAACGGGTTACCCGCGACGGTGACGTTCTCGTTGAACCGGACGAATCAGAGATTCGAGCGGTTGTCGAGCGGCTGGTCGCGGACAATGTCGAGGCGGTTGCGGTCTGCCTTCTGCACTCATATAAGAACCCGGCGAACGAACAGCGAGTCGCCGAGGTCGTGAGGCGGCTGGTTCCCGGAATTCCGGTCACGGTTTCGTCGGACGTGGCCCCGATCATTCGGGAGTATGAGCGGACGTCGACGGCCGTGGCCGACGCCTACGTGCGGCCACTGACCGACACGTATCTGACCGAGATGGCCGGCGGCCTGCGCCGGCTGGGCCTGCGCGGCAGCCTCTACCTCATGTTGTCCGGCGGCGGAACCGCCTCGGTCGCCTCGGCACGCCAGTACCCGATCAGGCTCACCGAATCCGGCCCGGCGGCCGGGGCGATGGCTGCCGGGCTGTACGGGAAACTGACCGGCAGCGGTCCGGTAGTCTCCTTCGACATGGGCGGTACCACCGCCAAGCTGTGCCTGCTGACCGACGGCCGCCCGGCCGTGGTGAACACCCTCGAAGTCAGCAGGACCCAACGGTTCACGCGCGGATCGGGCACGCCGGTCGCCATCCCGAGCGTCGAGCTGATCGAGATCGGCGCAGGTGGCGGAAGCATCGCCCGGCTCGACCTCATGGGGCTGCTGAAGGTGGGGCCGGATTCAGCGGGCGCGGCGCCAGGGCCGGCCTGCTACGGCCGGGGCGGTACCGAGCCGACGGTCACCGACGCGAACCTCCTGCTGGGTTTCCTCGACCCCGAGTACTTTCTGGGCGGCCGCTTCACCCTGGACGTGAAGTCAACCCACGACGCGCTCGCCCGGCTGGGTGAGCAGGCGGGGCTCTCGGCGCTCGACACGGCTTGGGGGGTTCACCAGGTTGTGAACGAGAATATGGCGCAGGCCGCGCGGATGCACCTCCAGGAGAGAAACGTCGATCCGAGCAAGGTGTCGATGGTCGCATTCGCTGGCGCCGGGCCGGCTCATGCGGCCGGGATCGCTCGCCTGCTGGGGACCAGCCGGATCGTGTTCCCGCTGGGTGCCGGCGCCACCTCGGCGTTCGGCTGTCTGGTGGCCCCGTTGTCCTTCCAGTTCACCCGGTCGTCGGTGTCGATGCTCGCGTGGCTCGATTGGGCAGAAGTCAACACCATCTACGCCCAGATGGCCGAGCGGGGCTGTGCCGCGCTCGCCGAGGCGGGCGTCGCGCCGGAGCAGGTCGAGATCGTACGCGAGGTCGACCTTCGGGTCTACGGCCAGTCGCACGAGTTGGCCGTGCCGGTACCGGGGGGTGTCCTGACCGCCGCGACAACGCAGACCCTCAACACGTCGTTCGCCGCCTCGTACCGGCAACTCTACAGCCGTTACGACGACGATTTCCTGATCGAGGCGGTCAACTGGAAGCTGACCGCGCGCGGCCCCAGCCGGCAGGTGACGCTGTGCGCGCCGGACGGCGGGGGTGCCGCGAACCCACTCAAGAAACACCGGGACGTTTTCCTGCCCGAACAGCGCGGCTACGCGCGCGTACCCATCTATGACCGATACCTGCTGGCGGTCGGGCAGGAGATCCACGGCCCGGCGATTGTCGAGGAGCGGGAAACGAGCGTCAATCTGCCGGTCGGCAGCTTCGCGGTGGTGGACCGGTTCGGCAACCTCGTCGTCGAACTGTCCGCTGATAGTCACGCAGAGAACGGCTGAGGTAAATGTCAGAGGTAGCAGGGCGGTTCGACGCGGCGACGCTGGAGATCCTCTGGGGTCGGCTGCACGGAATCACCGAGGAGATGTTCCTGACGATCCAGCGCACCTCGTTCTCGACGATTGTGAGTGCGGCGCTGGATTACGGCTGCGCCTTACTGGACCGCCGTGGCGGGCAGCTGGTTCACGCTGCCGGCTCGATGCCGTTGTTCAATCTGTCGTTGCCGACGGTGACCCGGGATCTGTTAGCCCGCTACGAGGGCCGCATCCATCCGGGTGATGTGTTCATCGGCAACGACCCGTGGCTGTGCTGCGGGCACATCCCGGACGTCGCCGTGATGACGCCGGTGTTTCACGGTGGGAGGCTGGTGGCGTTCAGCACGAACGTGGCGCACCAGGCCGACTTCGGTGGGGCGCACGGGCACAACCGGGTGCGGGAGGTGTACGAGGAGGGCTTGCTCCTCCCGGTGATGAAGCTGTACGAGCGGGGTACGCCGAACACCACGCTCTTCGAGATCATCAAGGCGAACGTGCGCGCCGCCGATCTGGTACTCGGTGACATCAACGCCCAGGTGGTGGCGAACGAGGTGGGTGCGTCGCGGCTGGTGCGGTTGCTGGAGGAGTACCAGCTGGAGGATCCGACGCAGTTGACCGATGAATTGCAGGGCCGCTCGGAGCGGGCGATGCGGGCGGTCATCGCCGGGCTCCCGGACGGCACCTACCGCGCGCAGGGCTGGTCTGATTCGAAGGGTCAGGCCACCAGGATCGTGGTCGCGGTGACGATCTCCGGCGACGAGATCGTGGTCGACTACGACGGTACCGGTCCGCAGTTGGCATCCGGCGGCACCAACTGCACTCTGTCGTTCACCACCGGTCGGACGCACTACGAGCTCAAATCGATCCTGGCGCCGGGCATTCCGCACAACGAGGGTTCGACCCGGCCGATCACCGTGACCGCGCCGGAGGGCAGCATCCTGAACTGCACGTTCCCGGCGTCGGTCAATGCGCGGGCGTTCAGCTATCACGACACGTTGCTCAAGGCGCTGGCGCAGGTCCTCCCCGACCGGGTGATGGCCGGTCCCGGGCTGTACGTGTTTCCCAGGGCGGTCGGCAGGTACCCGGACGGCCGGGCGTACGACGCCCCGATGTTCGGCGGCGGTGGGCAGGGCGGCAGCCTGGGACGCGATGGGGTGGGAGGTTACATCTATCCCAGCTCCGCGTCGAATGTCTCGGTTGAGCTGTTCGAGGCGGCGTGCCCGGCGATGGTCGTCGAGAAGGAGTGGGTGGCGGACAGCGCCGGGGCCGGACAGTACCGCGGCGGGCCGGCGGAGCGCATCACGGTCCGCCGGCTGCCCGGATACACCGAGCCGGTGCGGATGCGGTACTTCCCGGTTCGCGCCAGTGTCCCCGCCTCGGGGATGCGTGGTGGACGGGACGGCACGCTGGATGTCCCCGTCTGGAACGGCGTGCCGGCCGGGCCGGACAGCGAAATCATGCAGGACGGCTGGGCGACCTTCGCCGATCCCGACGATGAGCTGACGCTCTACGCCCCGTCCGGCGGCGGCTTCGGCCCACCGCAGCAGCGTAGCCGCGATGCTGTCGAGATGGATGTCAAGCAGGAACTCGTCACCCTGCGCGAGGCAGCGGAGACCTACGGTTATCCGACGATCCCGCCCGAGTAGGCGCCGGACCGGCCGGTGGCAGGCCGCGATCGGCGCGCGGGTGGGCGGTACGCGGCTTTGCGCCGACCATGTCGGCGCAAATAGGGGTACCGGCATCCCAGCCAGCGGAATCGTGGCTGGTCAGCGCGAAGGGCGCCCGCGCAGGCTCCGGTAGATTCGCCTGGTGACCGACCTACGCGGCGAGTAGGGCCGCATGCTTCCCACTGTTCAAGAGATCCTCGCTCTTCCGGCGTTGGCGCGCGGCCGGCCCCGGGTCGTCGCCGGCCACCGCGGACTGGGCAACCGGGTCCGCTGGGCCCATGTCAGCGAACTGCCCGACATGGGCAATCTGATCCAGGGCGGCGAGCTGGTGCTGACCACTGGGATCGCGCTGCCCGACGAACCTCAGCTGATCGCTGAGTTCATCAAGGTGCTGGCCGACGGTCAGGCCAGCGCGCTGGTCGTCGAATTGGGCCGCCGGTACGTCGGCGCGGTGCCGGCGGCCATGCTGCGCAGCGCCGAAGCGCGCGCGTTGCCTCTGGTGGTGCTGGACCGGCCGACGCCGTTCGTCACCGTGACCCGGGCGGTACACGAGCAGATCATCAGCGATCAGTTTGAGGCACTGAACGCCGCCGAAGAGGCCCAGCAGGTGTTCACCGAGCTGATCCTCGAGCGCGCCGACTACACGGAGGTGGTCCGCCGGCTGGCCATGATGAGCGGGACGCCGGTGGTGCTGGAAAGCCTCAGCCATCAGGTCTTTGCGTACCACTTCGGCAGTGCCGACGCGGCCGACATCCTGTCGCTGTGGGCAGACCGGTCGCGCCGGGCCGATCCCGCCCGGCGGATCGCCTATCTGGAAGATCTCGGCTGGCTGGTGGCCCTCGTCGGGACCAACGGACAGGACTGGGCCAGGCTGGTGCTGATCTGTGGCGAGCGGCCCTCAGCCCGGCTGTGGAAGCTCGCCGAGCGCGGCGCGTCCGCGTTGGTACTGGCCCGGATGGTGCTCAACACGCCGCCAGCGGCGGGCGGGGTCCGCCGGATCGACGCTGTCCCCCAGCCGTTCGGCTCCACCGCCGACCTCCACACCGCCGCCCGCGCGTTCGGCTTCCCGTCGGTCAACCGGACGGCGGTGAGCATCGTGCTGCGCCGATGCGGCGCGGGCCGGGCCGGCGCACCCACCGCGTCAGACATGGTGAGCGGGCTACTGTCCGCAGCAGCCAAGGCCGGCCTGCCGGCCCTGGTGGACCAGCTCGGCGACGACCTCGCCGGTGGCCTGCTGTCGCTGCCGGTCGACGGCTCGTGGGAAACCGCGGTGACCAGTCTGGTCGACGCACTTCCGGCAGCGGTACGGGGAAGTGTGGTGGTCGGAGTGGGCGGCGTCACCGACCGGGTGGACGGCTGGCGGCATGCCGTGCTGGAGGCCCGGCGGGTGGCCAGCGTGGTGACGACGCCTGCGCCGCGGGAGGCCGGCGCCGGCTTCTTCACCGCCGCCGATGTCGGCCTCGACGGGCTGTTCGCCCAGCTGCGCCACGACGAGCGGGTCCACGAGTTCGTGGAGCACACGCTGAGCCCGCTGCTACGTGTGCGCGACGGCGAGGAACTGCTCCAGGTGCTGCGCGTCTACCTGGAGCTGGGGCACAGCAAGACCATGGCGGCAGACGCGCTGCACATGTCACGCCCGGCGTTGTACAAGCGGCTGCGGCGCATCGAGCGGCTGCTGGACACCGACCTCGACGCCGGGCGCGGGTCACTGACCCTGCACGTCGCGGTGGTGGCGCACGACGAAATCATCAGGAGCCGTCCCGCGGCGCCCCGGGAGTAGCCGTGCCCGGCCCGGGGATGGTCGGCACCGCGGCCAGCAGCGACCGCGTGTACTGCTCCGCAGGCGCGGTCAGTACCGCCTCGCACGGCCCGGACTCGACGATCCGGCCGCCATACATCACCGCGACGGTGTGGGCCAGCTGGCGGACCAGCGCCATGTCGTGCGAGATAAGCAGGTACGACAGGCCGAGCTCGGCCTGCAGGCGCAGCAGCAGGTCGACGATCTGCGCCTGGATCGAGGTGTCCAGGGCGGCGGTCGGCTCGTCCAGCACGAGCAACGTGGGGTGCAACGCGAGCGCGCGGGCGATGCTGACCCGCTGACGCTGTCCGCCGGACAGCTCCCGCGGGTACCGGTTGCCGTGGCGGGATTCCAGGCCCACCATGGCGAGCAGCTGGTCCACCCGCTGCGCGGTCGGTCCCGACCGCCAACCGTGCGAGCGCAACGGCTCGGCGATGCTGTCCCGAACCGTCCACAATGGATCCAACGAGCTGGACGGGTCCTGAAACACCATCTGCGCCTGCGCCGCGCCGGCCCCGCCAGGAAGCTCCACCCGGCCGCGCTCCGGACGGGTCAGGCGCATGATGCACCGGGCCACCGTGGTCTTGCCGGAACCGGACTCACCGACCAGCGCCAAGGTGCGGCCGGCGGGCAGGACCAGATTCACGTCGTCGACTGCGCGGACCACCTGCCGCGCCGCCGGGCGCAGGGCGCGGCGGGTCACGAAGGACTTCACCAAGCCATGCACGGCCAGACCCACCCCGCCGGAACCGGTCGGTGCGGGCGCGGCATCGGCGGATGCCGGCGCAGGCGCGACATCGACCGTCTCCGGGCCGGACAGCGGGTGGAAGCAGGCCGCGAGCTGGCCCCCGGTACCAATCTGCGCCAGTACCGGGCGGTCCCGCGTACAGGCGTCCCCGGCGTACCGGCACCGGGGCGCGAACGAGCAGCCGGGCGGCAGCTGCGTCATTGACGGCGGCGACCCGGGAATGGCCAGCCCGGACCGGTGTGGCTGGTCCAGTCGTGGCATGCTGCGCAGCAGCCCGGCGCTGTACGGGTGGGCCGGGGCGTGGAAGAAATCGGCCATCCCGCTGCGTTCCACCGCGGCGCCCGCGTACATCACCAGGATCTCGTCGCTGATCTGGGCGATCACGCCGAGGTTATGGGAGATGAGCACCAGCGCGCAGCCGGTGCGCCGCTGGGTGGCCCGTAGCACCTCCAACACCTGTGCCTGGACGGTCACGTCCAGCGCCGTGGTCGGTTCGTCGGCGATCAGGACCCGGGGCTCGTTGGCCACCGCCATCGCGATCAGCACACGCTGGCGCATTCCGCCGGAGAGTTGGTGCGGGTATGCCGTGCAGCAGCGTTCTGGCCCGTCGATGCCGACCTGTGCGAGCAGGTCGAGGACCCGCCGGCGACGCTCCCGCCTGGTCATGGCCGGCTGGTGCAGCCGAATGGCCTCGTCGAGTTGGGTACCGACCCGGATGACCGGGTTGAGCGAGAGCATCGCGTCCTGGAAGACCATGGCCAGCGCGGAACCGCGGATGCGGCGCAACGCCCGCTCCGGCAAGGTCAGCAGATCGCCGACTGCCCGGTAACCGGCCGCCGGGGAACCGGACAGTTGGATGCGTCCGCGCACCCGGCGACCGGGCCCGCCGGTCAGCAGCCCCGCCATGGCCGTCCCGAGGGTCGACTTGCCCGAGCCGGACTCGCCGATCACCCCAAGGGTCTGCCCCTCGTGCAGGTCGAGCGAGACATCGTTCACGGCGCGCAGGTCGCCGTCCGCGGTGTGGTAGTCGACCGTCAGGCCGGCTACCGACAGGGCGATCTCGTCGCTGCCTCGTCGGGGCTGGGACGCCGTTACCATCATTCCCATCGATTCTCCGATCCGGGTGCAGGCGTCAGTGGCGGCTGAGGCGCTCGGTGAGCGTGCGGCCGGTCGGTGGACGGCCGGTGCGCCAGCTTCGGTCGTCCAGTCGGGCGGTGCCCCGCTGGACCAGGCGGATGCCCAGCGTGCGCAGCGGCTCGACTTCCCAGTTGCGGGACTGGTGGCCGACGAACGGCAGCTCGGAAAGCTCGGTGGGGTGATCCGTGATGGACTCGGCCAGCACCCGGCCGGCCAGGTTGCTCATGGCTACTCCCTGGCCGCTGTAGGCCAGCGCGCCGCCGAAACCGCGGCGCTGGTCGAAGAAGACGTTGGGCGTCCAGTCCCTGGGTACCCCCAACGGGCCTCCCCAGGCGTGGCTGAACCGCACCTGCGCCAGTTGCGGGAACCACGAGTAGAAGACCTCGCGCAGCATGGCGTGGGTCGGGTCGTGCCGGTCGTACGCGTCGTCGATCCGGGAGCCGAAATGGTACGGCGCGCCCCGGCCGCCGAACATGATGCGGCCGTCAGGGGTACGTGACAGGTAGTCCACGGACAGCCTCTCCGAGGAAAGGGTGAAGCGCCGCCGCCAGCCGACCGATTCCCATTGCCGCTCGCTCAGCGGCTCGGTGAGCACAATCAGCGAGTACAGCGGGATGACCCGCCGGCGCAGCGACGGGAACGCCACGCTGTACGCCTCGGTCGCCAGCACCAACTGGTCGGCGGTGATCTCGCCGTGCGGGGTGCGCACCTGGTACGGGCGCTCGCCGGTCCAGCCGGTGACCCGGCTGCCCTCATAGATGGTCCCGCCCATGCGCTCCACCGCGTCGGCCAGCCCGCGCACTAGCTTCGCCGGATGCAGCCAGGCGACGAACGGATCCCACAGCGCGCCTTCGGCACCGTGCAACTGAATGCGGTCGAGGGTCTGCTGCCGGTCCAGCAGCAGGTGCCCGTCGAGCAGACCGAGCGCGTCCAGCGCCTGGTACTTCTGCTGCACGGCGGCCAGTTCGCCGCGGCCGTGCGCGACTCGCAGCACACCCTCCCGGGCCAGGTCGACGTCCAGCCCCTCGCGCTCGACCACCGCGATGACCTCGTCCAGGGTGGCCCGCATCGTCTGGACGGTCGAAACGGTGGCCCGCCTCCCCCAGCGGCGCACCATCTCCTTGGTGGTCAGCCCCAGCATGGTGGCGTTGCACCAGCCGCCGTTGCGGCCGGAGGCGCCGAAGCCGGCGATCTCCGACTCCAGCACCACGACCCGCAGCGCCGGTTCCTGACGCAGCAGGTAGTAGGCGGTCCACAGGCCGGTGAAGCCGGCGCCCACGACGACCACGTCGGCCTGCGCCAAGCCGGACAGCCGGGGCCGTGGGGTGAGGTCGCCACACTGTTCGAGCCAGTAGCTGTAGTCGGAATACCGCTTACCGCCACGCGTCGTCGCGCCGTTCATCGCTGCGCCGTTCATCGCTGCGCCGTTCGCCATTCCGCCGCTCGTGGGTTCACTGTTTGCCGGGTCGCCGCTGCGTGTTGCGCCGCTCATCGGTCCGCCAGGTGTGCCATCAGACGGGCGATGCCTCGTGCGGCGCGGTGGAAGTTGTCCAGCCGGATGCTCTCGTTCGGGGCATGGAAGTTGGACAGGTGGTCCGCGGTGCCTGGCGCGGCGCTGGCCGGGATGTTGGACGCCGCGCACAGGGCGTGCATCGGACCGGCCGCCGGCAGGGTCGGGTAGACGATGCAGCCACGGTAGAGGTCCGCGGCGGCGGCGCGGACCGCGTCGTGCAGTTCGCCGCTGCCGCTGGCCCGATACGGTGGCACAACCGCGAGCACGGTCAACTCGATGTCGGCGAAGCCCGCCCGGTCGAGGTGGCTGCGCAGTGCGGCGACCACCTCCTCCGGATCCTGGTCGGGCACCAGCCGCACGTCGATACGGGCACGGGCGTACGCCGGCAGTACGGTCTTGGACCCGACCCCGACATAGCCGCTGCCCAGCCCGCTGAGGTTCATGGTGGGCCCGAAGGCATGCCGCAGCGCCAGTTCCCGGTCGTCCAGGTCGCTACGGGCACCGATCTGGCGTAGGGTGTCCGACTCGTCGGCCCGGTACCCGTCAAGCTCGGTCAGATCGGCCGCGCTGGGCTCGCGCACCCCGTCGGTGAAGCCGGCCACCAATACCTGGTCGTCCTCGTCGCGCAGCTGCGCCAGCGCCCGCACCAGCCGCCAGGCCGGGTTGGGTACCACGGTCGCATACATGGAGTGCAGGTCGCCGCGCTCGGCCCGCGCGGTCAGCTCGATGGCCAGCAGGCCCTTGACGCCCTCGTAGGACACCAGCTGGTCGCGGGCGTTGACCGAGCCGCTCTCCCAGATCAGCCCGTTGATCGCGAGCTTGGTCTGCAGCACGTCGGCTACCGCGGTCAACCCCGGGCTGCCGATCTCTTCGTCGCCGTCGAGGATGAAACAGACCCCGACGGGCACGTCACCGGTGCTCTCCAACCAGGAATGTATCGCGGCGAGCCGGGAGACGAAGTTGCCCTTGTTGTCGGCGACGCCCCGCGCGTACAGCCGGCCGTCGCGCACGGTGGGCGTGAACGGTGGGGACAACCACTCCTCGATCGGGTCGACCGGTTGCACGTCGTAATGGTCGTAGCAACCCAGCACGTAGTTGGACCGGCCCTCCATGGTGGCCAGCAGCACCGGGTGCGCCGGGGTCGGGACTCGCTGCACGACCAGCCCCACCTCCTCACACATCTGTGCGACCAGGTCGGCGCATTGCGTCACACCCTCGCCGGTCGCCGATATGCTCGGCTGCGTGCACAACTGGACCAGCCACTGTTCGTAGATCTGGGCGTTGGCTTGCAGGTGGGCGTCCACCCGTTCGATATGTTCACGGCGCATGGCTATGCTTGTCCTCCCGAGCTTCGAAGCGGTGTGGCAGCCGACCGGCGCGGCCGGCGCCAACCGGAGACCACCGAGCGTGGGTTGGTGGCGAAAGCCCGTGCCAGGGCATCGCCGAACAGGTTGCAGCCCACCACGATGAGCAGCAGAGACAGTCCGGGCAGCGTTGGGTACCACCATGCCTCGATGGCGTACTGGCGGGACTGCGCGATCATCAATCCCCACTCGGGTGTCGGCGGCTGTGCACCGAGGCCGATGAAGCCCAGTGCGGCGATCGACTCGACCACCAGGGCGAGATCGACGGTGGCCTTCACCAGGAGCGGACCGGCGACGTTGGGGAGCACGTGCCGGGTCATGATGGCCCACCGGGACGCGCCGGTGGTCCGGGCCGCCTCGACGAAGGGCAGCCCGCGCACGGCGGCGGCCTGGCCACGCATCAGCCGCGCGTACCCTGCCCACCACACCACGGCCAGCGCGATCGTCGCCTGCACCAGCCCGGTGCCGAGCGCCGCGGTGATCGCCACCGCCAGCAGCAGTGCCGGGTACCCCACGAAGATGTCGGTGATGCGCATCAGCACCTGATCGACCAACCCGCCGAGAAAGCCGGCGAGGACACCGACCAGCAGACCGACGACGACCGAAACGGCGACCACGGCACCGGCCGCCAGCACGGTGCGCGGTGCCCCGGCCAGTACCCGGCTGAAAAGGTCCCGTCCGAGGTCGTCGGTGCCGAACCAGTGCGCCGGGCTGGGCGGGGCCAGCCGCTGGCTGAGTTGGACGGCGTCCGGGTCGTGCGGGGCGAGCAGCGGCCCGAACACCGCCAGCAGGCCGATGAACAGACAGATGCCGAACCCTGCGCCGCCGGCTGGGGTGGCGATGGCCAGCCGGAACCGATGTGCCAGTGCTCTCATGCCGCAATCCTCGGGTCGAGCAACTCCTGCGCGAGGTCCACCAGCAGGTTCACGATGGCGAAGGTCAGGCCAAGCACCACCGCTGTGGCGATCACCGGCATGAAGTCCAGCGAAACAATGGAGTTGACCACGTACGCGCCCAGCCCGGGCCAGGAGAACACCGACTCCACCAGCACCGTGCCGCCCAGCAGCCAACCGAATTGCAGACCGACCATGCTGACCACGGGGATCGCGGCATTGCGCAACGCATGGCGCACCGCCAGCCGGGCCCGCCCGGCGCCCTTGGCCCGCGCGGTCTGCGCGTACTCCGAGTCGAGCGCGGCGTGCATCTCGCCGGCAACGAACCGCATGATCACCCCCGCTCGGCTGAGGGCCAGAACCAGTACCGGCAGCACCAGATGCCAGGCCGAGTTGGCCAGGGCCGACCAGTCGCCGGTCAGGGTCGCGTCGACCAGATAGAGCCCGGTGATCGTCGGTGGCGGCGCGCCGTCGATACGGCCGCCTGAGGGCAGCCAGCCCAGCTTGCCGAAGAAGACGATCTGGGCCAGCAGCGCGGTGAGGAACACCGGGGCGGCGATGCCGAGCAGGCCGCCGCCGCGCACCAGCAGGTTGCCGATGAAGCTGGGCCGGTGAGCCAGGTACACCCCGGCCGCCACCCCAAGCAGAGTCATCACCACGGTGGCGCACAGCACCAGCTCCAGCGTGGCCGGGAAGAAGATCTGAAGGTCCTGCGACACCGGCCGGTTGGTCACGAAGCTGGTACCGAAGTCACCGTGCAGCAGGTTGTCGATGAACGTCACGAACTGGGCCGGCAGCGGGCGGTTCAGCCCCAGTTCCACGCGCACCCGGGCGACCTGCTCCGGGGTGGCCCGCGCCCCGGCGGCCACCCGCGCAGGGTCGGCCGGGATCACATGCGTCAGCACGAAGGTGACGACGAGGATGCCGGCGGCCACGAACAGGGTGGCCGCAGCCCGGCCGGCGAAGTAGCGCCACCTCATGGCAGCGCCCTTCGTCCGGCCGGCCCGTGGCACGCCGGCAGTACTGGCACGGTCAACTGAAGCTCGGCAGTTGCAACTCGGCCGGCACGAACCTGCCCTCGTGCAGAATGTCCGTACCGTCGCAGGAGTAGCTGGCGGACAGCAACACCACGTCCAGGTGAGCCCGGCTGTGCGTCTTGCCGCCGAGGAACCGCCCGTCGTTCGAGCCGAAGGCGACCATCACCCCGCCGCCGTAGCTCTCCCACTCCATCATCTGCATGCTGCCGATCTCGGCCCGCGGCTCCAAACCCCAGCCGATGTGCGACATGATGTATGCGTTCGGGTCGTTCCACCGGGCCAGCCAGTTGCGCAACAGGGCCGCGTCCGCGCTGCCATCGACCGCGACGATCCGCCCGCCCGCCAAGGTGAGCCGGATCTCGGAGGACACCACGTGCTTAATCTGCACCAGCAGGTCGCCCGGGTTGATCACCATGGTTCCGCTGGCTGAATCCTCCAGCGGCGCACAGGCTGCCTGGTGGCTGGGGAAGTTGTCCCAGTCGCCCGGTTCGTCGACCAGCCCGTCCTGCCAGGTACCCATCCGGCCGTGCTTGGCCACCGTGAAATCGCTACCGGACGCCGACCAGACCCGCATGGTCTCGGTCGCCTCGATGATGCCGGCGCTGTGCTTGGACAGCGCCGACAGCCGCGCGTCGGGCGGCAGCTTCGCCCAAGTGTCCGGGTTGGTCATCGAGGACAGGATGCGCACGCCCCGGTCGAGCAGCTCGGAGAACGGGGTCGTGTAGATCCAGGACGCGCAGGACAGGTCGATGATGGTCTCGGCGTGCCCCATCGCGTCGATCGCGATCTGGCGGGGGTCCCGCGGGCTGTTACGCGGCGTGGTCATCACCAGCAGGGTCTCCGCGCCGACGATCTCGCCAGCGGTGAAGAAGGCGTCGATCTGGGCCTTCGTCCGCTCGTTGTCCGCGTAGATGACCAGGCGGTGTCCTTCGCCAACATGGCTGAGCCGCAACACCCGCTCGGCGATGGGGGTCAGGTCGATGTGTCGCCCGAAGCTCGGGGGCTCATTGGTCGGGTACTGGTAGGCCATAGTGGCAACTTCCCTTTCTCGTGCGGATGCCCGGTCATGCCTTGTAGACGTGGTAGTAGTCCGGGATGAGGCCCCAGGACGGATCGTGCGTCCAGCCCTGCACGTCTTTGCGAAGGACGAAGATGTCGGGCATGTCCATCAGCCAGATCGCGGCGTAGTCGCGGATGAGGACCTGCTGCGCCGCGTTGAACAGGGCGGCTTGCTGAGTGGCGTTGGACGTGGCCTCCGCGGTGCGCAGGGCGGCGGTGAACGTGGGGTTGTTGTATCCCCAGTACGCCCAGTTGCCCTCACTGGCCGGGTCGAAGCTGGCGGTCAGCACCGGGTCCGGGGACGGGGTCGGCACGTAGACCGCGACCGACCCCATGTCCGGCCGCGTGGCCTTGTTGCCCACCTGCTGGGTGAAGGAGGCCCATGGGGCGCTCTTGACGTCCAGCGTGACCCCGATCTGCTTCAGGTCCGCCTGCAGGATGGTGGCGACCGTCTGCTCCCAGGACCAGCCGTTGAAGTACAGGAAGCTCAGCTTCAACGGCTTGCTGGCGCTGTAGCCGGCCGCGGCGAGCAGCGACTTGGCCTGGTCCAGGTTCTGGGTCGGTACCGGCGCGGAGGAGTCCTGCCCCGCCATCCAGTCCGGCAGTGGCCCGCGCAGCGGGGAGGCCATGCCGTGCATGATCTGGGTGTTGATCGCAGCCGGATCCACCGCGAGGCTGATCGCCTGGCGGACCTGCGGATCGTTCAGTTTCCCGTCGCCGGTGTTGAACATCAGGTAGAACGGGCTGCCCTGGTACACCTTCACCTGAACCGAACTGTTGGTGCGCAGAGTGTTCGCGTCGTCCGTGGAGATGGCAGTGGCCCAGTCGGCGGTACCCTGCTTGACCTGCAACAGCTGGGTGGCCGCGTCGGGTACCGAGTTGACCACGTACTCCTGGATGTGCTTGCCGCTCCAGCCCTGCCAGTACCCGGAGAACTGGTCGTACACCACCTTCTGGTTGGGTTCGAAGGACTTCAGCTCGTAGGGCCCGCTGCCCGCCTCATGCGTGGAGAACCAGCTTTGCCCCTGGTCGGTGCCAGCGTGCTGGGCTATCGCGGTCGGGCTGACGATGAACTGCCGCTGGAGGCCGTCGAGGAAACCGGGATCCGGACTCTTCAGGGTGATGACGACGGTCTGCTGGTCCGGCGCGGTCATCGTGTCGACGTCGCTAAGCAGGGATGACTCGCCCTTGCCGATCGCGATCGTGCGCTTGAGTGAGGCGACGACCCCATCACCGGTGAGCTTGCCGCCGTCGTGGAAGGTCACTCCTTGGCGCAGGTGGAGGGTCAGTGTCTTCGAATCGGCCGACATCTGCCAGCTGGTCGCCAACCCCGCGGTCAGCTTCTTGCTGGTCACGTCGTAGTTGACGAGCGTCTCATACACCGCCTTGGCGAACTGCAACTCCGGCTGGCTGGACGCGGCGGCCGGGTCCATGTTGTCGACCAGGGTGTCGGCGGCAATGACGAAGGTGCTGGACGAAGACGAAGTGGCGCCGGGAGTGTTCTGCGCGGCGGCAGAGCACGCGGACGTCAAGACTCCCACGGTCAGGAGCACACACAACAAGTTTCGGGCCTTGGACAAGCCAACCATCGGTGGTCACCTATTCTTGTCAGCCTAACGGGGAGTTACTGAGGTTGATCAGGGCTTGCGGGTGTGAACGTCTGGCCGCACAACAGGCAGAATTCAGGTCAACGGGGGTAGCCGGCAAGGTCGACGACGTAACCGGTTAGCGGTCAGCGGATACACGATGTATCGAATGTTCAGCAAAATTGCGCTTGTGTGCATGCTGCTAGAAACAGGCCACACACCGTAATCCGACAGCTACCGAGTTCCCGTCCTGGCCAAGCCACCCGAGGCCCGCTGAGTTGATCCACAGTCGGTCCGGCAAGGACGCAAATCTGCGTCGAACCGTTGGACTCGACACCCCCGGAGTCAACGCCCGCGCTGGTGTCAACGGCGGGTTCGTAGTGTCCGCGTCGGAGGCTCTGAATGAACGCGTGCCCGGCGATGATCACTTGTGCTGTCTTGTCCGTTCGTAGCCCGCAGTGCGCCCTACCGGGCGGGGCAATGCCGGTCCCCTGGCACTGCCCTGTCCAGCAGGCCGCTCTCACGGGGAAGGTGTGCGACTGCCGCAGGTCGCCGAGCTTGAGACGTGAGGAAGCGGCCGTGGCGGAGTACGCGGCAACGGGCCACGTCGATGTGCCGTCGTCGGGCGCCGAAGGGGCGACGCAGGCCCAGTTGGACGGCGAGATCGTCGCACCGGCCGGGTCCTCGACGGCGACGGCGACCCGGTCCCGGACGCGCTGCTGGAAATCGGGCAGGCCGACACCGCCGGACAGGTGCCGCGGAGGCGCGGCTCGCTGCGCCGCGACCCCCAACTCCGACTACAAGCAACGCGCTCGCTCAGCAAGCTGATCGGCCGCCCACAGGGGCCTCACAGGGATGGCTCGCACTGTTGCAGAGTTGTCTGATTGCGAGGAGTGACACCGTGAACGATTACGACCCGACAGTGCCCAACGAGACGTTACCCGCGGGCCCTGTTTTGAGCGCGACGTCAGGGCCGTCGGTCAATGGAGGTCCAGGCGACGGCGGTGCTTCGCTGCCTTACCCGGCAGCGTCTTCGCCGGGCTGGTCGACCTCGGTGACCACGCCCGAACCGGCACGCCGGTCCGGGGCACGGCGCGTGCTGTCGACGGTATGGCGAATGCTGTCGAACAGAATCAGTGGATGGGTCGCGGCCGCTGCCCTGATGTTAGCGGTGATCGGACTGTCCATCGGTCTCGCCACATCGCCCTCGGCCGCGTCCCCCTCGGCGACAGCAGGTCACCCCGGATTCGGCAGCGGCTTCGCCGGCGGATCCGGCGGCGGATCCGGCGGCGGATCCGGCAGCGGGTCTGGACCGGCCGCCGGGGGAGCCGGCGGCGGATCCGGCGGCGGTGGATCCAACGCCCGCTCCGGACCGGCCGCCGGGGGAACCATCGGCACGGTCGGTAGCTTGTCCACGTCGGGCTTCACCATCTCGACCTCAACGGGTGAGAAGGTGACCGTCAACGAGGCGTCCTCCACGACCTACCAGAACGGCACGACCTCGACCTCGGCCAGTGCCATCACCACCGGCGAACCCGTCCTCGTCCTGGGGACGACCAGTGGAACGACCATCACGGCCACACAGGTCATCGTGCAACCGACCAGCGGCGCG
>DASXOA010000018.1:0-3330 GCA_036494675.1 Rugosimonospora sp.
CAGGTGGGCGGACACCGGCCCGAGGACGCAGAACCGGTCCACGATCTCGTCGGGGACGAACGCGGTGTGCGTGTTGCCGGCGCGGCCGTGCTCCGCGTAGTCGTACCCCTGCCGGTCCCGGATGTAGTCCGTCAGCGCGGCCGGTACCGCGCCGCCCGCGCCGTACCGCGCCACGATGTCGGCCACGTGGTTGCCGACCATGCCGCCGAACCAGCGGGTCTGCTCCCGCTGGTGGGCCAGGTCGTCGCCCACGTACGCGGGTGCCGCCACGCAGAACTTCACCGCCTGCGGGTCGCGACCGGCCCGCTCGGCCGCCGCGCGCACCGCGCCGATCATCCAGGCCGCGATGTCCGGATCCGCCAGTTGCAGGATGTACCCGTCGCCGACCTCGCCGGCCAGCGCGAGGGCCTTCGGCCCGTACGCGGCGACCCAGACCTCCAGTTGGCTGTCGCGCACCCACGGGAAGTGCAGCTCGCGTCCCCGGTACCTGACCGGCCGCCCGTTGGCCAGCTCCCGGATCACGCCGACGCTCTCGCGCAGTTCGGCCAGGTTGCCCGGGGGCAGTCCGAGGGTGCGCAGTGCCGAGTCGCCCCGGCCGATGCCGCAGATCGTACGGTTGCCGAACATGTCGTTGAGCGTGGCGAACAGCGACGCGGTGACGCTCGGGTCGCGGGTGCCCGGATTGGTCACCATCGGCCCGACCGTCACCGTCGACGTGCCGGCCAGGATCTGGCTGTACACGACGAACGGCTCCTGCCACAGCAGGTGCGAGTCGAACGTCCACACGTGGCTGAACCCGTACCCCTCGGCCAGCCGGGCGAGCCGGACGACCTCGCTGGCCGGTGGGTCGAGCTGGAACACGACGCCCAAATCCATGCGCTCACCTCACTCTGGGGAACCCGAGGTCGACCTCCGAAGTCGCCGGATCCGGCCAGCGGGAGGTCACCACCTTGCTGCGCGTGTAGAACGCCAACCCCTCCGGCCCGTACATGTGCAGGTCGCCGAAGAGGGAGGACTTCCAGCCGCCGAAGCTGTAGTACGCCACCGGCACCGGGATCGGCACGTTGATGCCCACCATCCCGCACACCACCTCGTACTGGAAGCGGCGCGCCGCTCCGCCGTCCCGGGTGAACAGGGCCGTGCCGTTGCCGTACGGGTTGGCGTTGACCAGGGCCACCGCCTCCTCGTACGTGTCGACCCGCACGACCGACAGCACCGGCCCGAAGATCTCGTCGGTGTAGTACCCGGAGTCGGTGGCCACGTTGTCCACCAGCGACGGCCCGAGGAAGAACCCGGGACCCTGCGTGACCGGCGCGGACCGGCCGTCCACCACCACGTCGCCGCCCTCGCCCGCCAGGTACCCGGCCACCCGGTCCCGGTGCTCCCGGCTGATCAGCGGCCCCATCTCCACGTCCGGGTCGCTGGCCGGCCCGACCCGGATGTCGGCGATGCGCGCCGCGATCGCGTCCACCAGCGGATCGGCGACCGAGCCGACCGCGACCACCACGGACACCGCCATGCACCGCTCGCCCGCCGACCCGTACCCGGCCGACACCGCCGCGTCGGCCGCCGCCGCGACGTCCGCGTCGGGCAGCACGACCATGTGGTTCTTCGCCCCGCCCAGCGCCTGGACCCGCTTGCCGGCCTTCGTGGCGGTCTCGTAGATGTGCCGGGCCACCGGCGTGGAGCCGACGAAACTGATAGCCGCGACGTCCGGGTCGGCCAGCAGCGCGTCGACCGCGATCCGGTCGCCCTGCACGACGTTGAACACCCCGGCCGGTACGCCGGCCTGGTGCAGCAGGTCGGCGAGTAGCAGGGAGACCGAGGGATCCTTCTCGCTCGGCTTGAGCACGAACGTGTTGCCGGCGACCAGGGCGGTACAGAACATCCACATCGGTACCATCGCCGGGAAGTTGAACGGGGTGATCCCGGCGACCACGCCCAGCGGTTGGCGGATCGAGTAGACGTCCACCCCGGTCGAGGCCTGCTCGGTGAAGCCGCCCTTGAGCAGGGCCGGCGCGCCGGCCGCGAACTCGATGTTCTCGATGCCCCGGGCCAGTTCGCCGAGCGCGTCGGCGACCGTCTTGCCGTGCTCGGCGCTGATCAGGCCGGCGATCTCCTTACGGTTCGCGTCGACCAGTTCGCGGAACCGGAACATCACCTCGGCCCGCCGGCACAGGCCGGTCCCCCGCCAACCGGGGAACGCGTCCGCCGCCGCCCGCACCGCGACGCGTACGTCGGCTTCGGTCGCCGCGGCCACCGCCGCCCGCTGCTCCCCGGTCGCCGGGTCGTACACCGGCAGCCGGGTCGCCCCGGAACCGTCCACTGTGGAGCCATTGATCCAATGCGGAATCAGCTTCATGAAGACACCATCACAACAGGTAGGAAGACAGGCCACGGCGCAGGTACCGGCCCCGGCCCTTGGTCGCGTGCAGCCCGGTACCGTCGACGATCACGTCACCCCGGGACACCACCGTGTCGACCCGGCCGGCGATCTCGTACCCCTCCCACGCCGAGTGGTCCAGGTTCATGTGGTGCGTGTCCACGCCGATCCTGGTGTGCCCGGCCGGGTCGTAGAGCACGATGTCGGCGTCCGAGCCGGGCGCGATGACGCCCTTGTGCGGGTACAGGCCGAACATCCGTGCCGGCGTGGTGGCGATGGTCTCCACCCAGCGCTCGATGGACAGCTTGCTGTCCACCACGCCCTGGTACACCAGGTCCACCCGGTGCTCGACGGTACCGATCCCGTTGGGGATCTTCGAGAAGTCGCCCAGCCCCAACTCCTTCTGCTCCTTCATGCAGAACGGGCAGTGGTCGGTGGACACCACCGCGAGGTCGTTGCTGCGCAGGCCGTTCCACAGGTCCGCCCGGTGCGACTCGTGCCCGCTGCGCAGCGGGGGCGAGGCCACCCACTTGGCGCCCTCGAAGCCGGGCGCGCCGAGTTGCTCCTCCAGCGTCAGGTAGAGGTACTGCGGGCAGGTCTCGGCGAACACGTTGCGCCCGGCGTCCCGGGCCGCGGCCACCTGCTCCAGCGCGCCGCTGGCGGACAGGTGCACGAAGTACAGCGGGCAGTCCCGGGCCACGCCGGCCAGCACGATCGCCCGGTGGGTGGCCTCCGCCTCCAGCGCCGGTGGGCGGGTGATGCCGTGGTACACCGGGTCGGTCTCGCCCCGGGCCAGCGCCTGCTGCACCAGCACGTCGATGGCGATGCCGTTCTCCGCGTGCATCATGATCATCGCGCCGTTGTCCCGGGCCCGCTGCATGGCCCGCAGGATCTGCCCGTCGTCGCTGTAGAACACGCCCGGGTACGCCATGAACAGCTTGAAGCTG
>DASXOA010000019.1:0-6660 GCA_036494675.1 Rugosimonospora sp.
CGTGCACACCAGCGCCGCGGGTGCCGGTGGCGGCGGCGGGTCGGAGGGATCGGAGCCGCTGCGCGCGCTGATGCTGTGCATCTGGACGATGCCGTCGGCGTTGCCGACCTGTGAGTACAGGCCGAAGTAGCCACCGGCCAGCTGCTGGTAGAACTGTTCGAGCTGCACCGAGCGGCTGACCATCGCCTGGTTGCCGTCCAGGATCTCGATGTCGAACCAGCCGTACTTACGCGCGGTCGCCCGCAGCGTGTAGGGCGTACCCGCTTCGAGCTCGATCTGCCCGAACGCAGGCAGGATGAGCTGCTTCGAACCCGTGATCTCGAACAGCCCCCACGTCGACGGCGTACCGTACTGGAGCGTCAGCACGTAGGCGTTCTGGGTACCGTCGCCGAGATCCCGAATGTTGAACGCGATCCCGCTGTACACCAGGGCACCCGGCGCGCCGAGGCTCACCGTTCCCTCGACCGTGAACTCCCGACCCAACTCGAACGCGGTCTGCGCGATCTGCATCTGATCGGTGCTGCCGGTCGGTTCCAGCGTCTGCGACACCAACGACCAACTGCCGCGCAGCTGCTCCCATCCGTCACCGACGACGCTGCCGTCGGGACGCTGGAAGTCGTCCGAATACGTCAACTCCCTGTTCCCGGACGCCCGGCCGCCCGCGGCCAGCGCCGCGCCCGGTTGCAGCAGGGCGCCCGCGCCCGCCGCCGCGGCCGAACCCAGCAGCGTCGCCTGGACCAGGAACCGCCGCCGCGAAATATGCCCACCCATGTCGCTCAATCACCTTTCCTTCCAGCGGACATGCCATTGCCTGTGCCACTACTCAGCTCGCCGCAGCGGGTAAGTGCCGCGACACTCGTGACGAAGCGGGTACGAGCGGGGAAAACGCTTTCCCAGGGCCCGTACCACTGGTCATGGTGGATGTCATGGGTACGGCAC
Organism: Rugosimonospora sp.; assembly: GCA_036494675.1. Taxonomy (GTDB): domain Bacteria; phylum Actinomycetota; class Actinomycetes; order Mycobacteriales; family Micromonosporaceae; genus Rugosimonospora. Next base: position 940 of record DASXOA010000019.1, read on the forward strand.
CACGAAGGTGCTCCGACGCCCACGCCAGTGTGTGATCGATGGAGGTTCATATATACGAACTTCGTTCATTACTTGGAACCGAAGTGTAAGCACGGTGTTGCCGGACGGTCAAGAACCTGTTTCGGTGCCGCCGAGCGCACGGTGCCGTGCCGCGCGAGTCCGGGACACCGGCAGCCGCGCGTCAAGGGTCGGCGTCGGCGCGCTTCACCGACGCCCGCGCTGGTCGCCGGAATGATTGCGGCGGCGGGGATTCGGGCCGTCCATGATGGACGGTCGGGTCGGGCGTGAGCGCGAGATCGGCGCAGGCCGACGGTCAGGCAGGGCGGGATCGGCGATTGTGGCCCAGCCGCGCGGACAGCGCGTCGGTTTCGTTGCCCAGTACCTTGCAGATCTTCTCGTGCAGCGATTCGGACATCCGCACGCTGGGAACGGAGATGCTCATCGCCGCGCAGATCCCACCGGAGCGGTCGAGGACCGGCATGGCGACACAGTGGACGCCGGGGGTGTACTCGCCCTGGTCGGTCGCGTACCCGCGCTCGCGAACGGTACGCAGCTCGGCGAGCAGCGCACGCAGGCTCGTGACGGTGTGCGGGGTGAAGTGGGTGAACCGGATGCCCCGGAAGCGTGCACGGACTTCGTCGTCGGTCAGGCCGGAGAGCAGCGCCTTACCGATGCCGGTCGCGTAGGCCGGGAGCCGCCCACCGACCCGGGACGCCAGAGTCAGCTGCTGCTTCGCGTCGACCTTGGCGATGTACACGTTCTCCGTGCCGTCCAGGATCGCCAGCTGGGCCGTCTCGTTCACCGCGTCGCTCGCGTTCTGCAGGTACGGCAGGGCCGCCTGCTCCAGGCCGGTGGCCGGCAGGTACGCCTGACCGGCCTGCCACAGCCGCAGGCCGACCGCGTACCGGCGGGTGCCTTCGTCCAGTGTGATGTACTGGTTCACCACGAGCGTCGCCAACAGCGTGTGCGCGCTGCTCTTGGGCAGTTCGAGCCGTTCGCGGATCTCGGTGAACGACAGACCCTGCGGCTCGGTGGCCAGCAAATCGAAGACCTGAAGTACCCGGTCGGCCGACTTGACCGCATCTACCAACGGTTGCTCCCCGCACTGGTATCGATGTTGTTGATGATGATGTGGCGTTCATAATTATGAACGGAGTTTTTAATGGGGGACCATACTACCGCCATCACCCGAAGACAAGCCTTGACCGTCCCGCCGCGCGCCCGGTTGTCTTTCGCTATGACGGAACATGGTTCATATACCCAAGCTCGGCGCGCGCGATGATCGTAGACGCGCATTGTCATGCCTGGCGGACGTGGCCGTACTCCGCCGACGTCCCCGACCCGCCGCATCGCGGCAGCGTCGATCAGCTGCTGTACGAAATGGACCGTCACGGCGTCGGCGCCACGCTGGTGGTGTGCGCCCAGATCGGCGACGGCCCGACCGCGAACCCGGAGAACAACAACGATGTCGCGCAGGACGCGCACCGCCTGCCCGACCGGTTGGCGTTCCTGCTCGACGTGGACAATCCCTGGTCACCGCACCATCACCAGCCGGGCGCCGCGCGGCGGCTGCGCGCCCTGGTCGCCCGGTTCCCGCACGCGGTCGGCTTCACGCACTACCTGGGCGAGGTCGACGACGGCTGGCTGACCAGCCAGAACGGCGACGAGTTCTTCGGCGCCGCCGAGGAGCTGGGACTGATCGCCAGCATCTCCGCTCCGCCCGCGTGGCAGCCGGCCCTGCAGCGGGTCGCGGCCGCGCACCCCGGACTCGTCCTGCTGATCCACCACCTGGGTTGGCTGTCCGTCTCCGCCCCCGGCTATCCGGACGACCTCGCGGCGGTGCTCGCCGGAGCCGAGTACGGCAACGTGTTCGTCAAGGTGTCCGGCTTCTACTACGCCAGCGCGCAGCCGTGGGACTTCCCGTACCGCGACACCTGGCCGGCGGTCCGCGACCTGGTGTCCGCATACGGGTCCGAGCGCCTGATGTGGGGCTCCGACTTCCCCGCCTCGCTCGGCAAGGCCACGTACACGCAGTCGCTGGAGATGGTCCGGACCGTCCTGCCCTTCCTCAGTCAGCGGCAACGGGACCAGATCCTGGGCGGCACCCTGACGCGCCTCCTGGCGGCGGCCCGCTCGCCGGTCATCCCCGGCGCGGGGCAGCCCGCGAGCGAGCCCGCGGGGCAGCCGACGGCGCGGCCCGGGACGGGTGGTTCGGATCGGCGCTGACGTGCGGGTGTCGGCCGTGGACAGCTCCTTGACCGTCTCGCAACATCTGTCTATGCTACGGCCAAGATTCGGAACCAGGGTTCATATATCTGAACTCATGCACTTGCATCACGGAGGAGCCCGCTACCGGCCCCGACGTTTCCCGGTCCAGGGCGTTCCCGGTCCAGGGCAACGCGATTCGATCCCGGTCGGGATGCGACACCGTCGCGACTGGACTCAGTACCGGTAACCCTGACCCCGGCGACAGACAGGAGCCAGCCACCGTGAACCGAGCAGACCGGATCACCGACGTCCGCGCGTACGTCATCGACCAGCCGCCGAGGACGGCCGGCGAAAGCGGGGACGACGAACCGGAAGCGGTACGGCACTGGCGCCGGGGCAAGGTGGCCCATCCGTTGTCCAGGTACCCCGAGTTCCGGGACAACCGCCCGGCCGCGCTGGGTCCGAGCGCCGACCAGACGGTCGTGGTGGAGGTCGAGTCGGCATCGGGTGCGGTCGGGATCGGCACCACGAACGGCGGCGTCGCCTGCGCCGCGGTGGTCGAGTCGCACCTGGCACACCTGGTCGAGGGCGAGGAACCGACCGCCCACGAACGCATCTGGGACCGCATGTTCCACTCGACGCTGCTCTACGGCCGCAAGGGTCTGGTGCTGCACGCGCTGTCCGCGGTCGACCTGGCCGTGTGGGACCTGCACGGCAGGCTGACCCAGCTGCCCGTGTACGCGCTGCTGGGCGGCCCGGTCCGCGAGCAGGTCGAGGTGTACGCGACCGGACCCCGACCCGACATCGCGGAGCAGCTCGGCTTCTGGGGCGCCAAGCTGCCCCTGACCTGGGCCGCCAGCGAGGGTGAGGACGGGCTGGCGAACAACCTGGCCGCCGCGGCCAAGGCCCGGTCGAGTGTCGGCGAGGACTTCCCGCTGCTGCTGGACTGCTGGATGTCGCTGGACGTGGACTACGCCGCCCGCCTGGCCGACGCCCTCGACGGGCTGGGCTTCCGGTGGCTGGAGGAGCCGCTGCCCCCGGACGAGTACGACGCGCACCGGCGGCTGCGGGCCCGCCTCCCCGGCCGGATGGCCCTGGCCACCGGTGAACACGAGTACACCGCGGCCGGCTTCGCGCTGTTGTGCGACACCGGCGTTGACGTCATCCAGCCCGACCCCGGCTGGTGCGGCGGCCTCACCGAGCTGCGCCGGATCGCGGCCGTGGCACGCACCCGCGGTACCCGGCTGATCCCGCACGTGGGCGGGCACTACAGCTACCACTTCGCGATGGCGTACCCCGAGGTGTCGCTCGCCGAGTTCCCGATGCTGACCGGTGCGTGCGACCGCGTCACGCCGCAGCATCGCGGCTTCCTCGGCGAGACGGCGCCGGTCGACGGACACGTCAGGCTGGACGACTCCCCCGGCTTCGGGCTCACCCTCGACCCGGCGACCCGGCGACGGCGCCCGATCGAGCACGAGCCGGCCGGTGCCCGGTCATGACCGGCACCCCTCGGTTGGCCCTGATCGGACTCGGCTGGTGGTCGCACGTCGCCCACCTGCCGGGCTTCGCCGAGTCCGACGCGGTGACACTCGCCGCGGTCTGCGACGCCGACCCGGGCCGGGTGGCGCAGGTGTCCCAGCGGCTCAGCGTCCCGGGATTCACCGCCGTCGACGAGCTGCTCGCTGCCGGGCTCGCCGAGGGCGTCGTGGTCGCGACCCCGCACACGACCCACTACCCCATCGCCGCGGCGGCGCTCGGTGCGGGGCTGCATGTTCTGGTCGAGAAGCCGATGACCACCACGGCGCAGGACGCCTGGGAACTGGTCACCGCCGCCGAGCGCGCGGGATTGCACCTGTCCGTCGGATACACCTACCACTACTCGTCCATCGCGATCCGGGTGCGCGAGGCGGTGCGTGCCGGCATCGGCGAGCTTGCCTGCATCAACGCGGACTTCTCCTCGGACACGCAGACGCTGTTCGCCCCGAGCCACAACGAGGAAGGGGTACCGCTGGACGAGCCGCGCAGCGCGAGCTACGCGAACCCAGCCCTGTCCGGCGGCGGGCAGGGGCAGACCCAGCTGACCCACATCGCCGGCAGCATCACATGGTCCACCGGACGGCAAGCCACGGACGTGTACGCGCGGATGGACAACCGGGGACTCGCCGTCGACATCGTCGACTCGGTCAGCTTCCGGCTGGACGGCGGGGTGCTGGGCGCCGCCACCTCGACCGGCACCCAGGTAGGTCTGCCGGCGCGGCACCAGGTCCGGTACTACGGCAGCGCCGGCATGGTCGAGCACGACCTGTACCGCGCCGAGGCGACCGTGTACCGCAGCGACGGTACCCACACCACCCTCATCCCCCCGCCGTACGAACCGCCGTACCCGCAGCGGCTGCCGGTGCGGGCATTCGCCGACCTCCTGTCCGGGCGCGGCCCCGACTACGCGCCGGGCGCGGACGCCGCCGCCGCTGTCGCGCTCGTCGAGGCCGCCTACGAGTCCGCCCGCACGAACCAGCCCGTCCCGGTGCTGCGACGTCCAACCGAGAAGGCCGAGAGGAACATCTGATGCCGCACACGGCCGTAATCGTCGGAGCCGCCCAAGGAATCGGCGAGGCGATCGCCCGCAGGCTCGCTGCCGACGGTGAGGGCGAGGTCATTCTGGCCGATCTCCAGTTCGGCGCCGTCGAGAAGCTGTCCGACGAGCTGACCAAACAGGGGTACCGCAGCCGACCGGCGCACGTCGACATCACCCGGCCCGAGTCGGTGGCCGCGCTCGTCGCCGCGACTCCGGGCGCCACCCGGGTGGCCATCGCCGCCGGTACCTTCCAGGCGACTCCCTCGCTGGAGGTGACCGGGCAGGAGTTCAACCGGGTGCTGGAGGTGAACCTCATCGGCGTGTACGAGGTAGCCCGCGCCTACGCCCAGGCCATGATCAAGCAAGCGGGCGGGGCGATCTGCGCGGTCGGATCGATCGCCGCCCGCATGCCGCGCATGCGCCAGGCCGCATACTGCGCGTCGAAGGCCGGCATGCGACAGGCGCTGCGGGTACTCGGCCTGGAGGTGCGTCCCTTCGGCGTACGCATCAACTTCGTCGCGCCCGGACCGACCGTGACGCCGATGATGGCGCGGCTGGCGGAGGACCACCCCGGAGTCGAGCTGTGGCAAGGAGACCTGGCCGCCGCTCGGCCGCGCATCCTGGACCAACGGTTGGGCCAGCCGCACGACATCGCGGCGGCCACCGCGTTCCTGCTCTCCGACGAGTCCGCCCACGTCGCTCTGCACGACCTGTACGTCGACGGCGGCGAAAGCCTCGGCATCTGACTCCGCTCGCGTCGGTCCGCCGGCCGGCGCGAGCGGCGTCCATCCGCGTGGACCCCGATCGCGCCGGTCTCACGGTGCGGCGACGGACAGCTCCGCGATCTGGACGGTTTGGCCGCTGCCTTGGTTGGTGGCGGTCATCGCCAGCCGCAGGTATTGGGCCGTGGTGGGAGTCACCGTGGTACTCGTGGCACC
>DASXOA010000020.1:0-14537 GCA_036494675.1 Rugosimonospora sp.
TCGCGAGCGCTACGACGACGGGTATCGCGACCGCTACGACGATCCCGGATTCGCGACCCCCGCGACCCCCGGCTATGACGACGCCGGATATCCCGTTTCCGGTCGCGGAAACGCCGGCTACGCCGACCCGGGCTACGCCGACCCGGGCTACGCCGACCCGGGCTACGCCGATCCTGGCCATGCCAACGCGGGCTATGCCGATCCCGGCTATGGGGGAGCGGGCTATGCGGATCCCGGCTACGCCGACGCGGGCTATGCCTCTCCGGGCCATGCCGGTCCGGGCCATGCCGATCCTGGCTATGCCGATAGGGGTTACGCCGGTCCGGGCTATGCCGATAGGGGTTACGCCGACCCAGGCGATGCCGACCCTGGCTACGCCGACCCTGGCTACGCCGACCCTGGCTACGCCGACCCTGGCTATGACGACAGGTATCCCGGCCCTGGTCACGACGATCGAGGCTACGGTCACCCTGGCTATGACCGCGGCCGATTCGACGACGCGCACGGCCGTGGCGACGAGGCCGGCTACGCACCCCCGGACGGGGTGGTCGACGGCGAGGGGCCCCGAAAGCCGCGTAGCAGGCGCCGCTGGGTGCTGACGTTCGTCCTCGTCCTGATCGTTGGCGCCGTCGGCGCCGTCGGTCTGGCTGGCTTCAGGGTGTACGAGAGTCGTTTCGCGATACCGGACTATTCCGGTTCGGGTTCGAGTTCTGTACCGGTCGTCATCAACCCCGGCGACACCGCGACGCTGATCGGCGCCACGTTGACGAAGAGTGACGTGATCAAGAGCGTGAAGGCATTCGTCAAGGCGGCGGCCACCAACCCGGACAGCGTGAAGATCCAGCCAGGTTCGTACAACCTGCACAAGCGGATGAGCGCCGCCGATGCGCTGACCATGCTGCTGGCGCGCAACTCGAACGGCAATCTGGTCAACCTCGTGCCGAACGGCATCACGATCACCGAGGGCATGATCTCCGTCGACATCTTCGAGAAGTTGCACGAGAAGACCGGAATTCGGCTGGCCGACTTCGTCACGGCGGCGAAGGACCCGGCGTCGTTGGGCGTTCCGTCGTGGTGGTACACCCGCGACGACGGCAAGCAGCCGATCATCTCGGTCGAGGGCTTCCTGCTCCCGGACACCTACACGTTCGCGGCGGGCGAGACCGCGAAGCAGATGCTGAGCGCGATGGTGAAGGAATTCAACGACGCGACCGCGGCCGGCCAGTTGAACGTACAGGCCGACGCCAAGACGTTGGGCATGACGCCGTACGAGGTCCTGATCACGGCGTCGATCGCCCAAGCCGAAGCGCAGTCCCAAGTGGATATGGCCGGTGTCGCCGAGGTCGTGTACAACCGCATCTACCGTCCGGGCGGCGGTGACTCCGGATCCAGGCTCGAAATCGACAGCGAGGTCAACTACTGGCTCCGGATCACCGGGCACTCGGCACAGGACTCCAGTAACCTCACCGTGTCCCAGTTGACGAATCCGCAGGACCCCTACAGCACCCACTTGAAACCCGGACTGCCACCCGGCGCTATCGACAACCCGGGTAAGGACGCGCTGACGGCCGCCCTGCATCCGGATACGACGAAGCGGCCCTACTACTACTGGCAGACGGTCGCCGGCAGCCCGAAGGTTCTGTTCGCGAAGACCGCGCAGGAGGCGTGCACGCAACGTCACCAAAGCTGCTGACGGCGGCGCGGCGGGGCAGCCCGGCGGCGCGGCGCGGCGAGGCGACGCGGCGAGCAGCCCGGCGAGGCGACGCGGCGAGCAGCCCGGCGGAGCGGCGTGAACGAGTGCGGGTGGCCGCGCCTGTCGAGTTGACGCAACCAATTGATTGCTATAGGTTCAGTGGCAATCAACTGGTTGCTACAAGGAGATGGATATGGCATTCCCCGATCGGATCGAGCGCACCGTTCAGCTGGTCCACCCGCCGGAGCGGGTCTGGGCGGCGCTGACCACCGCCGAGGGTCTGGGCACCTGGTTCGGGCAGCGCGCCGAGGTCGACCTGCGCGTCGGTGGCGAGGCCAAGCTCACCTGGGACAGCGGCGACACCGTCACCCTCACCATCGAGCGCGTCGAGCCGCCGCGCGTCTTCGGCTACACCTGGCCGATCCACGGCCTTCCCGACGGCGATCCGCGACGCACCTATGTGGAGTTCACGCTGGAGCCCACCAGCGCCGGCACCACGCTGACCATGGTGGAAAGCGGGTTCGCGCAACTGCCTGATGCCGGAGACCACAAGCTGGCCTACTCGGGCAACACCGATGGCTGGAAGAACGAGCTGGGCGAGCTGGTCGCGTACCTCGATGGAAAAGCCTGATCTGGAGGCGGAGGCGCAGGAGGTCTTCGCCGCCTTGGCCGATCCGAGCCGGCGAGGGATCCTCGCCGCGCTCGCGGCCGGGGGGCCGGCCACCGCGACGGATCTGGCTGCCCAGCTGCCGATCACCCGGCAGGCCATCGCCAAGCATCTCGCCCTGCTGGCCGAGGCGGGGCTGGTGGCGGCCGAGCCGGGGGAGCGGCGCCGGATCCGTTACCGGTTGGACTCCGCGCCCATGAAGGTGGCGCAGCAGTTCCTCGCCGCGCTTGCCCGGGACTGGGACGGTCCGCTGGCCGCCCTGCGGGACCGGCTGAAGTGAGGGCCGGCTCCAGGGCCGCGCGGTCCCACTCGGCCCGCAGGTCGGCGCCGCCAACATGCGGCTGCCCGACGGATAGACACCTGACACGTGGACCGCATGGAGAGGGAAGAAGACACGATGGACACCACCCCGCTTCGGAACGCCTACCGCGCGCTGCTGGACGCCGCGGCGACAGTCGCTGACTCTGGCGACACGAGCCCCGTCCCGCCGGCCGGCGAGTGGAACGCCGACCAGATTCTGGCGCACGTCGCCCTCTTGAATGCCGCCACCATCATCGCCGCCTCCTCTGTCGCCTCGAGAGCGAACACCACCTACGACAACCGCATGGCTCGCGACACCTGGACCATCGAACGCGTCATCGCGCGCGCCGGCGGCAACGCGGGGCTCCGGGAACGCGTCCGCCTTCAAGGAGACGCCCTCTGCGTACTCGGCGGGCCGGTGCTGAGCGAGGCCGAACTCGACACACCGGTGCCCACCCTGCTCCTTTCCAACGACACAGTCCTGGTCGATCAGCCGCTGTCGCTGAGGGACATCATCACGGGCCTCGCGGAAGCGGAGCTGCCCGGACACACGCAACAACTCCTGGCCCTCCTGCCGGACGGCGCCGAAGTCACACCTCGGGGCACAACCGCGGGAACTCCGCTCGGGTAGTCACCCGCTCCGTCCCTCTCGCCCCGCGCGTTGATTTGACAAGGCTATGGATAGCGGTTATCTATAGTCGATCAACGCGAAGGGGTGCCCGGGTGCAGGACGTAGTGCTGGCCATGCTGGCGAAGGAGCCGGCGCACGGGTACGAGCTGCGCAGCCGGATGCGTGCCGCGCTCGGCCCGCTCGGCGATGCCATGAACGCCGGGCAGATCTATGTGACGCTGACCCGGCTGGCGAAGGCTGGGCTGGTGATCTCGGAGCGGGCCGACGGGCTGCCGGACCGGCCCGACCGCCGGGTGCACGCGCTGACCCCGGCGGGGCAGCAGCGGGTCGCCGCCTGGCTGACCGAGGTGAGCTGGCCGAAACCGGATCTGGCGGAGTTCCATCTCAAGCTGGTGGCCGCCGCGACCGCGCGGCTGGCCGATCCCGTGGCACTGGTCGACGCGCAGCGGCGCGAGGTGTTGCGCCGGCTCCGGGACGCCCAGCGATCCGCCCTCGCGCAGTCGGTGGACCCGGTCGCCGGCTTGCTGTTGGAGGGTGTCGTGCTGCGGCTGCGGGCCGACCTGGATTGGCTGGAGGCGTGCGAACGCATGTGGACCGGGTTCGATCGGGCCGGACGGTGACCGGGTCGACGGTGCTGGCAGCGCGGCGGCTGACCCGGCAGTACGGCCGGGACAGCGGGCTGGTGCGCGCGGTCGACGAGGTCGACTTGGACGTACCCGCCGGTCAGGCGCTGGCGATCATGGGGCCCAGCGGCTGCGGCAAGTCCACCCTGCTGCACCTGTTCGGGGGGCTGCAACGCCCCACCGACGGGGAAGTCTGGCTGGCCGGCAACCGGATCGACACGATGAGCGAACGTGCCCTGGCCCGGCTGCGGCGCGACAGCGTCGGGTTCGTCTTCCAGTCCTTCCACCTGATGGACGAACTCACCGCCGTGGAGAACGTCGAGCTCGCGGCGCTGCTGGCCGGACAGTCACCGCGCCGGGCCCGCAAGCGGGCGATGTACCTGCTCGACCGGGTCGGGCTCGCCGACCGGGCCAGGCACCTGCCCGCGGAGCTGTCCGGCGGCCAGCGCCAGCGCGTCGCGATCGCCCGCGCGCTGAGCAACGACCCGCTGGTCGTGCTGGCCGACGAGCCCACCGGCAACCTGGACAGCGCCGCCACCGTGGAGGTGTTGCGGCTGTTCGACGAGATACGCGTCGCCGGGCAGACCCTCGTGGTGGTCACCCACGACGCGCGCATCGCGGCGGTCGCCGACCGGATGATCTCCATGCGCGACGGGGCGTTCGCCGACGACAGCCGGCTCGCCGGCGAAGCCGCCGGTACCGCCACCGGTACCGTCTACGGCGGGAGGCGCTGACGTGGCCGGTCGCCTGCTGCTCGTGTGCCGGCTGCTGGTGCGGGACCTGCGCCGCCGGCCGACCGAGACCGTGCTGCTGCTGGTCGCCATCGCCGCCGCGACCGGCACGCTGACCCTCGGCCTCGCCCTGAACGGAATCGCCAACCGGCCGTACCAGCAGACTCGGGCCGCCACCGCCGGACCGGACATGGTGGTGGAGCCCCCGGAAGTCACCGGCTCGCAGTCCCTGGCCGCCCTCGCACCGCTGACCACCGCGCCCGGCGTCAGCGGTCACAGCGGACCGTACCCGGTCGCCTACCTGATGATGACCGCTCGCGGCAAGACGGTGCACGCGGTCGTCGAGGGCCGCGACGCCGCCCCGGCCGCCATCGACCGGCCCGCCGTGACCGGCGGCACCTGGGTGCGCCCGGGCGGCGTGGTCGTCGAGCGCGCCTTCGCCGACGCGCTGGGCGTGCACACCGGCGACACGGTCAGCATCGACGGCCATTCGCTGCGCGTGGTCGGGACCGCGGTCACCGCCGCCAGGGCCGCGTACCCGTCCGCCGGCTGGCGCGTGCCGGGCACCCCCTTCACCGACCCGGGCGGCCTGGTCTGGGTCGACCGCGGCGACATCGCGGCACTCGCCGGCGGGCAGCAGTCGCTGTCGTACACGCTGAACCTGAAACTCGCCGATCCGGCGGCTTTCGTCGACGCGTCGGGTGCCGCGATCCACACCAGCACCTGGCAGTTCATCGCCGACCAGGACGGCAGGCTGGTGAAGGAGGCGCGGAAGACCATGCTGATCGGCAGCTGGCTGCTCGCCGCCCTCGCGATGGCCAGCGTCGCCGGCATCGTCGCGGGCCGGGTCATGGGCCAGCGCCGCCGGCTGGGGTTGCTCAAGGCCGTCGGTGCCGGGCCGGCCGTGGTCGCCGCCGTCCACCTCGCCGAGTACCTGGTGATCGGGCTGGCCGCCGCCGGCATCGGGCTGGCCGCCGGCGGGTTCGCCGCGCCCCTGCTGGCCAGTCCCGGCGCCGGTTTCCTCGGCTCCGTCGGGGTCCGCCCGCCCGCCCTGCGTACCGTGGTCGCCGCCACCGCCTTCGCACTCGTCATCGCCGTCGCGGCGACCCTGGCACCCGTGGTACGCGCCGCGACCACCGATACCGTCCACGCGCTGGCCGACGCCGCCACGCCACCACGGCGTCGCGGTTGGCGCGTCCGGCTGTCCCGCCGGCTGCCCACCGCCCTGCTCATCGGGGTGCGCATCAATGCCCGCCGGCCACGCCGCGCCCGGCTCGTCCTGGTGAACACGCTGGTCATCACGACCGCGCTTGCCGCCGCGCTCATGTTTGCGGCGCAAGACCGGGAGGACAAGTTCCTCGGCCCCTCGGAGCTGCCCAACCCCGCCGACGAGCGAAGCTACCAGGCCATGCTGATCGTCATCGTCGTGTTGTGCGTGCTCGCGCTCCTCAACGCGGTCGTGAGCACCTGGACGGCTGTCCTCGACGCCCGGCAACCACTGGCCGTCGCCCGCACGCTCGGTGCCACGCCCGGACAGGCCGCCGCGGGTCTGGCCCTGGCGCAGCTGCTTCCCGGGGTACCCGGCGTCGCCGCCGGGATCCCGGCCGGCATCGTGCTGTTCCTGGCCGCCACCGCCGGCCAGATCCGGTACCCAGCCGGGTCCTGGTGGATCGCCACGGCGCTCGGAGTCCTGTTCGCGATTGCCGCGCTCACCGCCATCCCCGCCATGGCCGCCGCGCGGCGCCCGGTCGCGGACACCCTCCGGTCCACGCCGGCCTGACCGCGGCCTGCCATCCCGCATCCAGCTCGGCCAGTACGAGCGAATATGTTCCACTTTCAGCGTATTCGTCGGAAACATTCCGTAAAGTCCCTAAGTGTCGTGTTTTCTCTTCCTGGCTGGCATTGATGAGCATGCGCATGGGGGCACTGATGAAACGGAAACGAGGACTACCGCGGTGGGTCGGAGCCGTCGGGGTCGCGGGCAGCGTCGTCGCGGCGCTCCTCGGACCCGCTACGACGGCGAGCGCCGGGGGAGCGGGCGAAGAACTGTCCCCCGGCACCGGTTTCGGCGTGAGCATCACGTCCAATGTCCTGGACTGGGGCCACGTTCCCGCCTGGGCGGACGTCAACGGGGACGGCAGAGCCGACTACTGCCGTCGCGTCAGTGACGTGAACCTGCAGTCGAGTCGGGTGTCGTGCACGCTGTCGACGGGTACCGGTTTCGGCGCGACCATCACGTCTGGCATCGTGGATTGGGGCTACGACTCCGGTCGCGCCTGGGTGGACGCGAACGCCGACGGGAAGGCCGACTACTGCCGTCGCGTCGGTAACGTCAATCTGCAGTCGAGTCGGGTGTCGTGCACGCTGTCGACGGGCACCGGATTCGGCGCGACCATCACGTCCGGCATCGTGGACTGGGGCCACGTTCCCGCCTGGGCAGACGCGAACGGAGACGGCAGAGCCGACTACTGCCGTCGCGTCGGTAACGTGAACCTGCAGTCGAGTCGGGTGTCGTGCACGCTGTCGACGGGTACCGGATTCGGCGCGACCATCACGTCCAGCGTGCTGGACTGGGGCTACGAGGCCGGTACCGCCTGGGCCGACGCCAACGGAGACGGCAAGGCCGACTACTGCCGACCCGTCGGCAGCGTCAATCTGCAGTCAAGCTACGTGCAGTGCACGCTGTCCACCGGCACCGGTTTCGGCGCGACCATCACGTCCAACGTCCTGGACTGGGGCCACGAGACCGGCCGCGCCTGGGTGGACGTGAACGCCGACGGCAAGGCCGACTACTGCCGGCGCGTCGGTGACGTGAACCTGCGGTCAAGCCGCGTCCGGTGCACACTGTCGACCTGACGCCCGCTCGGAGTTGGTGGTCGGCGAGGCGCGAAGGTACCCCGCCGACCACCAATGTCGTCGCTCACGTCGCGGTGCCGTGCCCGGACCTTCGGCGCCGGGGCACGAGCGGATGCTGTCAGAGGCCGAACATCGGCCGGCAAGCAGCGATCCCATCCACCCTCACCGCGGGCCGCTGCCCCTGAATCCACCGCTGCCGGGTAAGCCGCAGGCGGTCGGACACGACGGCTTCGTCGCCGCGGGCGTCGACCGAGATGCCGTCGTACTCGTAGCCGAGCTTGCGGGACACGGCCTGAGAGGCATGGTTGTCCTGGAACACCTCGCTGAGCGCGGCACGTGCGTCGAGGTGTTCGAAGGCCAGCGCCAGCAGACCGACCCGTGCCTCGGTTCCGTAGCCCTTGCCCTGGTGGTCGATCCCCAACCAGGAGGACGTCGTAACCTCCCGCACGACCGGGAAGTCGCGCCCTCCAACCGTGACCACGCCGAGCGGGTCTCCATGACGGAAGACCCCGAGCCCCAACCCCCAGGCTGCCGCGCTCCAGCCCCCAAGCCGGCCCCAGTGGCCCTGCAGCACGGACCGCGCCCGATCCTCGGGGCTGCCGTCGGTCCACGGCGTCAGGAACGGACGTTCGCCCGCGCGGTGCACGCCCCTGCCCGCAAGGTGGGCAAGCTCCGCCAGTTCCTCTTCGCGGGGCAGGCGAAGCTCGAGTCGTGGCGTGAAGATGGTAAGGCCCTACAGGGGCCACAGATCAGAAAGCACGGGCTGGATCCTGACGATCGGGCCCGTGCCGCGCCACTGGTTTGCCGGCAGTGCGGCCCAGCATCTCGCTGGCGGCCGACGGCGGCAGCCAGGTCCCGCTTCGGTTTCTACGGGCCGACCACGACGGGCATCTTAGGGTGCATGGGTGGGACTTACCCGAGCGGAGTTGGACGCCTTTCGTGGCGCAACCCTACCCGACCTTGTTGGGCCCAAGGTGCGGCTGCTCTTCGTCGGCGTCAACCCCGGCCTGCGGACGGTTGCCGTGCAGGCTCATTTCGCGCCGCGGGGCAACCGTTTCTATCCAGCGCTGTTTCGGGCCGGGATCGTGGATCGACTCGTCGACGCCTCGGCGGGGTTTGTTCCCGTCGATCGGGCTCATCTGGTAGCCCGGGGTGTCGGCATCACCAGTCTGGTCGCCGCCGCGACGGCGCGAGCCGATGAACTGAGCGTAGCCGAACTGGTGGCGGGGGCCCGGTCATTGACGGAACGGGTGCGACGCATCGGCCCGGCGGTGGTGGCGGTGCTCGGCATCACCGCCTACCGTATTGCCTTCGAGCGGCCGAAGGCCGTAGTCGGCCGCCAGCCGGAGGGTCTCGGCGGTGCGCAGCTCTGGGTGGTGCCCAACCCCAGCGGTCTGAACGCTCACGCCACGGTTGCCAGCCTGGCCAATGCCTACCGCGAGGTGGCCATCGCGGCGGGGATCGAGGTCGACGACGTGGCACGCTGAGGTCAGTGGCTGTCCCGCATCCGCGAGGAGGCCGCGGTGCGCGGGACGCGGGAGGGCACGCTGCGCGGCCTGACGCTGACCGGCTCGGTGATCACCTCCTCGGGCCTCGTGCTGGCCGCGACGTTCGCCACGCTGGGCGTCCTGCCGCTGGTGTTCTTCGCCGCCGTGGGCCTCTCGGTCGCATTCGGTGTGCTGCTGGACGCCCTGGTGGTGCGCTCGGTGCTGGTACCCAGCGTGGTGCTTCTGCTGCGCCGGGTCGTGTGGTGGCCGACCCCCTTGTCAGGACGCCGCGGGTCGAGCGGATCCCGCTACCGGTCCGGACGCCCCGGCATCGTCGCCGGCGCCGGCGACGGCCCGCCGAGCGGGAGCCGCGGACCGTACCAGCGCTCGCGCCTGCCGGGCGATCATCCCGGCCACCACCAGGATGGCCAGGCCGTTGACCGCGTGTAGACCGAAGACGAGCTGACCGGCTGTGGTGGCCTCGCCGATCGCCTTGGCGAGTACCGCGATCAGAACCTGGACGACGGTCAGTCCGGCGATCAGAGCGGTCATCCCGATGAGCCGTCCGGGTATCCGGGCCAGCGCCGCGACGATCGTCATCACGACCGGCAAGAGGAAGATCACGTACCCCAGCGCGTGATGTGCCCGGAAGGACTCGTCCCTGGGGCCGGTGCTGAACGCACCGCTCGCGGCAAAGAAGAACTGTGCCACGACGATCAGCAAGAGCAGGATCGCCAGGCCGGCAAAGGCTTTACGCACGGGAGAAACTCCTTGAGGTTGGTCGGGTCACGAGGTGGTCGTGCCGCCAGCGGCCTGCTTGTGGTAGTTCTTCCCGGGGGCTTTGCCCGGGATCGGCCTGCCGACGAGAGCGACGGGGATGAAGAAGCAGATCTGGCTCATCGCCAGGGTGAGCGTCCACAGTGCCTTGTCGTCGTAGTGGGCGGATGCCTTGGCGTAAAGCCCATCGGGGACGCGCTCCCCGAACGGGTTCGGAGTGAGGACGGCCTCCACGAGCTCCAGCGCGACCCGTTCGGCGTCGGTGAAGTAGGGGGCATCTCGCCATGACGCCACGGCGGTGATGCGCTCCTCTGCCTCCCCGGCCTTGCGGAGGTTCCCGGTCTGCCGGACGGTGTGATAGGTGCTGCCGACGATCTGCCCGGCGCGGAGCTGGACCAGGCCGATGGTGGTCCGCGGGATCGAGCCGTTGCGGGTGGCCTTGGTCATGGCTGTGGCGATGCCTGCCAGCTCGGGGAAGAACTGGGTGGGGTCGGGCAGGCGCGACGGGAGGTTGTCCTGCTCGGTCGTTGTGGGAGTGGACATGGCGAAGTCTTTCCCTTCTCAAATCTCAGCGGCCGCTCGAGGCTGAGCCTTGACGCGTGCCGGCCGATGTTCAGCAGTCCGACGGGTTTCAGTAGTCCGACGACCCAACCGCTGGGAATGTGAGGCGACGCGAACCCGCGGTAGACGTGGGTGGCCGGTGGATCGTGGCGCGGCTTGCTGATAGACCGGGGGTATGACACCGGAGGAGACGGCCCAGGCAGCGAAACCCGTTGTGGTGCGGCTCGGCGCGGCGTTCGGGCATGAGCCGGAGTTCGTGGACCGCGGCGAGCGGCTCGGGTTGGGTAGCGGACGATGGCCGTTCTGCTTCGGTGGCCGGGCCGGGGTGCTCGGTACGGTCGGCGCGGACGTCGTTGCCGGACTGACCCCGGTCCAGGCGATCCTTGCCGGTCCGGGCTCGCGGAGGGCCGCGGCGAATGGATGGCAGCCGCCGTACCCGGAGGTTCCGGACGGGGCGGCGCCGAAGCCGAGCGTCGGACGGTCGTGCTGGCCGGGCAGCCGTACGGGGCGCTGCGCACCGGCGAGCGAGCCGAACTGATCACGCTCCTCGGCGCGGTCCATGCGCGGGGCGAAGAGGCGCCGGTGTCACGCCGCGGCTGAGCCCACCGTCGGGCACGGCGGCGACATCCGTCTTCCACTTCTGCCATCGATACCCGGACCAGGGACCTGACCGGAACTTCCAGCTCGTTACCGGAATCAAGCGGCGTCTCGGGCGTCGCATCGCCCCCGCCCGAGGCACCCGGCCCTCTCGCCGCGCATCGCCACGTGCGGCTCGCCGCCACCGTATCCGCCGAGAACTTGTCGGAACATACATCGTAATGTTTCAATGTACTTCCGGCACGCAGCTCCCTACCGCGTCCAAGGGATACCGGGCAGTCCCGCCGGGCCGCGGCAGCCGGCCATGCACCTCCGTCCGATCGATCCTCACCGGCGCCACCGGTCGCGATCCGGTGGTGATCGGCCGCAGGCAAGGAGAGGCCATGCCTTCCATACGTCGCCTTACTCGTAACGTCCTGGCTGTCGCGGTGGCCACGGCCGCCGTGGCGGTCGGCACCGCCGTCGCGATCACGGTCGCGGCACCCGCGTCGAACGCCGCCACCTGCAACGGGTACGTCGGCCTGACCTTCGACGACGGTCCCACCCCCGGCAACACCCAGAACCTGCTCAACGCGCTGAAGTCGGCCGGCCTGCGGGCCACCTTCTTCGACGAGGGCCAGAACGCCCAGCCGAACCCCTCGCTGGTCCAGGCCACCCAGGCCGCGGGCATGTGGATCGGTAACCACAGCTGGGACCACCCGCACATGACCCAACTCAGCACGGCACAGATGACCACGGAGATCGGCGACACTCAGCAGACCCTCCAGCAGATCACCGGCTCCGCGCCGAAACTGTTCCGGCCGCCGTACGGTGAGACGAACGCGACGCTCAAGTCGGTCGAGGCGCAGTACGGACTCACCGAGATCATCTGGGACGTCGACTCTCAGGACTGGAACGGCGCCAGCGTGTCGGCCATCGTGGCGGCCAACGCCCGGCTCGGCAACGGCCAGATCATCCTCATGCACGACTGGCCAGCCAACACGGTCGCCGCCATTCCGCAGATCGCGGCCGGCCTGGCCAGCCGTAACCTGTGCCCCGGCATGATCTCCCCGACCACCGGGCGCGCGGTCGCCCCGACCGGCGGCGGCAACCCGCCCCCGTCGAGCCCGACGACGCCCACCGTCCGGCCGACGACCCCACCACCGACGAGCCCCCCGCCGTCCGGCGCGGGCTGCCGGGTCACCTCGACCATCAGCGCCTGGAACAACGGCCTGACCAACAACCTCACGATCACCAACACCAGCAGTTCTCCCGTCACCAACTGGCGGCTGACCTTCAGTCTGCCCAGCGGGCAGACCATCACCTCGGGCTGGAGCGCCACCTACAGCCCGACCAGCGGTCAGGTGACGGCGACCAACGCCGGCTACAACGGCACCATCGCCGCCAACGCCTCGACGACCATCGGGTACCAGGCGAGCCACACCGGTAACACCGCCGCCCCGACCGGCTTCGCCCTCAACGGGGTGGCGTGCGGGACCTGACAACCTGACCACACTTCGGCAATCCGGGCCGGCGCACGGGCGTGCGCCGGCCCGCGACCGTCACCGCCGTCGACGTCCGGGACGTCGCCCGACACGGCCGGTTCAGCCGCGAGGTGCGCGGCCCGGCGTGGGGCGGCGGAACCGTCGCCGGAGGATCCGGTACGCGGCGCACCACCAGTTGGACAGGCTCAGCGGGGCCAGGCACAGCATCACGTCGCCGCTGGTGTAGCCCGCGTTGCGGGCGGCGAAGTAGGCGACGTCCGGGTCGTCGGCGATGCGGTGGGGGATCGCGGCGATGTCTGGACGGAGCCGCCGGTCGATGTTGCGACCCACGCCGGCAGCCGGGTCGTACCGGGTGCCCAGCAGGCGCGGGCCGAGCAGCGCCAGGAGGCCGGTCTCCCGATCCGGCGGCTGAGTGCCGTGACGCGGCCAGAAGCACCGGAAGTTGCGGCTCAGGCTCAGGTAGCTGCGCCAGCTGAAGGTCGTGAAGGCGACGTACACCGGCCGTCGCGGGTGCCGTCGCTTGGCCCGCAGGAAGTAGCGGAACCCGATGCGCTGCACGTATCCCTGGCCGCGGGTCTCGTCGGTGAAGGCGGCGTTCCCGGCGTGGATGACGGTGATGGTCTGCCCCGCGTCGGTGAGGTCGAACATCTCGACCGCCCCGATGCCCAGCAGCCGCCCGTCGTCGCCGCGAAGCTGTACCAGATCCCGCTTCGATCGCATGCTCGCGACGAAGGCACCCTCGAAGTAGCGGGAGCCGAACTGGCTGATCTCGGTCCAGTCATCCGCTTCGAGTTCGGCGATGCGACGGATGGCGACCCGGACGGCGGACGACGATGCTGGCATGAGACCGCACTCTAGCCACTGTTCGTCCGCTCGGCTGACATCCGTGCGACACCCGGCGGGCCTCGCGACACGTCGACCGGGATCAGAGCGCCCCGGGGTGACGGACGCCCCCCGTCCGTCCAGATCGGACGGACGAGGGGCGGCGCTGGGTGGGGGCAGCCCCGGCGGGTTCAGGAGACCGGGGTCTGCAACCGGACGTAGTCGATGTCGATGGACGTGCCGGCGGTACCGGTGGAGGCGAACCAGATCGTGTGCCTGCCCGGCCTGGCGAACGTGTGCCGCCCGCAGGCGAATTCCGCGTACCCCACCGCACCGGCGAACGCGGTCGAGAACGCGGCGCCGGAGGGCGTGCCGTCCACGGACGCCTGGATGGTGGCGCCCGTGGCACTCCGCCGGCACCGCGCGAACACGTCGTAGGTGCCCACCCGCGTGACGATGAGGTCCAGTGCCAGGTAGTCGCCGGCGCCGGTGGCCTGGTAGTCGACGTACCGGTAGCCGGAGGCGCTGGTGTCGGCCAGTACGTCCGGGCGCCCGTGGCCGGTGCCGGTGCCGGGGTGGGCGCTTTCCGCCTGGGTCACGTACTGCGCGACCTCCGGGCCCCGGTTCGGGCAGTCGCGGCCCCCGGTCAGCCACGCCAGGTTGAAGCGGGCCACCGCGACGTGGTCCACAAGGGACGACGCGGTCAGGTCCTTGCCGTACAGCACCCGGATCGTGCCGTCGGCGAGTCGGGCGATGTCAGAGTAGCTCGCGGGTCCACTGTAGACGGTCCCGCTGTACGGGTAGCTGAGGCCGTCGTCGTAGCTCACGCTGACCACGAGGTTGCTGCGCGTGGCGGCGTTGTCCGGGAGGCTGAACAGTACCCGGGAGACGTCGCTTCCCGGTCCGGCGTCGCTGTACCGGGCTAGGCTGGAGTCCACGGCGGTGTAGAGGGCCACCGCGGAGTCGTAGACCGGGTGCGACCAGGTCTCGCCGCGGTCCCGGCTGACGGAGGTGATGCGCGGCTGCACGCCGCCGCTGGAGTACCTGTTCGGCCACACGCTGACCAATCTGGTCTTCGCGCTCGCCGTCACCCGGTGGATCCCGTTCGCCAGGGTGGCCCGCGCCTCGACGCTGTCCCTGCGCGAGCGCGACTGGGTGGCCTCGGCCCGGGTACTGGGCGTTCCCTGGCCACGGATCATCTCCCGGCACATCCTGCCGTTCGTGGTCGGCCCGGCCGTGGCCATCAGCACCATCGAGTTCTCCCTGATCATCGTCAGCGAGGCGGGCCTGAGTTTCCTCGGCGTGGGC
>DASXOA010000021.1:0-9625 GCA_036494675.1 Rugosimonospora sp.
CAGCCTCACCGTTGATGGCAATGTAGCCGCGATGGGCTTGTTCGTGGCCGAGGCCGGCTGGGCCGGCGTCTTCTGCATGGCCACCGATGGCCGCCACCGCCGGCGCGGGTACGCTCGGGCCGTTCTGCGCGCTGGGGCACACTGGGCCGCCGCTCACCACGTGGCGCGTCTCTACCTTCAGGTCGAGGTGGGCAACGAGCCTGCTCGCCGGCTCTACGAGCGCGCCGGCTTCACCCACTCGCACACCTACCACTACCGCGTCGCGGGCAGTTGAACGGCGTGACGGCCCCGAACCGGGTGTCCCGGTTCGGGGCCGCAACGCCGCCGAGAGGGCGAATGCCTGCTGGGCTCCGATCGGCATGGGCCTGACGCCGCACAGCCTCCGGCACACCTACAAGACGCTCATGGAAGAGTTGGGCACGCCGCACAAGCTCATGGACGCGCAGATGGGCCACGAGGATGGCTCGGTTCAGGCCCGGTACTCGCACGTGACGGACACCATGCGGGGCCGGCTGCTCGACGGGCTGACGGAGGTCTGGACGGCGGCCCTGGACGCTCGATCCCGGCTCACCGGTTGCCACGCTCGACCGGCTACTGATCGCTCGGCGGGAGGAGGCAGCAAAGTGACCTCGCAAGATCGTCTCCCAGGATTCTCCCGAGGGGCGCTCCGGGACGGAAACAGGGCCGGCTTCCTCGGCGGAAACTCGGCCCTGACCTGGATTTTCCTGCGGTGGGCGATGCAGGGATCGAACCTGCGACCTCCTCGGTGTGAACGAGGCGCTCTCCCGCTGAGCTAATCGCCCTCAGCGGGTTCAGACTGTACCCGATCCGCCCCGCGCGTGCGTATTCCGATCCCCCGTTCCGGGAGTGCGCCCTTGTCGCGGGCCATCCGACCTCCCATCACGCCGCCATTAGGCGGCATTTGCGCGCATATCAAGCATGGGCGGGGGGCAGTCCCGACAGTCGAAGTTGTCTTGACAAGAAAACCTGTCGGTGAGAGGCTCGGGGACATGTTCGAGGTAACAGTGATCGAGGATCCGGCGGCCGCCGAGGCGTCCCTGGACCCGATGCGGGCACGGCTGCTGGCCGCGCTGGCCGAGCCCGGGTCGGCCACCACCCTCGCCGCCCGGGTGGGCCTGGCCCGGCAGAAGGTGAACTACCACCTGCGCGCGCTCGAAGACCACGGCCTGGTCGAACTGGTCGAGGAGCGGCGCAAGGGGAACATGACGGAGCGCGTGCTGCGGGCGACCGCCGCGTCGTACGTGATATCTCCGGTCGCCCTGTCCGCGCTGGCGCCCGATCCGGCCCGCTCGCCCGACCGGCTCTCCGCCGGCTGGCTCCTCGCGCTGGCCGCCAAGCTCGTCCGGGACGTGGGCTCGCTCATCACCGGCGGAGCCAGGGCCGGCAAGCGCGTCGCCACGTTCGCGCTCGACGGCGAGGTCCGGTTCGCCTCGGCGGCCGATCGGGCCGCGTTCGCCGAGGAGTTGGCCACCGCGGTCACCGCGCTCGTCAGCAAGTACCACGACGAACGGGCACCCGGCGGCCGGGACCACCGGGTGGTCGTGGCCGTGCACCCGAGCATCAAGAAAGCCATCGACACCGGCAATGCCACGGACACAGGCAACAGCGCCGAGACAGGCAACAGCGACGAGACCAGCAACGAAACCGAGACCGGCGACAGCGACGACCCCCGCGAGAGGATCTGATCGGGCAATGACCACCGTGACCTCCACCGATGGCACCACCATCGGCTACGACCGGACCGGCGACGGGCCACCGCTCATCCTGGTCGATGGCGCCTTCTGCAGCCGATCGTTCGGGCCGATGCCGGCGCTCGTACCGCTGCTGGCAAAGCACTTCACCGTGTACTCCTACGACCGGCGGGGCCGGGGCGGCAGCGGCGACACCCAGCCGTACGCGGTCGAGCGGGAGATCGACGACATCGCCGCGCTCATCGACGCCGCGGGCGGTCCGGTCCACCTGTACGGCATCTCCTCCGGCGCCGTGCTGGCCATGCGCGCCACGGCCGCGCTGCCCGGCAGGGTGCGCAGGCTGGCCGTGTACGAGCCGCCCATGGTGGTGGACAAGAGCCGGCCGCTGCCGCCCGCGGACTACCGGCAGCGGGTCGACGACATGATTGCCAACGGGCGCAACGGCGACGCGGTGAAGTTCTTCATGACCAAGGTGGTCAACGGGCCGGCGTTCCTCGCGGTCATCATGCCGCTGGTACCGGCCTGGTCGAAACTCAAGGCGGTGGCGCCCACGCTGCGCTATGACTTCGCCATCATCGGCGACGCGATGCGGGGCGAGGGCCTGCCCGAGGAGCTCCGCAAGGTGCTGGCCGGCATCGACGTGCCGACGCTCGTCGGCGACGGGGGCAAGAGTCCGGCCTGGATGCGCACCGGGGTCCAGGCGGTGGCCGACGCGATCGGCCAGACCCGGCGGATCACCTTGCCGGGGCAGACTCATCAGGTCAAGGCCGCCGCGTTGGCGCCCGAACTCATCGACTTCTTCACGGCGGAGGCGGTCTGAGATGGGGTACGAGTTCGAGCAGGCGTACGACGCCGACGTCGACGCGACCGTCGACCAGGTGTGGCAGGCGATCGCCACCGGACCGGGGATCGACGCCTGGTTCATGGGGCGTACGGAGGTCGAGAGCGGAGTCGTCCGTACCGTCTTCGGCGACTATGCACCGCTGGCACCCATCACCGCCGAGGAGCCCGGAAAGCGGTTCGCCTACAGTGTTCCGCCGGGGCCGGACGGCCGGTTCATCGCCTATGACTACCTCATCGAGGGCCGGGAGGGCGGCGGTGCCTCGCTGCGCGTGGTGGCCAGCGGCTTCGTGCCCGGCGACGACTGGGCGGAGGAGTTCGACGCGATGAGCAAGGGTGGCGCGATGTACTTCCGCACCCTGCTCGAGTACGTCAACCACTTCGCGGGCCGCACCGCGACGCCCATCACCGTGTTCGGGCCGCCGGTCGGGAACTGGGAACAGGCATGGGCGGCGCTCGGCGGCGAACTCGGTCTCGACCGGCCGGTGGGCGAGGGCGACAAGGTGCGGTTGAGCCTGGGCGACCGGACGTTCGGCGGCGTCGCGTACTTCGTCAACTCGGACAACGCCTGCGTCCGCACCTCCGACGCGCTCTACCGCTTCGTCCGCGGCTTCCGGGGGCCGGTGCTCGCGATGCACCAGTTGTTCGCGCCGGACGCCGATGCCGCCGCCGACGGCCAGGACTGGCAGGCGTGGCTCGGTCGGGTGTTCGGCTGAACCTGACACCGACCTGACACCGACCTCCCCGCACCGCAACCGATGCCCGCCGGCGTGAGACGGCGGGCATCCATGCGTCGTCCGTGTGTCGCCCGCGGGTCATCGGCGGGTCAACCGAAGGCGCGGGTGATGCTCCGGATGTCGGCGACGTGGTCGCGCCGGGTGTCGCGATGGGCGACGAGGCTGAGCAGTTCGCGCAGGTGCAGCAGCGGTACGCGGTCGCGCCAGCCGTCCTCGATCGGGCGCTGCTCGGCGTACGCGTCGAAGAACCGGTCGGGCACCTTGGCGGTCGGCCACGCGAGCCCGATCCAGTACAGCATGCTCAGATCGACCTCGGCCCACGTGAAGGACACGGCCGGGTCGATGAGCGCCGGCCGGCCGTCGCGCGCGACGAGCACGTTGGCGGGAGCCAGGTCGCCGTGGGTGAGGCTGGCGGGGGCGGGCGGTACGAGCAGCGGGAGCCGCTCACACAGCCGGTGCAGGCCGGCGCGATCCGCGGGATTCAGCGCCGCCTGCACCGGGGGTTCCGTGAGGTACCGCAGGATGCGGTGCGTGGCATAGAACGCGTACCCGTCCTCGTGCCAGGCGTTCTCCTGCCGCAGGGAGCCCAGCCACCCGTCGCGGTGCCAGCCGAAGCGTGGATCGGTGACTTCGTGCGTGGCGGCCAGCGCGCGCCCGGCCCGCTCCCAGAACCCGACGTCGTCGTGCGGCCGGGGGAGAAGGGATTCCAGAACCAGAGCGCCGGGGGTAACGGCGAGCACGTCCGGGGTGACGAACCCATCGGGGGTACGCAGTGCCGCCAACCCCTCCGCCTCTATCTCGAACAGGTCTTCGGGAGTGGCCGCACCGGCCGGCGTACCGCTGCCGGGCTTGCCGAACGCCTTGACCACCACGGCGGTCCCGTCCGGGCGGTGGATCCGCCACGCTGTGCTGTTCTCCCCGCCGGCCAGCACTTCGGGGACACCGAAGTCATCGGCCATTCCGGCGGCCGCCAATGCCTGACGTACGGCGGAAGTCTCCGTCATCGGCCGATCCTCCCGCAGCCGGGCCAAGGCCGTGGCCCGTAGCCGTAGGCCCCGTAGCCGTTGCCGGCCACAGGCCGTCGAGATCATTTTGTGAACGACCTCACAGCCGATACGGGCGCGGCCGGGCAGCACCGGGTGCCGCGATACCGATAGGAACGAAGAGCCATCGGTCCTGGGGAGGAACAACCGTGAATGGAATGCGTCGTCGTAGCGTCATGAGGCTGGCGGGCGCGGCCGGAGTCGCCGCCGCGTTGGCTCCCGCGATCCGAGCGTCGGCGGGAACGTTCTCGCCAGCGGCAGCGGCAGGCCCGGTGCCGGCGGCCTCCCCGTCGCCGGCCTGGTGGTCGGTGCTCAAGGGACCGGCCTCGCCCGGCATGTCGAGCTTCGACAGCACGATGCTCGGCTTCATGCAGGCGCGGAACATCTCCTCGGCCTCCCTCGCGGTCACCACGCAAGGCCGGCTGGTCAAGGCGACCGGCTACACCACCGGCACCGGCACCCAGGTGCCGGCCAGCCAGGACGTCCAACCGACGTCGTTGTTCCGGATCGCCAGCATCAGCAAGCCCATCACGGCCACCGCGATCAGCCGGCTCGCCCAGGACGGCGCGCTGAGCCTGAGCACCCCGATCACCAACCTGGTGGACCTCACGCCGCCGCCCGGCCAGACGGCCGATCCGCGGCTGGCCCAGGCGACCGTGCGGCGGGTGCTGCAACACCTCGGCGGCTTCGGCGATCCCACGGTCACCGGGTTCGACCCGATGTTCGCCGACCGGACGATCAGCCAGTTCTTCGGTACCCCGTTGCCGGTCAGCCAGGCCCAGATCATCGAGTACAACTCCGGCCGGCCGCTCGCCCACGCGCCGGGCTCCGCGTACGGGTACAGCAACTACGGGTACCTGCTGCTGGGCCGGGTCATCGAGGCCGTCACCGGAATGTCCTACCCGAACTATGTGCAGCAGGCGGTGCTCGGACCGCTGGGAATCACCCGGATGCGCCAGGGCCGCAGCGCCGCCGGACTGAAGGCGTCGACCGAGGTGACGTACCGGGACCTCAAGTCCTCGACGACCGTCCTGGACACGTCGGGCGCGACGGTACCCAACCCGTACGGCGCGTTCAACCTGGAGAACATGGACTCGCACGGCGCCTGGCTGGCCAGCGCGGTCGACCTGGTCCGGTTCGCCACGGTCTTCGACCTGCCGGCCGGGACCACCGTCCTGGACCAGGCTTCGGTGACGGCCACCTTCGGCGTACCGGAGACCGGCATCAACTCCGACGGCTCGTACTACGGCTACGGATGGCAGGTGCGGCCGACCTCGGGCGGCGTCGGGTACAACTCGTGGCACAACGGGTCGCTGGACGGCACCTGGACCTGGCTGGTGCGCACGTACAACGGGTGGAGCTGGGCGGCGCTGTTCAACCAGCGGGACGATGCCGGCGATCCAACGAGCTCGACGTACAACGCGATCGACTCGGCGCTCTGGTCCGCGGCCGACGCGGTGACCAGTTGGCCGACGGGCGACCTGTTCCCCCAGTACTTCCCGACCTCCTGACCGGGCGCCGCCGGGTGGCCGTCAGCGCATCCGGTCCTCGATGCCGGCCCCGGCGTCGGTGAGCGGCCTGGCTCCGGCGATGAACGCGTCGAGCTCGGCCCCGTGGACCAGCGTGCCCCGGTCGCCCTCGGCACCGTGCAGGATGCCGGCCAGCCGGGTCACCGGCAGGCCGTCCGGCTGGGGCGAGGCGGCCAGTACGACGTTGCCGAACCGGCGGCCGCGCAGCATGCCCGGCTGGCCGATCACGGCGACGTCGGGGAACACGCGGCGCAGGGTGGCGGCCTGGACCCGGGACTGGGCCAGGCCGGGCAGGTCGGTCACGTTCAGCGCGTACAGCCCGCTGTCGGCCAGTGCGCCGTGCACCGCGGCGGCGAACTCCACGGTGGCGACCTGGGCCGGCATCCGCGCGGCCTGGTACACGTCGGCGATCACCAGGTCGAAGCCCTCGCCCGCGGCGGTCCGGGCGGCGGTCCGGGCGTCGGCGACGCGTACCTCGATGTCCGCGTCGTCCGGCAGCGGCACGATCCGGCGGACCGCCTCGCTGAGCTTGCCGTCCCGTTCGATCACCCGCTGCGCCGAGCCCGGCCGGGCGGCGGCCACGTAGCGCGGCAGGCTCAGCGCTCCGCCGCCCAGGTGCAGCGCCCGGATCGCGGCGGCGCGCGGGGCGACGACCTCGATGATGGCGGCGACCCGGCGGGCGTACTCGAACTCCAGATGCGCCGGCCGATCGATGTCCACATAGGACTGGGCCACGCCGTCGACCAGCAGGGTCCAGGCGCGCCGGCGCCGTGGGTCCGGGACGAACTCTGCGGTACCCAGATCCACCGGCAGCGTGATGCTGTCGCCGGCCGGTCCGGTCGTCTCCATGTCGATCACGGTAATCGGACCCTGACCAGGCCGGACGGCCGGGGCGGCGGTCGGTCCGTCGGGTGGCGGGTTTCCGTCCGGCGCGGGTGACGGGTCACGGAGGTAGAGTGCGGGTCCCAGGCGGGAGTGCCGAGACGGATGTGCCCATGCCGGACGCGATGATCATCGATCTCGATCTGGACCCACCGCCGCCGGACGCGGACCCGACCGCCCGCCGGCGGTCGCCACGCCGCCTACCGGTCATCGTGGTGGCGGCGCTGTGCCTGGCGGTGCTCGGCGGGGTCGAGCCGGTCCCGCCAGGGGTCGTCGCTCTGCTCGCGATCCCGATCGAAGAACGTCCGGTGATCGGGTTGAGCGCGGACACCATCGTGGTCGCCGAGGGCGCGGACTCCACGGGGGGCCGCGCTCCGAGTGGTGAGGTCTCCGACTACGCGCTGCCCAGCGGGGCGCTGCGCTGGCGTCGGCTGCTGCCGCGGCCGGTCGTGGACCTGAGCGTGCTGCCCGGAGCCGGGGTCGTGCTGGCCTTTGGTGAGGAGCCGGGCAGCGGTCGCACGTTCGCGACCGCGCTGGACGCGGGCGACGGGCGGACGCTGTGGTCGAGCGGGTCTGTCGTCGTTCTGGACGTCACTGTGGACAGTCCGGACGGGCTGCTGCTCGACCTGTCCGACACCGGTACCGGGGGCGACTCCACGGCAGGTGGTGGCGCCACCCCGGCCGCCGGTACCGGCACGATCC
The DNA here is from genome assembly GCA_036494675.1 of Rugosimonospora sp. GTDB lineage: Bacteria > Actinomycetota > Actinomycetes > Mycobacteriales > Micromonosporaceae > Rugosimonospora. The sequence goes on from DASXOA010000021.1 coordinate 7,446, forward strand.
GGTGGGCCGACCTGCGCACCGGGCGGCCGATCTGGTCGCGCCCATGGTCGGTGTTGGACGGCGTGCAGGTCGGCGTCGACGTCTGGCCTCCCGATCCGCGCAAGCTGCTGCTGGTCGCGCCGGACGGTACGGTCGACGTGGTCGTCGAGCACACCGGGGCCGTGGTCGCCTCGGGTCGGCTCGACCTTGCCGGAATGACGAGCGGTCGGGACGACGAGAGTGGCCAGAACGGCGGCCAGAACGGGCAGGCCGACCCGGCGGTGGGCGACGGGCTCGCGCAGGCGGTGGTCGCCGGCAACCGGATCGTGCTGTACCGGCCGCCTGGCGGCGGAGTGCCGGGCGCTCTGATGGGGTTCGACGCGACCACGCTCGATCCACAGTGGACGGTTGAGGAAGACTCGGAGGGATTTCTCGCGTCGTGCCGGCCGATGGTCTGCATGTCCGGTGACTCGCTGGTCGTGGTGGATCCGGTGACCGGCACGGCATGGCGCAGCCGCCGGTGGCTGTCGGCCGTATCGCTCGACGACACCCATCTCATCGTGAGCAGCGTGGCCGGGACCTATGCGGTGGTGGACGCACGCACCGGCCGGCTGGTGCTGGACCTGACGAACTGGGATCCGGTCTACGAGATCGGGACCGGGCGGCTGCGGCTGCTCCTGAGTACGAGACTCCAGCCGTACGGCGGCTTCTGGTACGCCACGGTCGGTGCGGGGCAGTCGGGCGTGCGCCCGCTCGGGTACGTACCCGCCGCGATCTTCGGGGGATGCGAGAGCGCGGGCGACCTGCTCGCCTGCCAGACCCAGCACGGCATCGTCCAGGTCTGGCGCTACCGGACCTGACCGGAGGCCCGCCACGCTTCTCCGGCAGGCTGCCGAACCTTGACATGTGACCTAACGGTCACATATCTTGGCCGCATCGGGGACCGAGCCCCACCACGCGCTCGCCAACCGCCGACTGAGCTGGAGGATCAGCAGCCATGACCGATGCCATGCAGGCCGAACCGGTCGCCAGGACCGCACCGGCCGTCCAGGTCTACCGCGTGTACATCCGGGCGACGCCCGAGGCGATCTGGGACGCGATCACCAAACCCGAGTGGAGCGAGCGGTACGGCTACCGTTGCCCGGCCGATTACGACCTGCGCACGGGCGGTGCCTACCGGGGGCTCGCCAACGACGGGATGAAGGCACAGGGCGTGCCGGACGTGGCCGTCGACGGTGAGGTCATCGAGGTGGACCCGCCCCGCAAGCTCGTCCAGACCTGGCGCCTGGCCATGGATCCGGGCATGGCGGCGGAGGGGTTCACTCACCTCACGTACGAGATCAAGCCGGGCGACGGCGGCGTCACGACGCTGACCGTGACCCACGACCTGACCGATGCGCCGGGGACCGCGGCCCTGGTCGCCGGCACCTTCGAGGAGCAGAACGCGGGCGGCGGCTGGAACTGGGTGCTGAGCGACCTGAAGACGCTGCTCGAAACCGGCAAGGCGTTCGCGGACTGAGCCGGGCACCGCGCTGCGCCGGCCATCGCGCCGCCGCGGCCGGAACTGGGACTGCGCCGGAGCCGCGCAGTCCCAGCGCTCCTCAGCGGCGGTCGGCGCCCGTTCCGACGGCACCCGCCCCGACGTCGCCCGTTCCGACGCCGCCCAGGAGGAGGTCGAGGAGGCGCATGGCAAGGTCGTGCTGGTCGGGCTCGCCAGCGATCATGGTCACTCCGCCGAGACCCATCAGCAGATCGTTCGGTTCCAGGTGCGGGCGGAAATCACCGCTGGCGACGCCCGCGTCCACCAGCGTCGCCAGTGCCTCGCGAAGCAGGTGCCGGGTGTGCATGCGGTCCTCTTCGGAGACGAGGACGGCGCGGAGGATGTCGGCCATCCCGTGCTTGGCCGCCATGAAGTCGACGAAGCGCTCCATCCACTCGCGCAGCGCCCGTGCCGGGGGCAGCGCCTCCAGCAGGTCCGGGGCCGCCGCGCACAGCCGGGCGGCCTCGTTGCGGTACACGGCCTCGACCAGTGCCTCGCGGGTCGGGAACCGGCGGTAGAGCGTACCGATCCCGACGCCGGCCTCACGGGCTATCGCTTTCAGCGACGCACCCGTACCCTCCCGCGCGAACGCCCGCGCGGCCACGTCGAGCAGCCGCTCGTGGTTGATCTTCGCGTCGGCTCGCAGCGGCCGGTCCGTCTC
>DASXOA010000022.1:0-10980 GCA_036494675.1 Rugosimonospora sp.
GCCGCGGACACGGTCGGCATCAAGGTGTACTGGACCCGCTACCGCAACGTGCTGCTGGCCGGCGTCATCGTCGGGATCGGCGGGGCCTACCTGACCGTCGGCGACGTCGGGGACTTCAACGCCAACCAGACCAACGGCGCCGGCTTCATCGCGCTGGCCGCCCTCATCTTCGGCCGGTGGAGCCCGTTCGGCGCTACGCTGGCCGCGCTGCTGTTCGGCTTCTCCACCGCGCTCGCGCAGGTGTTGAGCGTGATCGGCAGCCCAATTCCGCAGGAATTCCTGAGCATGCTGCCTTACGTCGCCACGATCGTCGCGGTGGCCGGGCTGGTCGGGCGGGTACGGGCGCCGGCCGCGGACGGCAAACCGTACCTCAAGGGCTGAGAGCACATGGACATCGACTGGGACGGGCTGCGGCTGGCGGCCACCGAGATCATGGAGTCGGCCTACGCTCCGTACTCCAACTTTCCGGTGGGCGCCGCCGGGTTGGTCGACGACGGCCGGATCGTGGTCGGCTGCAACGTGGAGAACGCCGCGTACGGCGTGACCCTGTGCGCGGAGTGTGGCGTGGTCAGCGCCCTGCACGCGTCGGGTGGCGGCCGGCTGGTCGCGCTGGCCTGCGTGGACGGGGCCGGTGCGGCACTGATGCCGTGCGGGCGCTGCCGGCAGCTGCTGTGGGAGGCGGGTGGCCCGGACTGCCTGGTCGACGCCGTACCCGAGCCGGTGACCATGGCCCGGCTGCTGCCGGGTGCCTTCGAGGCCGGGGATCTGACCCGGCCGCGCCCGCCGGTCGGCCGTACGCTGCCGGCGGTGCCGCCCACCCTGCGCGGGTACGTGGGCCGTGGCGCCGTGTTCGTGCACGCGGACTCGGTGAGCGGGCAGCGTGTCTGGACCGGGTACTGGGAGCGCTCGGCCGGCGCCGATGACGAACCGGCCGGGATCCTGGAGGAGGCGCCCAGCTGGCCCGATGTGGCCGACGCGCTGGCCTGGGGTCGGGCGCGTACCGAGCGGATCGTGGTGGTGGACGCGGACGGCGCCACGTACTGGGCCGGTACCGGTGAGCCGCCTCCCGGCCTGCCGCGGTGGCCCGCCCAACTTCCGCTCATCGCCGACGAGGGGACCTCGTGACGCTCACCGCCGTCGACGTCATCAGGGTCAAGCGCGACGGGGGAGTCCTGTCCGACGCGCAGATCGACTGGATCATGGACGGCTACACCCGGGGCGCCGTCGCCGATGAGCAGATGTCGGCGCTGGCCATGGCGATCCTGCTGCGCGGCATGACGCCACCGGAGATCGCCCGGTGGACGCACGCGATGATCGCCAGCGGTGAGCGGCTGGACCTGTCCGGCGTGGACCGGCCGACGGTCGACAAGCACTCGACCGGCGGGGTGGGCGACAAGATCACTCTGCCGCTGACGCCGCTGGTCGCCGCGTGCGGGGCCGCCGTACCGCAGCTGTCCGGCCGGGGTCTCGGGCACACCGGCGGCACGCTGGACAAGCTGGAGGCGATCCCGGGCTTCCGGGCCACACTCACCAACGACGAGTTCCTGGCCCAGTTGCGCGGCGTCGGGGCGGCCATCTGCGCGGCCGGGGCCGGGCTGGCACCGGCGGACCGCAAGCTGTACGCGCTGCGTGACGTGACCGCCACGGTCGAGGCGATCCCGCTGATCGCCAGTTCCATCATGAGCAAGAAGATCGCCGAGGGTACCGGCGCGCTGGTGCTGGACGTCAAGGTCGGCACCGGCGCCTTCATGAAGCACGTCGACCACGCCCGCGAGCTGGCGCGCACGATGGTGGAGTTGGGCCGTGCGCACGGCGTGCGGACCGTCGCGCTGCTGACCGGCATGTCGACCCCGCTCGGCTTGGCGGTCGGCAACGCGGTCGAGGTCACCGAGGCGGTCGAGGTGCTGGGCGGCGGCGGGCCGGCGGACGTCGTCGAGCTGACCGTCGCGCTCGCCCGGGAGATGCTGGACCTGGCCGGGCTGCCCGACGCCGACCCGGCCGCGGCGCTGCGCGACGGCCGGGCGATGGACTCGTGGCGGGAGCTGATCCGGGCGCAGGGTGGCGACCCGGACGCCGCGCTGCCGGTGGCGCCGGAGGTCGAGGTGGTACGCTCCACAGTGGACGGTTTCGTGTCTACTGTGGACGCATACCAGATCGGTACGGCGGCCTGGCTCCTGGGTGCCGGGCGGGCACGCAAGGAGGACGGCGTGTCGGCGTCGGCAGGCGTGATGCTGCACCGCCGGCCGGGCGACGAGGTCCGGGCCGGCGATCCGCTGTACGAACTGCGTGCCGAGGATCCCGGCCGGATCGCGGCGGCACGGGAGGCCGCCGACGGGGCGGTCGAGATCACCGGTGGCCGGCCCGCCCCGGTACCCCTGGTCATGGAGAGGATCGACTGATGCCCGAACTCATCGAGAAGGCGGCCCGGATCCCCGTACCGGGCGGCAAGGTGATCGACGAGTACGTCGGGCGGGTGAACTCCGGTACCGAGGCGGTGTCCATCGCGCACATGGTGGCGCCCGCCGGCTGGGAGGAGCCGGCCCAGGCACCCGAGTTCGACGAGTACACGGTGGTGCTGCGCGGGTCGCTGCGCATCGAGCACGCCGGCGGGGCGATCGAGGTACGGGCCGGGCAGGCCGTGGTGACCCGCGCGGGCGAGCGGATCCGGTACCAGACCCTGGAGGAGGGTGCGGAGTACGTCGCGATCTGCCTGCCGGCGTTCGCGCCCGACCTGGCGCACCGCGACGAGTGACGGCGCCGTTCGCTGGAGATGAGTGTTCTCGCACCCGATCCCGGTCTCGTCCGGGTCGGCACCGTGGAGAGTCTCGACCGGCTCGGGCTGCCGATTCCGCCGCCGGCCTACCCGCTCGTCTGGGAGCCCGGTGACGAAGTCGAACTGCGCCCGCGCGTCGAGTTGGAGGCGCGCTGCGCCATCATCAACGTCGTGCTGGCCCGCGCGTTCGGGATGCCCGGCCGGGACGCCCTGGCGTGGCTGGACAACGCCGGCCTGACCGACCGGGTCACCGCTCCGGAGTACAGCTTCCTCGCCGACGGCGAGGGCGACGTGCACTCGTTCGCGCTGCACACCGAGGCGCTGGCCGCCCTCGGCTGGTTGCTGTCCGTCGTGCGGAGGCTGGATCCGGCCGGGCCCGGCGCGGAGAACATCGCGAGCCTCTTCCCGAACCTGCCGGCCGGCGAGGCGTACCGGGACTGGCAGGCCCGGGTGCTCACCGCTCCCCGGGATCCGCGCGACGCGGCGGCCGCCCTCGACCTGTACTACTGCCTGGACTGGTCCTACCTCAGGGCCGAGGAGCAGCAACTCGCGCTGCCCGGGTACGTCGACTCCAACGCGATCGGCCAGCGCCGGTGGGCACTGGAATGGGCCGTGACGTTCCACGGCCCATTCCATGAGGATCCACCCGGTTGGGAAGAGGTCGACCTGTCAACGTAGGGCGGGCTCGGCTTCGGGCAGCGCCGGCACGGGTCCCCGGGTGCCCAGCACGGGCTCGCTCGTCCCGAACCGGGCGTGTACCCGCTTCAGCCACGCCGGCGCCCACCAGTTCCACCGGCCCAGCAGCGTCATCGTCGCCGGTACCAGGACGCACCGCACGATGGTCGCGTCGATCGCCACCGCCACCGCGAGTCCGAGCCCGATCTGCTGGACGTTGCCGATCCGGCCGGTGACGAAGCAGGCGAACACCACGACCATCAGCAGCGCGGCCGAGGTGATGATCCGGCCGGAGCGCTGCAGGCCGCGGCGCACCGCGACCTCGGTGGGCAGGCCCTGGTCGACGTACTCCTTGATCCGGCCGAGCAGGAAGACCTCGTAGTCCATCGACAGCCCGAACGCGAAGGCGAACACGCTGACGATGACGAACGGGTCGATGCCGCGCACGGGGAGTGTGTGCAGTGCTCCGGACAGGAAGCCGTGCTCGAAGACCGCGTTCATCACGCCGAAGGTGGCACCCAGCGAGACGACGTTCATCGCCATCGCCTTCACCGGTACGACCAGTGAGCCGGTCATCGCGAACAGCAGCAGCACCATGGCCAGCAGGGTCACCCCGATGGCGTACGGGAGCCGGTCGAGGATGAGGCCGGTCACGTCCTTGAGTACGGCGGCGTCGCCGGTGACCCAGGACTGGACGCCGGCCGGCCGGTCCGCCCGTACCCGGTCCACGACACGCAGTGCGGCGGGGCCCTCCGGGTCGCCGGTCGCGTCGATGTCCACTGTGGACAGATTCGGAGCGACCTGGTGGGCCGGATGCACCCGGGTGATGTCGGGAGCGCCGTTCCACCGCTGTGCCCAGGCGTCCAGCGCCGCCGGCCCGCTACGGGCGACGACGGTCACCGCCGGCGCGGGTGCCTGCCCGAACCGGTCGGAGAGCACGTCGACCACCTTCACCGACTCCAGGGACCGGGGCAGGCTGGACAGGTCATTGAGGTTGACCGTGGTGGACAGCAGCGGGATACCGGCGGCGAGCAGGGCGGCGCTCGCGGCCACCGTGGTCACCCAGGGGCGGCGCTGCACGATGCGGGCGAGCCTGTAGAAGAAGCCCGCCTCGGCCGCGTCGCCGTACCGGGCCGCCCGGCGGGCCGCCCGCTTCGAGGGTCGGATGCGCTTGCCGGCGATGCCCAGCACGGCCGCGGTGAAGGTCAGTGCGACCAGCATGGCGACCAGTGCGATGGACACTCCGGCGGCGCCCAGCGCCGACAGCGAGGTGATGCCGAACATGAGCAGGCCGGTCAGCGCCGCGGCCACGGTCAACGCGGAGAACAGGATGGTACGGCCGGCGGTGGCCCAGGCCCGCCCGACGGCCTCCTGCGGCGCGAACCCGCCCGCCAACTCCTCGCGGTACCGGGCGACCAGCAGCAGTCCATAGTCGATGGACAGGCCGAGGCCGAGCAGGGTGACCACGGTGACGGCGTTGGAGTCCAGGTCGGTGAACTGAGCGAAGACGAACAGCCCCGCCATCGCGGTGAACACCGAGATCAGTGCGGCGAGCACCGGGGCCGCCGCCGCGATCAGCCCTCCGAACACGAAGACCAGGATGACCAGGGTGATCGGCAGGGACAGCTCCTCGGCCTTGGACAGGTCGTCCTGGGCCTGCGCGTCGGCCTGCTCATTGATCACCGGACCGCCGCCGATCAGGACGGCGGCGTCCGGCTGCCCGTCGCCGGCCAGCGTCCCGGGCAGCGCGTGCAGGCGGGTGGACAGCGTGTCCACCGTGGTGCGCAGCTTGTCCTGGGGCAGGTCCGCGAGGCTGACCTGGATGAGCAGGCCGTGCCCGTCCTTCGCGATGAGCGCGGCGCTGGCGGTGGCGGGAAGGCCCGCGTCGAACGGGGTCGCCACCTTCGTCACCCCGGGTACGGTGGCGAGTTCTGTCGCCGTCGCCCGCACGTCGTCGCGTACCGCCGTGGCTTTGGGGTCCACCTTGTCGACGACCGCGGTGACGTTCCCGCCGTCGTTGCTGTTCGCGGTCAGCACGTTCCCGGCCTGCACCGACTCCAGTGACTTCGGACCGTTGTCCCCGCCCAGCCCGCTGAACACCGGGCCCGCCGCGAGGCCGCCGGCGACGACGGCGGCCAGCCAGACGGCGATGACCCACCATTGACGCCGGAAGCACAAGCGACCGATGCGCGCGATCATTCCCTCAGCCATCGTGGCTGCCCCCTTGTGTTGGAGATCAGATGTGGGCCGTCAGCGATGGACCCGGTTTCCGGCCCCTGGCCCTGATTTGCCGCCAGGTCCAGCTTCGGGGACACGGCCCCCGGCAAGCGATCCGGAGCGCCCCCGGGTACGTACTGGGGCTGGCCCTACCTTGATCTTCGGGGGAGGGGTGCCGTGATCTTCGATGGAAAGAGCCCGGCGTCGTCAGGACCGGGGAGCGTACCGCCCGATCCGTACTTCGGCCCTCACCCGCACGGGTTCGGGAAGCGCGGCGATGCGTGCGGCGCGGTCGGCGGCGCCGACATGCCATGCGCTCGGTCCCATACCCACCAGGGTTTCCACCTCGTCGCGCCGCAGACTCAGCCGGTGCTGCGCGACGGTCGAGGAGACCGGGGTGAACCACGGATCCAGGCTCGCCGACAGTCTGTCCTCTTTGGACGGATCGACCCGCAGCAGGTCCAGCGTGTCCACCAGTTCCCGGAGGTGGTCCGGCCCCGGGGTCACCACCAGCAGGGTGCCGTCCGGCCGCAGGACGCGGGCGAACTCCGCGCCGTTGCGTGGGGCGAACACGTTGAGCAGTACCGAGGCGCAGTGGTCGGCGACCGGTAGCGCAGTCCACACGTCGCAGCGGACGGCCGCCGCCCGGGGGTGTGCGCGGGCGGCCCGGCGCAGCGCGTACCGGGACACGTCCAGCGCCAGCCCGACCGCACCCGGCCGGGCGTCGAGGACCCCGGCGAGGTGGGCGCCGGTCCCGGCTCCCGCGTCCACGATCAGCCCCGCGCCGCGCGTGGCGGATCGCCCCTCCGGGGGGCCACCCGCGGACGGTAAGCCGTCGCCGTCGCCGGTGCCGGTGGTGCCGTCCGGCGTCAGAGCAGCGGCCAGTTCTGCGGAGACGAACCCGTAGTGGCCGGCACCGAGGAAGGCGGCCCGGGCGGCCACCATGTCCGCGCTGTCCCCGGCGTGCGGCACCGCTCCGGCCGTCAGGTCGACGTAGCCCTGCCGGGCCCGGTCGAAGCTGTGCCCGCGCGGGCAGCGCAGCCCGGTGGGGGCACCGCCCCGGCCGGGGTCGGCGACCGCCGCCAGCCCCTCCCGGCAGACCGGGCAGCGCAGGCACGCCACCACGTCGGCGAGCATCACACCTCCACGATCGCGGGCCGGATAGGGTTGCACCATGCTGTCACCCGGCTACGAAGAGATCGTCAAGGCCCCGAAGGCGTTGCTGCACGACCACCTCGACGGTGGCCTGCGGCCCGCCACCATCATCGACCTGGCCGCCGAGGTCGACCACGAGTTGCCCACCACCGACGCCACCGCGCTCGGCCAGTGGTTCGTCGAGGCCGCCGACTCGGGCTCGCTGGAACGCTACCTGGAGACGTTCGCGCACACGGTGGCCGTGATGCAGACGGAGGCAGCCCTGCACCGGGTGGCGTACGAGTGCGCGCTGGACCTGGCGGCCGACGGTGTGGTCTACGCCGAGGTGCGCTTCGCACCCGAGCAGCACCTGCGCCGCGACCTCGACCTGCACCGGGTGGTCGGGGCGGTGCTGGCCGGCTTCCGGGAGGGCTGCGCGGAGGCGGCCGAGGCGGGCACGCCGATCCGGATCGGCACCCTGCTGACCGCGATGCGGCACCAGGCCCGGTCGATGGAGATCGCGGAGTTGGCGGTGCTGCACCGGGACGAGGGCGTGGTGGGCTTCGACATCGCCGGCGCGGAAGCGGGCTACCCGCCCACCCGGCACCTGGACGCGTTCGAGTACCTCCAGCGGGAGAACTTCCACTTCACCATCCATGCCGGCGAGGCGTTCGGGCTGCCGTCGATCTGGCAGGCGATCCAGTGGTGCGGAGCCGACCGCTTGGGGCATGGCGTCCGCATCGTGGATGATATATCCGGGGATGGGCAGCTGGGCCGGTTGGCGGCGTATGTCAGGGACAAGCGGATCCCGCTGGAACTGTGCCCGTCCTCCAACGTGCAGACCGGCGCCGCGCCGTCGATCGCCGAGCACCCCATCGGGCTGCTGCGCGATCTGCGTTTCCGGGTCACGGTGAATACCGACAATCGGCTGATGAGCGGCACCTGTATGTCCCAGGAGATGGCGCTGCTGGTGGAGGCGTTCGGATACGGCTGGTCCGAGTTGCAGTGGTTCACCGTGAACGCGATGAAGAGCGCCTTCATCCCGTTCGACGAGCGGCTGGTGCTGATCAATGAAGTGATCAAGCCGGCATATTCGAAACTGCTCGCCTGATCTGGCGCCCGTTCGCCGGCACACAACCCAGCGCCACCTGTCTTGCCAGCACCTCACGGTCCGTGCGGTACAGCGTGACTCCCCGACGTATCAGCACTCCAGCCGGTTTACGGTGCTCGGCGAGGTCGCGGGTGAGCCGTCGCACAAAGGTGATGGGTCTCGGGCGATGCAGCGCGTACGCGGTGGCGAGTAGCCCGAGTTCCTGACACCATTGGGCAATCTCGGCGGCGAAGATGCCTTCCGCGATGAAGAGGTGGCTGTCACCAATGGTTACGGTACGGTTGCCGATCGCTCGGTTGGCGCTAATGGAGTAGGCCGGCACCTCAGCGGTGCCGGTCTTGGCCAGTTCCTCGATCGCGATCATCGCCGCATCGCCATCCCAGGCGTCGGGTGAGTCCCAGTCGATCGCCGCACCCCGCCAGGGCAGCGAGGGGTCACCGGAATTCTTGTAAAAATCATCGAGGCAGAGGATGGGTAGTCCGGTTCGCGATGCTATGTATGACTTCCCGGATCCAGAAGGACCGGCAACAAGGACAACTCGGGCAGAGTGCTGGCTCACTTGTTGGTACTCCGGAGGAGCTTAGAGCTACGGAACGGTCAATACATGGAACCACAGGGTTGATCGAAAGCGACCTGCCCTTTCTCTTTGCCACGGGACATGGTGGAATCTCGGAGGCCCGACCAGTCTTGGCGGGTCGTATCAAGGTGCCCGCCGAGCATCGGGGACACCAGCGCGGAGGGCGGGCGAGGTGAGCAAGCGGCCAACGACGGACGGCGGAACGGTTCGATCGCGGATGAGCGGCCTTGCCGGTTACTTCCGGGACCGGCCGATCTGGGTGAAGCTCGGCCTCATCATGATGGTGCCGACGATCGCCACCGTGTTCGTCGGTGCCAGCGCGCTGCTGGGCAACATCGATCAGGCGAACAACGCCAACCGGGCGCGCACCCTCGCGACGCTGACCAGTGACGCCGGGCAACTGGTGCACGACCTGCAGAACGAGCGGGCCGCCGCGACCATCCTGCTCGACGCCAAGGCCGGCGACCCTCAGAAGAGCGCGCTGGCCCAGTACCGGAGCCTGTTCACCGGCACCGGGCAGGCGGCGCAGGTGTACACGCAGCACCGCAACGCGCTGGCCGGCGTGCCGGCCACCTTCCAGGGCCAGTTGCGCACCATCGACATCCAGCTCAACGCGCTGAACAGCCTGCACCAGCAGGTGACCAGCATCAACGACGTCACGCTGAGCGCGGTCATCCAGCGGTACCAGGCGATGATCAAGAGCCTGATCGACCTCCGGGACTCGGCCTCGCAGCTCGCCGGCGACACCAGCCTCAGCTATGACATGCGGGCCGGCTCCGCGATCGCCAACGTCAAGGAACAGCTGTCCCAGGAGCGCGTCATCGTGCTCCAGATTCTGAACCAGGGGACCCTGACGCAGGAGGCGCAGAAGGAGTTCCTCACCGCGCTGGCCGGCCAGCAGCTCGCGCTCACCCCGTTCTACACGGTGGCCACACCGTCACAGCAGGACCTGCTGAACAAGATCGTTACCGGGCCCAACCTGCGCGAGGCCAGGCTCTACGAGAACACCATCGCGAGCCAGAACCCCGGAGCGCTCACGCCGGGAATCTTCGACACCGCCCAGTGGGACTCCGCGATGGCCGGCCGCGCCGACCTGATGCGCCAGGTCGAGCAGGCGGTCGACGCGCAGACCGTGTCGGACGCCGGTGCGGTGCACGCCCGGGTCCAGCGGCAGGTGCTCATCGAGGCCGTGCTGCTCATCGGCCTGGTACTGATCGCGGTGCTCATCGCGTGGTTCGTGGCCCGGGCGATGAACCGCTCGCTGCGCGAGCTGCGCCAGGGCGCGCTCGCCGTCGCCCAGTACGGCCTGCCGCAGGCGGTTGCCCGGCTGCGTGATCCGGCGCTGTCCAACCAGATGTCTCCACAGCAGATGGCGGTGCAGATCGCCGAACCGCTGCCGGTACGCAGCAAGGACGAGTTCGGGCAGGTGACGGAGGCGTTCAACGCCGTCCACCTGGAGGCGGTGCGTACCGCCGCCGAGCAGGCCGCACTGCGCTCGTCGGTGTCCACCATGTTCGTCAACCTGGCCCGCCGTTCACAGATCCTGGTCGACCGGCTCATCGGTCACCTCGACCGGTTGGAGCGCGGCGAGGAGGACCCGGACCGGCTGGCCGAACTGTTCCAGCTGGACCACCTGGCCACCCGGATGCGCCGCAACGACGAGAACCTGCTGGTGCTCGCCGGCGCGGACTCCACCCGCGTGCAGCGCGAACCGGCCGCGCTGATCGACGTGTTGCGCGCCGCCCAGTCCGAGGTCGAGCACTACACCCGGATCGAGTTCGGGGTGATCGACCGGGACATCGAGGTCGGCGCGCACGCCGTGAACGACCTCGTGCACCTCGTCGCCGAGTTGTTCGACAACGCGACCGCCTTCTCCCCGCCGGACTCCACGGTTATCGTCGAGGCCCGGCGGGTGGGTGACCGTGCGGTGCTGTTCGTCGAGGACCGCGGCATCGGGGTCTCCGTCGACCAGCTCGCCGACCTGAACGAGCGGCTCGCCACGCCACCCATGGTCGACGTCGCCGTCTCCCGGATGATGGGCCTCGTGGTGGTCGCCCGGCTGGCCGCCCGCCACGGAGTCAAGGTCGAGCTTCGTCCGGCCAACGAGCGCGGAACGATCGCGGACGTGCTGCTGCCGACCGCGGTACTGGTACCCCGGGCGCTCGCCGGCCGCGGGCCGAACGCCGGGCCGCCGCCCGTCACCCGGGACGCACCGCTGGTCGGGCCACCCGCCAACAACCAGCCACCCCCACCCCGTTCCCCGTTCACCGAACCGCTGGCGCTGGAGAGCGGCCTGGTCGACCCGCGTACGCCCACCGGGGCCGGGTCCGGTCTCGGTGGCCCGAGCACCGGAGGCTTCGGCGGTGGCGCGGGCGGCTTCGGCGCCGGGCCGGGCCGGTTCAGTTCCGGTCCGCACAACGGCGGCGTGCCCGGCACACCGGCCCCCAGCGGTTCGCCGGCTGGCGGCACGAACATGCCGGCCTGGTCCGACCT
>DASXOA010000023.1:0-13683 GCA_036494675.1 Rugosimonospora sp.
CCGTGCGAAATGTACGTTGTCGAAGACCAAGCTGATAACGTGCTTCACCCCGTTTCCGAGCTGGCACGTGGTAGACGTCGCGGTGTCCGCCGACTTCGGTGCGGCTTGCGCCTGTACACCTGTGGCGACGAGACCCGCGCCCATCAGGCCAGCGACCGCGACTACCGCGGCTTGGCGCGCCGGACGGCCAGGACTGCCCCAACCCATAGCTGTTCCCTTCTCGAATAATGCGTCGCTCCAGCGTAGATAGGCACTCGCCATGGGGAACGTCCCGCTCATCATCGTGCGGATGAGCAGAAGATGTCCAGCCAGAGATGGCAGCATTTATTCTTTGGTGTAACTGCCCATACGCGCACAGCCTCGGGGTTTCACCAACGATGGTCTACGTCGAGCGGGCAACCGTGACAGTGCACCGGCGCAACTCTCCGGTGTTCTGGAACGAGGCCCTGGGGCGCGAGGCAGAGAACCTGGGCGGCAGGACCTGCCACGTCCTGCCACCCCGGCGCACAAACTCCTATTCAGTTGACGGGCGCCCTGGGCAGGGTGGCGTGGCTGAAGCGGGGGGCCTGCGCCGCGGCAACGCTGCCTCCGGTGGACACGGTGTAGATCCGGTTCTGCTGATCGGCATTGCGGAACACGAACTCCCACGTGGCGCCGCTACTGCCGGTGTATGTCACGATCGACGGGTCGGTCGCGGCCACGTCTACGCCGAGGGTGACGTTCGTCCAGTCACGCCACACCCCGGACGCCTGTGCAGTCTCCCCGGTGCTGTAGATGGCCCCGTCCGCGCCGCGGGCCACGACCTCGGTCTTGCCGCTCGTCGGCGACAGCACCGCGGCCGGCGAGCCGACTATCGGCTGCGACCCGACCGGCGACCATGCCGACTCCCAGGTACCGGCGCCATCGGTCTTCTTGGTCACCAACAGCCCATCCGCGCCGCGCACGAACACCCGCAGCAGGTAGCCCGGGTACACCACCACGGCGGGCGTACCGGCAAGCCCCGAACCGCCCAGCTCCGTCCACGCCGACAAGGTCCCGGACGAGTAGTACTCCGCGGTCCGCACCGACCCCGACGCGGTGACTCCGAACACCTGCACGCCGCCGGAGACGGTGGCCGCGGCCAGCGACCCCGCTACCAGTCCCGAGCCGCCCAGCGCCTTCCACGAGCCGAACGCGCCGTTGGGGCCCGACTGCGGCAGGGCCCACAACTGGCCGGTCGCGTCCGTTGAGAACAGCGCGAGAGACCCGTCGGGCATCCGTGCCGGCGCCGGCGTCGAGGCCAGCGAACCGCCCTGACTCAGCCAGGCCCCCCACGCCGGTGGCGGGCCCGCGCTCTGCATCAGCGTCCACACATCGGAGTCCGCATGCTGCGCCGCCACCACCATCGTCCCGTTCGGCTGCGGCAATACCGCCGGTGGGCCGGAGAACCCTTCGTTGCCCGACAACGGCGTCCACACTATCGACTGCACATTGTCCGGATCTGTCTGTTCGCCTACCACCACCCGGCCGACGTTGTCCACGTATCCGAACCACAAGTGCCCCACCGTCGCTCCCGCCGCCGGCGCCCCCTGCAACCCGACCGTCGGGCTGTACGACGCGGGTGACACGCTGCCCGGCGTCTCGTCGATGGTCTGTACCGCCTGCCAGCTGGGAAGCCAAGCCTTTTTCGAGAGCGTCGCCGAGTTGCGGTAGAAGACCGCGAGGTGGTTCGCGGCGTCGGTGCTCGCTGCGGGCGCCGTGCTCATCGTGCCGCCGAGGTCTTGGACCCCCGACCACGCGCCGTCCCAGTACTTGTGCTGTAGCGTGTTGAGCGATCCGCGGTAGAAGACATCCAGGCGGCCCGACGCCCATGCCGCGACGCTCGGAGCCGAGGTCATGGTTCCGCCGTCGGCCTCCCAGCCCGACCAGCCGGTGCCGTTCCACCACTTGTGGTGCAGGCTCTTGTCGCTCGCCTCGGCGAAGACGTCCAGCCGGTTGGCTGCCCAGGACGCCACGGCCGGCGCGGAGTTGAGCGTGCCGCCCAGCGACTCCCACGACGCGGTCCAGGAGCCGGTGAAGTACTTGTGGTACAGGGCGTTGCTGTTGCCGCGTACGAACACGTCGATCCGGTTCGGGCCCCAGCTCGCCGCGGCGGGCGCGGAGGTTACCGATCCGCCGAGGCTCTCCCAGCCCGACCACGCGCCACCACTGAACGAGATGTGGTGTATCGCATTGTCCGTGCCACGCGCAAATACGTCGAGCCGGCCGGCGCCCCACGAGGTCGCGGCCGGCGCCCCGACGACGACCCCACCGAGGCTCTGCCACTGCGACCACCGGCCGTTGTAGAACTTGTGTTCAAGGGTGCCGTCGACGCCGCGCGCGAACAGGTCGGTCCGCCCCGGCCCCCAGGACACGGCCGCGAAGTCCGAGGTCGTGTCGATGGCCGTGGCCTGTGCCATGGCGCGCGACGCCGGGACGGCCACGTAGGCGAGCGCGAGCAGGCCCACGGCGAGCAGCCGCAGTCCTCGACCGGCTCTGGTTCTCATGTTTCCTCCGTATGGTCTGTGGATGGATAGGGACTGCTGAGGAACCCGGCTTGCGCGCGGCGCCTACCCGGTGACGCGGTTTGCCCAGAGGTCAAACAATGACCACACGATCCTCTTGGTCTTGCTGCCGTTCTTCGGGAAGTTCTGCTCCCAGTCCTGGTCGGATCCGGGCAGGCCGTACGTCGACACTGGTTCCGACGGCATGCCGGTCTCGTTCCTGGTGCCCCAGTAGGGACTGTTGGACGGGTCCTTAACGTTGGAGAGGACCACCTCACCGGTCTTCGGGTCGCGGGCGTACCACGAGGGCGGGCCCTGACGGGCTGGGAGGGCTGGTCTTCCGGCCACGTCGCCTGCCCCGCCGCCACCCGGCCCGGCGGCGGGCTCGCCGGCCACCTCATCTGCGGCGCCGCCGCCCCGTCCGGCAAACCCACCCAGCACGGCGCCGACGACGCTGGACTGGGCCACGGCGCGGAGGTTCACCTGTCCGTCGTCCAGGAACTGCTGCGTCGCGGAGGCGGCTCCGGCGGAGAGGCCTCCGGCCAGGGCGCCGATCGCCAGACCGCCGCCGAGGCCGCCGGTACCGACGAAGACCGCGCCGGCGACCAGTCCCGCGGCCCCGCCGCGCGCCGCGCAGCCGACCACCGAGCGGCCCGGCGGGCAGTTGAGGGCGCTGGTCACCGCGCTGCCGACGGCGAACCCGGCGACCACGCAGCCTGCGGACCCGACTCCGCCCGTGATGGCTATGCAGGCGGCGGTGGTGAGCAGGCCGGCGCCGATCCCCGCCAACGTGGGCGCGGCCGCCGCAGCGAACTCCGACACGGCCTTCGCCGCCGTCGACAGCCCACTCACCACGACGCCGGCGGTGTCGACGGCCTTCTGGTACATGACCGTCACTGCATTGACCGAGTCCTTCACGACGTCGCGTACGAGGCCGACCACCTGGGCGGGCAGATGGGCGAGCGAGGACACGACGTTCTTGAAGCCGGAGTACAGCGGCTTGAGCGCCGCGGCGATCACGGGCAGCGGGTTGTGCTGGATGGCGAAGGCCACGGCGGCCTTGGCGGCGTTGGTGATCCTGTGCTCCTCCGCGATGGCTGCCTGCCGGGCCTGTTCGGCCTTGCGCGCCGCCCAGTTCACCGCGGCCGACGCTCGGCTGGCGACCCATCTCGCCCCGGCGGACACAGCGCTCCACGCCGGTTGGATCACCTTGTGGTAAACCCACTTCAGACCCGACCAAATTGGCGCGACGACGTGGCTGTACAGCCAGTTCCAACCCGGCCTGAGGATGTTGTTGTACGTCCAGTTCCACGCCGGCTGGATGATGTTGTTGTTCACCCACCTCGCGGCCGAGACGACGGGGTGCCAAATCGCCTTGCCGACGCACGACCAGCACGGCCAGGCGCCGTTCGGGTCGGTGTTGGTCATCGGGTCGTCAGCGGCGTATGTGTACCCGTTGGCTTCCGTGGATGGGCCCGACGTGTACGTCGCCGGGTCGAGCGAGTCGAACGCGCCGGTGCCCGAGTCGTACCAGCGGGCTCCCATGTCGACCTGTCCGGTCTGCGGGTCGGTCCAGTCGCCCTGGTATCCCAGGTCCGATGTGGACGGTCCGCTGCTCGCCGTTACGTCGCCGAACGGGTCGTAGGTGGTCGAGTCCGTCGGGCTGATCAGGTTCATGTTCGCCGGGTCGAAGTCGGCCACGACGTCGCCGTGTTGGTCGGACATGTCGACCCGGACGTCGTCGCTGCCCTGCTTGGTGGCGAGCAGGTCGCCTGTGGGATCGAGGCCGAACTGCTGCGTGCCGTCGGAGGTCGGGGTGGTCTCCTGCCCGTCGTACCGCAGGCCGGTCCCGTTGCGGGTGGCGAGCCGGTCCAGCCCGTCGTACGTGTACTGGGTCGAGCCGTCGCCGACCATCCGGTCGAACGCGTCGAACGCGAACGACTCGGTTGCGGCGGAGTTGCTACGCGAGGCGAGCGTGCCGCGCGGGGTGTACGTGTACGTGTAGTCGCCGTCGGACACGAGACGGTCCCGCGCGTCGAACGTGGCGGTCTTGCCGTTCGTGTCGATCCGGTTGCCCGAGTCGTCCCACCCGTACGTGGTGGTCGAGTCGTTGGCCGTCCACGAGGTGAGGCGGCCCAGCTGGTCGTAGGTGTAGGTGTTGTTCGCCGCGCCGACGACGCCGGTCGTCACCTTACTGGCCAGCCGGTCGTTGAGGTTGTACCCGTAGGTGATGGACGATACGGTCCCGCCGTCAGGCCCCGCCGTCAAGGTATCGGAAGCGAGCCTTCCCGAGTTGTCGTACCCGAAGGTGCGTACCCGCCCCGACCCATAGTCGACCTTGCTGATCAGGCCGGCGCCGTCGTAGCCCAGTGTCTGCGTGACGCCGGAGAGCGCGTCGGTCTGGGTGGTGAGCCGGTCGCCGGTGTAGGTGTAGCGGGACGCGCCGGCCGCGTCGGTACGGCTGAGCATGTTGCTGTCGGCGTCGTAGCTGAACGAGGCGTTGCCCGCCGGGCCGGTCGCGGTGAGCAGGTTGCTGCGGTCGTCGTAGGTGTAGGTGTCTGTACCGCCGGGCGCGCTGACCGAGGTGAGCCGGCCGGCCAGGTCGTAGCCGAGCTGTCGGCTCGCGGTCGCGACGGACGCGCCCGAACCGGTCTCAAGGGTCGGGCGGTTGGCCGCGTCGTAGGTGCTGGCGCGGACCACGTTGCCGGGCGCCAGGGTGCGGACCGCGTTGCCGTTCGCGTCGTACGAACGTGTCCAGGTACGGTCGGCGAGCGCGGGTTGCGACGGTGTGCTCGGTAGGATCGCCGACTCGGGCAGGCCGAGCGAGTTGTAGGTGTAGACGCTCGGGTTGCCGCGCCCGTCGGTGTGCCGGGTCAGGTTGCCCGCCGCGTCGTACCCGAAGCTGGTGGTGATGCTGTGGGTGTCGGTGACCGGCTCGACCTGTTGCACCAGGTGGTTCATCGCGTCGTACTGATAGCGGGTCGTCTTGTTGTACGGGTCGGTGACGCTGGTCTGGTTGCCGGCCGCGTCATACCCGTACGTCACGGTGCGGATCGTGCTGCCGCCCGGCGCGATGTCCGAGGCGGCGGTGACGTTGCCGACCGCGTCGTACACCGTGGAGTCCGACCGGTTGAGCCCGTCGGTCTGGCGTATCTGGCGGCCGGCGAAGTCGTACCCGTAGGTGACGGTGTCGTGGTTCGGGTCGGTGGTGGTCAGCGGCTCACCGGCGCCGTCGTAGGTCTCCGTCGACCTGGCGCCGCCGGGTGTGAGCGTGCTGACCAGGTTGCCGGCGTCGTCGTAGGCGTAGGTGGTGGTGAAGTTGTTCGCGGTCGGTCGGCGCTCCACCTGGGTGGAGGTGACCTGGCGGTCGAGGTCGTCGTAGGTGGCCTGGGACGCCGCACCAGTCGAGTCCATAGTGGACAGAACATCGCCGGTGCGGGTGTACGTGTATGTCGTCACCGCCCGGGTGTTGTTGTCCGTCGCGGGCTCGTCCGTCGTTGTGACGCGGTTGAGCCGGTCGTAGGTCATGCTGGTGACGTTGCCGCGAGGGTCGGTCACGGAGGTGACGTTGCCAAGCCCGTCGTACGTCGTGCTCGTGGTCGGCGTGATCGTGGCGTTGGCGCCGGGCGGCAGGTACACCGGGCCGGCGCTGGTGACCTGGCGGCCGAGCCGGTCGTACGCCGTCGTCACCACGTCGCCAAGCTCGTCGCGAGCGTGGACCGCGTCACCGAACGTGTCGTACCCGGTCAGCGTTGTCGGGTGCGTGGTGGCCGGCGCATCGCCGTTGCTCTCAGCCGCGATCAGCGGGCCGGACGCCGACGTCTGCTGGCCCAGCTCGTCGTAGGTGTACGTGGTCGTGTACGCCGCCGGATCGACGCCCGCGACGTTGCCGCGCGGGTCGGTCTGCGCGATCTCCTTCCCGAGCTGGTCGTACCGGTGGCTGGTCACCGCGGTCGTCGTCCCGCCGGGGTTCACCGTCTCCGTCAGCATGTTGCCGGACAGGTCGTAGGTGTAGGCGACGGTGGCGGCGTTGGCGGCGACCGCCCAGGGCACGTTGACCGCGGGACCGGAGGTGGTGGTGCTGGTGACGTTGCCGGACAGATCGTAGGCGAACGTGGTGACCCGCTTGACTCCGGATGGGTCGACGGTCTTGCTGCCGATCTGCCCCGCGGGGTTCCAGGTCTGCGTGAGGGTCTCGGTGCCGTTGCCGCCCACGCTCTTGGTCAGGTTTCCCGCGCCGTCGTAGGTGTCGGACTCCATGACGTAGTCGCGGGTGGTGCCGTCGGTGTTGTGGAAGTTCTTCTCGGTCGCCGTAGCGAGCAGCCCGTCCTGGTAGTACTGGTAGTCGACCTCGCGGCCCATCGCGTCGGTGTGCCGCACCATCTGGCCGGCGAAGTCGTAGCCGTACGAGTCGAGCACCACGTAGTCGCCGGTGTCCGGCGCCCCGGCCGGGTCACCGTGCCAGTCAAACAGCCGGACCTCGGCGATCTGGTTACGCGCGGTGTACGCGTACTCGTAGTGGTTACCGTTCGGGTCGATCATGAACGTCTTGTTGCCGAACCGGTCGTACCCGTAGGTGGTCACGCCGCCCTCGGCGTTGGTGACCTGAGTGGCGTGGTCGTGTTCGTCGTAGACGGTCGAGGTGGTCCGGGCCGGGTCGCCGCCGAGCAGGTCACGGACGGTCGTCTGGATCGGGTTGCCGTCGGCGTCGTAGGTGGTGTCGGTTTTCCGCTGGTGGCGGGTCGTGCCGGTGACCGCGTCGGTGGTCGCGGGCTCGATAGTGGATGCGAGGCGGCCCTGTGTGTCGTAGCCGTACGTGGTGGTCAGTCCAGCCGGGAACGCGTCGGAGGTCTCCACCTCGCTGGTCTTGCGGCCGAGGCTGTCGTACTGGGTCGTGGTGACCAAGCCGGACGGGTCGGTGACAGTGGCCAGGTCGCCGTTGGTGTAGTAGCCGTACCTGGTGATCGCGCCGCGGGGATCGGTGGTCGTGCTCACCAGCCCCGGGGGTACGGTTCCGCCGCCCACCGCCGCCTCGGTCCCCGTCGTGTACACATGCCGTACGAAGCTGCCGTCCGGGTTGGTCTGGGTGAGCAGGTCACCGGCCGCGGTGTAGGTGAACGTGGTGCGGTAGGTGTTGTCGGTGGCGCTGACCGACCGGGCGTCGCGGTGTTCGACCGGCATCGAGGTGCGGGGGTCGAGCGGGTTGGTGATCGTCGAGGAGTAGGTCCAGTACTCGGTGTGGCACTCGGTGGTTTTGCGGCAGGTCCTCTTTGAGGTCATGTTGCCGTTGCTGTCGTACGTGATCGCTATCGTGTCACCGTTCTCGTCGGTGACCAGGTTGGGAAAGCCATGGCTGTCGTACTGGTAGCTACGCACTGCCAGGCCGTCCAGTGGCTGGCGCACGAAGATCGGATCGGGTGAGTCGCCGGGCAGGATCGTGCAGAACTGCGGGTCGCCCGGATCGGGTCGGGTACACGTCTGGGTAGGGCTGGGCGTCGGGGAAGGGCTGGCCGTCGGAGCGCCGGGCAGGTCCTCCTCGCGGGTACCCAGGCCAAGCGGCGCGCCGGAGCGCAGCAGCCGGCCGGCGAGCGCGTCGTACTCGTACAGGTACGGGCGGCCGGCCGGGTCGAGCACCTGCACACTGCGCCGCAGGTCGTTGTCGCCGCCGTAGACCGCCGGTGCGCCGATCTGCCATGTGCCGCCGTTGCTGTCGGTGTACTCCTTGAGCCGGTCAATCGTCGTGTCGTACGTGGCCGACACCGCGACGTTGCCGCTGGGCAGCGTGACCTGCGTAAGCTGGTCCGCGGCCTGGACACCGAGTTGGCGGTGGGCCCACACCACGGTCGGGCCGAGCGGGTGGGCGTACAGCGCGACGTCGTCGATCGAGCCGGAGAAGTACCGCGTGGCGGACGTGCCCCACGCCGGCCACGAACCGGGCGTGCTGGCGTACGCGGCGCCGATCTGGTTGAACGTCATCAAGCTCTGGTCAAGCGTGACAGTAGACGTACCGACCTGCGCACCATCGAGGTACAACGTCTGCGTCGAACCCGACAGCGACAACACCACGTGGTGCCAGGCGTTGTCGTTCACCGTACTGGGCGAGGTGAGCGGCGCGATCGACCCGGTGCGGAACTGGCCACGCAACCGTCCGTCCGTGCCCACGTACAGGATCGGTACGCCCGAGGTCGACGATCCGGTCAGCGCAGTGTCCTGGTACCCGATCAGCGGGCCGCCGGTCTGGGCGCCCGATACCCTGAACCACAGCTCGATCGCGGCGTCGCGGCTGGCCTTGAGCGTGCCCTTGGGCAGCTCCAGCCAGGAACTGGTGCCGTTGAACGACGCTGCGGTATCGGGCGAGCCGGCGATGCCGGCAGCGGCCGCGAGCGTCACGTTGTGGTACGTGCCAGCATCCTTGCCGAGGTTGACCGCCACCTCGCTGCTGGCGCCACTGCCCTGGTCCTCGCCCAGCCGCCAGTACGACTCGGGCTGGCTGTCCAGCACCGCGCTGCGGTAATGCGAGCCGCTGGCGTACGTGTAGGTGGTACACGCCCCGCCGCCCGGCGGGCACACCTTCGTCAACATGTCGCCGCTGTAGGTGTAGGTCCACGTCAACGGTGACCCGTTCACCGGATCGGTGCTCACCGACGTGACATGCCCGCCCGTCCACGCGAAGTGCAGGGTCCGGCCCGCGGTATTGGTCTGACTGTTGGAGACGGTCGCCGTGGCCAGCATGCCGTTGCTGGTGCTGTAGGACAGCACGATCGAACGCTGGTTCGCGTCGGTGATACGCGTCAGCCTCCCGGTTCCGGAGAACTGGTAACTCACCCCACCACTGTCCAGCAACGTGTACGTCGTACCGCTGAGGGTCAGCTTTTCGACGCGACCCGGAGGCGCGGCGAACGTACCATCCGGGTTGCGACCGAAGCGGACCTGCTGGCCGTCGGCGTACCCGACAACGACATTGCCCGAACCGTCGTTGTCAGGCGTCACCGCCATGTCATACTCCGTGGCCCAGCCGGCCCCGAACGCCAGCGCCCGGCGCGGGTCGAGGCTGTTGTACGTGCGCACCACGCTGAGGCCAGGCCCGACCGCGGCGACCCCCGCATCCGCCGCCGCGGTGCTGAGGTTACCGGTCTGCGGGTCGAACTCCTTGTCCTGCGTAGCGTATGGGGCCCCGGCCAGATGCGAAGTGATCGCAGGCTGCGGCGTGACCGCGAGCAGATTCACCCACGGCGACGTCACCACATTGCTGGCATCCTTGACCGTGGCCTGCCACTGGTAGTTCTTGCTCCAGAACAGCTTGCCGGCCGGGATCGTCCACGCCTGACTGGTCAGATCCCCCGAGCTGAAGCAGTTGACGTTCGCACCCGCATCGGTGTGCTCGCAGACCTGGAACCCGAAACGCAGCGTGCTTCCGGGCGGCGCGTCGATGTCCAGAGCGCGGGCCCACAACTGCGGCGTCAGGGTCGGCGGCTGGTACCCGTTGGGCGGGTACAGTTCCTCCACCACCGGTGGAATGTCGATCACCTGCAGGACCAGCCGGGCCGGCGGCACCTGCTCGTCGGTGAACACCGGACCGCCGACATGCACCATCGTGAAATCGAGGAAATAGGTGCCCGGCGGCATCGCGTAGATGGTCGCGGAAAGCGTGGCCTTGCCGTTGCGCGCGACGTTACCGGTGAGGTTCGCGGAGCGGCGCTGCGCGACCAGCTTGTCCGTCTTGGCGTCGAAGACGCGGTACGCGAGGTAGTACGTGCTGGGCGTCCAGGTCTGCGCGCCGAGGTTGGTCACCGTCACCTCGATCTTGCCGTCCTGGTTCTGCAGCACGGGAGGATTCGGTACCGGCCTCGGGATCGCATACGACGCGTAGTACGGGGTGTGTGTCACGTACAGGGTCGGCGGGTTGGCGGTACCGGCGCCGGCGATCGTCTTCCAGTCTCCCGGATCACTGGCCGAAGCGCGCAACGCCAACCCGTTGTTCGGCTGCCCGTTCACCCACCCCTGCACCAAGTCCCGACCCGCGCTGCCCAGGTCGAACAGGCTCTGCCTCGCCGGGCAGGCAGACGCCGACTTGCCCAGCGCGATGTAGCCGTACGCGAACGTGGAACTCGCCAGTGCCCGACCGACCGACGGGCCCGGATAGCTGTACCCGGATCCCGCCGTCCACGACGACGTCACCGGATACACGCTCAGCGGCTTGGGCGAACACGAGGCGGAGTCGTAGTCCACGATACCCAGTTGAGCGCCGAAGATCTTGTTGTATTGCATGCTGTTGACGAGGCCGTTGAACTTGAGGTACACGGCCGAGGCCGTACCGCTGCGGTCGCCCACGGGCAGGGCCGTGCCGCCCGCGCTGGACGAGCCGCCCTGCACCACCATCGTCGAGTCCGCGCCCGACCAGTCGACGCTCGGATCAACGCGCACCGGGAACTGCCGGGCGGACGCGTGCAGCCACGCCGGGTCCAGCCGCACCTCCAGCGCGGTGCCGGCGGGCGAGTCCACCAACCGGTACGTCACGCCCTCAGAGTTGGCCGGCCGCGCCGCCGAATCCGTCATGAAACCGGGCGGTATGGTGGCGCGGACTTCACCTGTCGAGTCGCGCAGCACCAGCTGGCCGCCGTCCACCCGCGGTGACAGGCCCGACAGCCGCAGCGGGAACACGTACGTCGTCGGGGCGGCGGGCGAGCGCAGAACGAGAGTCTCCTTCAGACCGCCGTACCCGCTCTGCACCTGCACGTCCGTGTCGGTGAACGCGTTGGGATAGTCGACCGCGTCGGCGCTGGAGACCCCGCCCACGGAGGCGGCGTTCGACAGGCCGAACCCGATCGTGTGCCCAGCGTCCAGCCCGACTCGCACCAGATCGGCGTCACTGGACCGCGCGGCCATGCGCACGTCGACCGAGTCCGCGCGGTTGCGCCAACCTCCGGCTGGTACCGGCACCAGCGTCGGGTCGACCGGCACCCAGGCTCCGTCCGGCTGCCGGTAGTTCATCGGACTACTGGAGAACCGCGTCGTCTCCGTACCGTCCGGATTGCTGTAGGTACTAGTGTTCGCGGTACGCGCGGACGGTATCTCAACGCTCGCACCGGGATCGAGCCCCGTGCCCGTCGGCTGGTCGGGCGCGGCCAGCCGGGCGTTGTTCGCCGGCCGTTGGGGGGCGGCGGTGAGCGGCTGCACCGGATATCGTGACCGCAGGCTCGGTGGGACCACGTGATTACCCGACGAACCGATCACATGAGACTTTCCGGCCGCGGAACCCCAGCGCTGATCGGGCGCCGCCGCGGGCGGCCGGGCGTGTGGTCCGCGCACCGGTCTCGGAAAGCCGCCCGCCGCCTGGTTACCGTCCGCCACCAGCGACGCCAGCATCGCGACCGAAGCCACCACCGTCCCCGCAGGAGCCAGCCACGAGCCGGCCAGCGTGGCAAGCAGCGGGGGCGCGAACCACCGCCCGCGCCCGCGCCGGACGCGTCCGAGTGACAGAAAAAGACGTACCCGTTGCACCTGCTCACCTCGTCTCGCACCGCACCTACGTCGACGACCGTCGATCGCCGACCGATCGCGGACAAAGATCATTACCGGGATAGCTGTGCGCCTTCGTCGGCTCTTGCCCGAGGACGGAGCGACTAGTTTCTATCTCCCGCCGCCCAGACAGCGCCAGCATCTCGGACACCCTCGGACACCCTCGGACGCCCTCGGACGGGACCCGGGGACCATCGGCCCAGCCTGAACCCTCATCGCCCCACCCACTCGGCGGGAACGGACCACCCTCGCCCACAGCATCGCCGCCACCTACGGCAGTGCCAACGCCCCCAACCGGCAGCGGCGGTCGGCTTGGAGTGGGGGTTCGTGTCCCGGTGACGGCGGGACACCGCGCCGATGTACCCGGGACAGTGCCGGCCGCACCGTCTCCATGTTGCCGTGATCCGCGCGGCACCTCAAGAGCGGAGACATCATGAGCACCACCGCAACAACCTCCGTGCCGGCGCCGGTCGAGGCCCGGTCCATCTCGCCGGTGACCGGCTGGACCTCCGCCGGCCGCGCCGGGGCGGCGATCACACTGGTCGCGTCCGGTCTGCTCTGGTTCGTCGCCGATGTGATCGGGTTCGGCCAGGACCACATGACGTACCTGGCCTCGCACCGCACACTGGCGGGCATCGCGGTGACCGCCGACATCCTCGCGGTGCCGTTTCTGTTCGGCAGTGTCGCCGTGTGGCTGCTGATGGCCCGCCGCGTGTCGCCCAAGCTGGCCTGGATCGGCGCGATCCTGTTGGTCTTCGGCCTGACCGGCCAGGCAATGATCGAAGGCGTCGAGACGATCGGCTACACGGTCGCGCAGAGCGACAAGATCAACCACACGACGTTCGTCGACGTCACGAATCAGCTGGCCGGACTACCCGGGGTCGTCTTCATGGCCATGTTCTTCATCGGGGCCAGCCTCGGTATCGTCATCGCAATGGTCGCCCTATGGCGCAGTCGCACCGTCCCCCGCGCCGCCGCCGTGCTGCCCGTCGCGTTCCAGCTCGCGCAGACGGTCGGCGTGCCGTTCCCGGCCACCGCGCTGGTGCTCGTCGGTTTGGTATGGATGGCCGTGGCGGTGCTGCGCACCCCTCGGCGGAGCGTCGAAGCGGTGCCGGTGACGCCGTGACCGGCACTGACATAGACCTGGTAGGCGCCGCGCCCGAGGGGGGCGCGGCGCCGGCCGCGGCTGCCTTCCGCGGCGAGCCGAGCCGCAACGGCCGGGTCGCGGTCGCCCTGGCCGTGCTGGCCGCGGCGGCCTCGGTGCTGTGGGGCGTGCTGGCGTCCGGCAATGCTCGCACCTTGACCTGGCTGATCGCGGAGCACGAACTGCTCGGGGCCCTCGCCGGCGTGTCCTGCGGCGTGGTCGGTGCGGTGGTGATCCTGCACCGGCCCGGCCACGCGCTGGGCTGGTTACTGGTTGCCGAGGGCCAGATGCAGGCACTCAGCACCATGCTCGCCGAGTACGCCGCCCATCGGCCGGCATTGCCACTGACCGGTGCCGCGACATTCATTGGCACCTATCTGTGGCTGCCAGGTATGGCAGTAGCGGCGGGGCTGTTGACGCCGCTGTTCCCGGACGGCCGCCCGGCCTCGCGCCGGTGGCGTCCGGTGGTGTGGGTCGCCGCGACGGCGGTCGCCTTAG
>DASXOA010000024.1:0-11487 GCA_036494675.1 Rugosimonospora sp.
GCCACGTCCACCAGCAGCCGGTCCCCGGCCCGCACGTCGTGCCGGTCGGCGATGATCCGCGCCAGCGATTCCCACTCCCCGAAGCTGGTACCGTCGACGCTCGCCGCCGCCGTGCGCTCCGGCAGGTACGACGGCGGACGGTCGGAGTACCCGCGCACCTCGGCAAGGTAGTCCCGGTACCCGGCGGGCACCTCCCGCATCGGGACCGCGTCCGGAGCGAGCCCCAGCACGAAACGGTGATCGGCCTCGGGCACGTCCTCCAGCCAGTCGTCCAGCCGTTTCCACGAGACGAACGTCGCGTCCAGCGGCTCCCCGGCCGGCTCCAGCACCGGCAGCCCGGCGGTGGCGGCCAGACGGAACGACACCGCCACACCCGTCGACCAGGCCCCGAGCAGCACGGCGGCGGTCTGCCAGTGCGGCGGCAGCAGCATGGCGGCCCGGCTGCCGATGCCCAGCCCGCAGCCCTCGTGGAGCAGGTTCGCGGTCCGCGCGGTCCAGGAGCCCAGTTCCTCGGCCGACAGGTCGACGCGTTCACCGGTCGCGTCGTCGTAGTAGGTCACCAGTGGATGGTCGGCACCGGTTCGCCCGTCACCGGCGAGCAACGCGGTAACGTCCGCGGCCACAGCGTTCATCGGGCACCCCCCGGCGATCCAGGACAAACTCCGGCCGACTGTACGCGATGTGTAGCCCTCAGCGCGTGGCGAGCCAGGCACGGTAGCTCGCGGCGGTCGCGGCGCGTCGCTCGGGTGAGAGCGCCTGAACGTTGTCGACCCACTGTTCGAGCGATCCGATGCCGAGCGGCAGGCGGGACAGGTCGGGGTCGGTGATGCTGTCGTACAGGGCGGCCGGCACGGCACTGTCGACCGTGCGGTACGGGCGGTCCCAGAACGCTGTCACTCCGGACGCGGGGGTCGGCAGCCCGCGGTCCCGCTGGATCCGCAGCAGGATGCCGGCGGCCTCGGCGAGAGCACCCTCGCGTTCCCGCCAGTCCCCCGCGGTCACCGTGGCGCGCAGCGGACCGGTCAGGGTCGGCGCCGACAGGAGCCGGGAGAACAGCGTGCCCAACCACTTCCGGTACGGCGGCCAGCGCCGGTGCAGCAGGAACGCCAGCCGCATCAGGTCGCTCGCGAGGGCCGAGGATAGCAGCCGGGAGCCCAGATCGTCGCCGGACGCGGCGGTACGGCCGACCATCGGAAAGTACTCCGCCAGCCGCTGCCACGAGGCGGCGAGCACGTACCGCTCGACATCCGGCGGGTACCAGCGCAGCATCGTGCGCACGCGCGCCAACTCCCGGGTCGTGTCGACGAAGACCGGCCCGGCGGTCAACTCCAGGACGCCCTGGCCGGTCGGCACGAGCCAGTCGATTGTCGACAGACCGGCCAGCGGGTTGACCGCGAGCCGGCCGGCAGCGAACCGGCCGACCGTGTCCACCCCGACCCGGTGCCGCGTCGACGGGTCCCCGGTCATGGGAAACCGGACCGGCATGCCCCGGTACCGGTCCGGAAGGACCCGCTCCAGCAGGTCGACCACCTCGGGTACCACCGCACGGTCGTCCTCATCGACCAGGATCGTCAGCCGCAGGCCCCAGTCGTGGTCGCGGCTCATCTCGTCGTCCAGGCCGAGCACGTCCGAGCCGGAGCCCATCCGGCCGGCCGCATAGCGCAGCCCGGGAAACTGTTGAGCCAGCAACGGGCCGACCAGGTCGGCGTGGAAGGCACCGGCCAGGTCCGCGCCGCGCATGCCGCCGGCCGCGTCCGGCCACTCAACCATTCGGGCAGTCTGGCACGGCCCGCGACTCAGCCGCTCGCCGCCGCACGCCTGCGGGTCCGCCGGGCGAGGCGTGTCAGGGTATCGGCCGTTGCCCACACATTCCTTGTCGGTTATATTACCGACATGCCAACGACGTTCGAAGTGCTGGCGGAGCCCCGTCGCCGTCAGATCCTGGACGTGCTGCGCACGGGCGAGTGCTCGGTGAACGATCTGGTCGCGATCGTACCGGTCAGCCAGCCCGGCATGTCGAAGCACCTCAAGGTGCTACGGGAGGCCGGCCTCGTGCAGGTGCGCCAGGACGCGCAGCGCCGGCTGTACCGGCTGTCCCCGGAGCCGCTCGCCGAGGTGCACGCGTGGCTCGAGCCGTACCGCGGCATGTGGACCGACCGACTCGACGCGCTCGAACGCCACCTCGACGAGATGCCCGACTGACCTGACGCACCCGACCCCGGGCTCACGCCGCGCACCCCGCGGTCGCGGCGGATCGACTATAAACATCGCATGGCGGGCGGCGAGGATCTCGATACGCGGGTACGGCTGGCCATGTTCGCCCATCTGGATCGGGTCAGCGCCACCTACCCCGGCGGCATCCCGTCCGACGTCATCAACTCGTTCGTGTTCGACGGCGAACCCATGCGCCTGGTCGTCCAGCCCGGCATCCGCAAGCCCGCGCGCCTGTCCGCGGCGCTGACGATCCGCACGACATTCACGCCGCCCGGTGCCCCCGCGCCGTACGAGGACGGGTTGGCCGCGGACGGCACGCTGCGCTACAAGTGGCGGGGCACGGACCCCGCGCACCCGGACAACCGCGCGCTGCGCGAGGCGATGTCCCGGGGTGCCCCGCTGGCCTACTTCTACCCGATGGCCAAGGGCGTCTACCACGCCATCTACCCGGTCTACCTGGTCGAGGAGGACCGGGCGCGACACGAGTTCGCCGTGGACCTGGGCGAGTTCGAGCACGGCGTCGAGGGCACGGAGACTTCCCTGGAGCGCCGCTACGCCCGGCGACTCACGCTCCAGCGGCTGCACCAGGTCGTGTTCCGCCCCAAGGTGCTGCGGGCCTACGAGTCCCGTTGTGCTCTGTGCCGGCTCGGGCACGCGCCTCTGCTGGACGCCGCCCACATCCTTCCGGACCGCCACCACCGTGGCGAACCCGTCGTACCCAACGGGCTGGCGATGTGCAAGATTCACCACGCGGCGTACGACGCGAACATCATCGGCATCCGGCCGGACCGCATCGTCGAGGTGCGCGAGGACATCCTCGCCGAGATTGATGGACCGATGCTGCGGCACGGACTTCAGGAGATGCACGGCTCGGCCATCTTCGTACCCCGGTCCCGCCGCGACCACCCGGACCCGACCCGGCTCGAAGAGCGCTACGAACAGTTCCGTACCGCGGCCTGACCCGAAGCCGGAGAGGTTCGGGCGGCCACCAACTGGTGCGCCACGATGTAACCACCCGTCACGATGGTACCCGTCACAGGTCCACCGGTCGGGCCGCGCCGCTTCGCCGATCGCGCCGTCGGTGAGGCAGCATGGAGAGGTGATTGAGGAAGGCGGCGAGCAACTCGGCGCGCTGGCACGGCTGGTTGCCGCGGGCCGCGTGGTCGTGCTGAGCGGGGCGGGCATCTCGACCGAGTCGGGCATTCCCGACTACCGGGGGCCGAACGGGACGATGACCCGTCATACCCCGATGACCTACCAGACGTTCACCCGGGATCCGGCGGCACGGCGGCGCTACTGGGCCCGCAGCCACGTCGGGTGGCGCACCATGGCCGGCGCGGCACCGAACGCCGGCCACCGGGCCGTGGCCGACCTGGAACGGCGGGGCCTGGTGACCGGCATCATCACGCAGAACGTCGACGGCCTGCACCAGAGCGCGGGAGCGCAGGCTGTCACCGAGTTGCACGGCAGCCTGTACCGGGTGATCTGCCTCGGCTGTGGCGACTCGATGTCCCGCACGGAGTTGCACACCCGGCTCGACGAGGCCAACCCCCAGTTCGACGCGCGGGCGACCCGGATCAACCCGGATGGCGACGTCGACCTCGCCGACGAGCAACTCGACCGCTTCCACGCGGTCAGCTGCCAGACGTGCAACGGCGGCATGCTCAAGCCGGACGTGGTCTTCTTCGGCGAGAACGTCCCGGCTCCCCGGGTGGCGGACTGCTTCGCCCTGGTGGAGAGCGCCAGTCTGCTGCTGGTGCTCGGCTCGTCGTTGACGGTCATGTCCGGCCGCCGGTTCGTGCTGCGCGCGTCGAAGCTCGGCATCCCGGTGGCGATCGTCAACCGCGGGCGTACCCGGGGCGACGACCACGCGACGCTGACGCTCGACGCCCCGCTCGGCGCGGTGCTACCCGACCTGGTCCGCCGTGCCACCGCCGGCGACGCCCTCGCCGCTACCTGACGTACGCCGCGCCGTGCCCGGCTCCACGACGACCTTGATGCCGGTGCGGCGCTCCGCCGCGTCGAAGGCTTCGGCCACGCGGCCGAGCGGGTACACCTCGGTCGCCAGGCGGGACAGGTCGATCCGTCGCCGCGCGACCAGCTCGATGGCCCGGTCGTAGACCCGGTTCATCCGGCGTACCAGCGCGATCGTGACCCCCTTGCGCCGGGCGGTCGAGGCGGAGAACGCGATCCGGTCGCTGCTGGGGATGCCGGCCAGCACGACCCGGCCCCCGGGCCGTACCGCGGTCAGCGCGATGTCCACCGCCTCCTCGGTACCGGCGACCTCGAACACCACGTCGACACCCCGGCCGGCGGTGTCCCGCCAGTACGCCTGATCGGCCTGTCCCGGTGCGACGGCATCGTCGGCGCCGAGCGAGCGGGCCGCCCGCAGCCGGTGTTCCAGCGGCTCGACGGCGAACACCCGGGCCGCGCCGGCGACGTGGGCCAACTGGAGGATCAAGAGCCCGATCGGACCGCACCCGACGACGGCGACGGTCGCTCCGACCCGCAGGTGCCCCAGATCCAGTGCGTGCAGGCCGACGCCGAGCGGCTCCAGCAGCGCCCCGTCGGCATCGCTCAGCGTGTCCGGCAGCGGCTGGAGCAGGTGCGTCGGCCAGGCGATGAACTCGCGCAGCGCGCCGTCGACGGTACCGTGGCCGGCGAAGCGGACGTTCGGGCAGAGGTTGCCGTACCCCTCGTGGCAGATCTCGCAGCGCCCGCACGGAATGGCCGGGTCCACGGCGACCCGCTGGCCGTGCCACGGACCGCCCTCGACGACGCCGGCGAACTCGTGCCCGACCACGAGCGGCCGGTCCAGCCGCGCGTCGCCGATGCCGGCCTCGGTGTACCAGTGCAGGTCCGACCCGCACAACCCGACGGCGGTGACCCGCACGAGGCTGGTACCGGAATCGGTCTGTGGCACCGGTTCCTCGGCGAGCCGGATGTCGCCCGGCCCGTACAGGCGGGCAGCCGTCATCATCGCCGGCACGGTTGGCACGGTCACCGGGGGCACGGAGTTCGGCGGGGGCACGGGGTTCGGCAGGGGCACACCCCCATCTTGCCCCACAGGGGAAGCTCAACCTCTCGAGGACGGCGCGCTGTACACCGCCGGCCACCGACACGTCCGGGATTAGTCCGGATCCGCCTCGGGTACGCCGGAATGACCGTTCCGCCGTGCGTGCTGGCCCCGGCCGGCACGGCCACGGGCCGCGCGTACGTCCCGGGGAGGGATCATGACTGCGACGGATGTACGACCTGCCCAGGCGGACAGAGTCGTAGGCCCTTCGTCCCGGTTCGCTCGTAGGTTCACTCGTAGGCGGTGAGGCGACCGCACATGCCGTAACGGCGCTCCTCCGGCGGGTCGACGACCGCCAGCCCGCCCGCGCGCAGGTGCCGGAGGTCGCCCCGGGCGAGCGCCTCGATCTGCTCTCCGGTCCGGGTCGCCGCCGCCATCGGCCCGGTCGACCACAGCTCCCGCCACGCGTCGAGCTGCTCCGCCACCAGCGCGCCGGCCGCGCGGTAGAAGTCGTCGAGCGCGCCGGGCCCCTCCGCGGCGACCCGCTCGCGCAGCTGCAGAAAGCCTTGCACGGCAAGGTCCTTGCGGTGCCGAGCGGCGTCGCTGCTGGTGGCGTAGACCCGGCCCGGGTCGGCCAGCGAGGCGACCCGGCGGTACGCGGCCGGATCGGCAAGCTGCTCGGGCGGGAACGTGAGGACCGCGTCGCCGGCCTCCGGCAGCCCGCCGTTCTGCATGACCACCAGGATGCGTAGGTCACCCTCGTTGACCAGGCGGTGGATCACCCCCGGACTGAACCACGCCACGGTCATCGGGCTCAGCGGCGTCTCCTCGTACCCCTGCGGACCCAGCGTCTGCAACCGCCCGTGCCCGCCGAGCACCACGTACCCCTCGGTGCAGGCGAGGTGCACGTGTGCGGAGCCGCCCCGCAACCCGTCCGGGCTCGACCAGTCGTAGACCGCGAGCTGGGTCACCGCCGTCGCGCCGGGGAACGGGCCGGCCGAGTGCGGGCCGGCAGGCGCCGGGTGCGTGCCGGCCGTCATCGCGAGCCGTCCGGGTCGATCGTCGACTGTCCCGCCATCTTCTGCGCGCCGGCGACGTCCAGCGCACCGTTGACGATGAAGAAGTCGTAACGCAGGGTCAGCTCGTCGCGATCGGGCAGCACGTACTCCTCGCTGAAGAACGGCGCCGGGCACAGGCACGCGTACACGCCGCTGCGCACGAACCACCGGCTGGGGTACGAGAAGTTGGTGGGACTGTCGCGGAACAGCAGTGTGCTTGATCCGCCGTGTTCGTCGTGCCGGCCCACGAACCCCATCCACGGCCCGCGCCAACCCATCAGCTCGTCGCCCCCCTCGCCGTCGGGGGTGAGCACGCGTCCGCCCGAGAACGAGCGCGGACCGCGCCAGAACAGCCCGCTGTAGCCGGCGTTGTCCCGTCCCTGGGTGGTCGGGCTGCCGAACGGGAGGGCGGTGCCACTGACGTTGCGCATGGTGCTGCTGAAGTCCAGTTGCCACGCCTGCAGATCGGGCAGCACCCGGACCGCGATCCGGCGCGACTCGACGATCCACGTCTCGCCGGCCTCGGTGACCCAGTGCAGCCGCTCGTCCAACCGGAGCACGCCGTCGAGCACCTCGGCCCGCTCGAACCCCTCGTGCCGCATGGTCCCGTTGTTGGGAAGCTGGACGTAGCCCCGGTCGCGCACGTAGGTGGCGCCGCCCCAGAAGTTCTCCATGCCGACGTTGCACAGTGACCAGGCGATTCCCTTGTGCCACACGTGGTCGTGTGGCCGGTACAGGCTCACCGGGTCGCCGTCGAGGGTACGCAGCGGGTGCAGGTACGGCCTGGGCGACTCGAACTGCGGCTCACCGGGCTGGTGCACGTAGCGGAACAGCTCACCTCCGCGCCAGGTCGCCCGGATGGACTCCCCTTCGATGGTCAGGGCCAGACTCACTGCGACCACCCGCTCACCACGAGCCTCCTCCCGCGCCACCGTCCCTGGAGGGCCTTCACCACGAAGCTGGCGGACAAGAAAAGCTGACGGACAAATAGCGGTGTTACCGGAAGAATTCCGTTACATCGACCGCCAAAGCTACGACCGGCGCGGTCGGTCGTCAACCCTCGCGGGTCCGGTCCGCGGTCCGGTCAGCCCTGCACGGGTGCGCTGCTGTCTCGCACCGTGAGCTGGGTTGCCAGTTCGAAGCGCAGGCTCTCGATGGTTTCGCCCCTGGCCAGCCGCAGCACCGTACGAGCGGCCAGCGTCCCCATCTCACTCAACGGCTGCCGAACCGTGGTCAGCGGCGGCGAGGACCACCGCGCCTCGGGCAGGTCGTCGAAGCCCACGACGCTCATGTCGTCGGGTACCCGCAGTCCCCGCTGGCGCACCGCCTCGTAGACGCCGAACGCCATCTGGTCGCTCGCGGCGAAGATGGCCGACGGCGGACGGTCCAGGTCCAGCAGTCGCCCCGCACCCGCGAAGCCGGACTCATGGTAGAAGTCGCCCTGCTGGATCAACTCCTCCTCGACGGCGATGCCGGCGGCCTCCAGGCCGGCCCGGTACCCGTCCAACCGGGTGCGGCTGCACAGCAACTGTCGGGGGCCGGCGATGAAGCCGATCCGCCGGTGGCCCAGCGCGACGAGGTGCTCGGTCGCGGCCAGGCCTCCGGTCCAGTTCGCCGCCCCGACCGTCGGTACGTCGTGCGCCGGTACCCCGGCCGGGTCGATGACGACCGTGGGGATGTTGAGCCGGCGCAACTCCGCGTGCAGCGGGGACTGCACGTCGGACGCGACCAGGATGACCCCGTCGGTGGCGCGGGCCTGGAGGTTGCGCATCCACTGCCGGGTCGACGCCGAGCGTTGGTGGATCGCGGAGACCACGGTGCCGATCAGCGCACCGTGGGCGACGTCCTCGACTCCTCGGATGATCTCCACCGCCCACGGGCTGTCCAGGTCGTTGAAGACCAGGTCGATGAGGCTGGCGGCCTCCTGGCGCGGGTTCGCCCGCCGGCGGTACCCGTACCTGCGCAGCAGTTCCTCGACCCGCTCCCGGGTGGCCGGCGAGACGTCGGACCGCCCGTTGACCACCCTCGACACCGTCGGTACCGAGACCCCGGCTTCCCGGGCGATGCTGGTGATGGTGATCCGCGGTTCATCCTCGACGGTCAACGGCGCTCCTCGCTCGTCTCCGGCTCGACGGCTGATCCAGGAACCCGGAACACTACCGGGCACCCGCGCCGATGGTAGCCGGCGGACCGGCCGGACGTTCCCGCCGCTCCGCTAGGACTCGGCAGCGCACCGTCACCGTCCGGACACTGAGTCGCCATTCCTGGATCCATCACGTGTCAGATCCTTCCGGGCCGGACGACCTGGCCGGGCGACCGATCCGGGCGGCCGGCGGAGATCGTCATATCGAAACCTTTCCGCAAGGTTACGACTCTCCCCGGCGGAGATTCACCCGGTCGACCCGAGTCGCGGCCGGGTGAGTGCCGGACGACCGCGATCGCGTTACACCGAGCGATCCGCGTGTGCGTCATCCGCGAATTTGCCGGCCGCGACGCCTTCAGATCAACTTCACCGGATGCCTGACGGCCGGGAAACCGCTACGGTTCCCCGGATGCGACACACTGCAACCCTGATCGCCGCGATCGTCATCGCGCCACTCGCTTGGATCCTCATCGCGTTCGGCCAGGACCGTTCGGCCCAGGCGTTCGCGAACGCGCAGAGCAACGGTGGCTTCCACACCGGGGATTTCGTACGGCCGCTGCTGTTCCTGGCCGCCGCGGGGATCCTGATCGGCTTGATCGCCACGCTGCGTGTCTCCCCGGTCGGCGCTGTGCTCACCGGAGTTGTGTACGCGGGTAGCTACGCATTGCTGCTGGTGACCCCGAAACGACTGGTGAGCCTGCTCCCCCACCACCTGTCCGTGGCCGGCCGTAGCGCCGATCTCACGATGCCGCTGCGTACCGGCACCACCCTGCTCCTGGGCGCCGCGATGCTGGTGGCGGTGACCAGTGCGGGCCGGTGGCGGCGCTGGCCGGCACCCACGCAGGCCGAGGCCGGATCGCCGGCATCCGATCCGCTCGGGCCGTTGGAGCCGAAGACCCGCGTGGTCGGGGCCGATGGGCTGCCGGACACGACCTCGACGGATTCGTTCTCCGGGTTCGGTGACTCGCGGGTCGGCGGCACCGGGTACGGCGCTTCCGGTTTCGCGGACACCGGGTTCGACGAGAACCGGTACGGCGACCTGTCGCGGTCCACGGCCGGGGACTCGACCGGTACGCGGTGGGGCGATTCGGTGCGGGGCGGTCAGGACGGCGAGCGACCCGGAACCTGACCCACGGACGCTGTCCGGCTACACACGGAAGCGTCGCGGAGCCGGTCACAAACGGCGTCGCCGTTGTGCGCCACGGTCCGCCGTGTAGCGTGCTGATCTGGTCGGGCCGCAGGGCCGTGGGCTGGTGGGAGTCGGCAGGATCGGTACCTTGGATGACGGCGGTCTCGCGGATGCCCTGAACAGGGCCATCGGCGGTGACGAGGCGGCATTCGCCAGGCTGTGGCGGTCACTGCAGCCCGCCCTGCTGCGCTACCTGCGGGTCGTGGTCGGCGACGCGGCCGAGGATGTGGCGTCGGAAACCTGGTTGCAGGCCGCCCGGGACCTGCACCGGTTCGACGGCTCGCCGCCCGCGTTCCGGGTCTGGCTGTTCCGCATCGCCCGCCACCGCGGACTCGACGAACGGCGGCGGGCCGCGCGACGGCGCGAGGATCCGCATGAGCCCGCGGAACGGGACACGGCCGGCGGGCAGGTGCGGGACATCGCGTACGACGTGCTGGAGACCTCGGACACCAACTGGGCACTGGGCCTGATCGCCACGCTGCCCCCCGACCAGGCCGAGGCGGTGATGCTCCGGGTGGTCGCCGGCCTCGATGTCGCGCAGACCGCGCAGGTGCTGGGCAAGCGGCCCGGCGCCGTGCGGGTGGCCGCCATGCGCGGGCTGCGGCGCCTGGCGGCCAATCCGGAGGTACAGGTGCGGGCGACCACCCGCCGGTACCAGCGCCAGCCCCGCCCCGCCGTCGAGTCGACCCAACCGGCGGAAGGAGTGTAACGCCGAGTGCCTGCGTGGCGCTGTTTCTGCCGCGGTGCAGTACTCGGCGAAACGGCACCGGATGGGGAGGGAGTACCCATGGACAGCGCATCGTCGGCTCGGGAAGGGCCGCAGGGTCAGTCCCGCACCCGCCTCGACAACCGGCAGCGGCCATCGTGGCCAGCCAACAGCACGGCCAGGTACCGTGCCCCGGACTCGGCCCGTCTGGCGGTCGGCGATCTGCACCTGTGGTCCCTGCTCACGGTCCATCACGCGCTCAACCGGGTCGGGGTGGCGGCGACGTTGCGGATGCTGACCGTGCGCAAGGTCGCCCGTGCGGTATCCGCATGCCGGTACTTCGAACTCAGCTCCCTGGGCGACCTGCTGTCGCTGATGCCCGAAGCCGCCGCGTCGGCGCCGTTCGCGGAGGCGTTCGACGCCGAATACCATCAGCGGTTCTCGGACGGGGCCGACCTGATCCGCGCGGCCCAGTGGAAGGTCGCGACGGCACCCGAGGACTTCACCGTCACCGGGGTGTGAGCAGCCCCGGTCCATCCCTCAGCTGTCCGTGCCCGCCTCGACCCGGTACCGCTTCCGCGCCTCGGTGAGCAACGACTCGGCCTCATCCCGGCCGCTCCACCCGGCCACATCGGTGTGCTTGCCGGGTTCCAGCTCCTTGTACACCTCGAAGAAGTGACCGATCTCGGCGAGCAGATGCGACGCCAGGTCGGAAATCGCCATCGTGTTCTGCCACCGCGGGTCGTCCGCCGGTACGCACAGCAACTTCGCGTCCGGGCCGCTCTCGTCCTGCATCCGGAACACGCCGATCGGGCGTACCTTGATGCCGCATCCCGGGAACGTCGGCTCCTCCAGCAGGACGATGGCGTCGAGCGGATCGCCGTCCTCCCCGGCGGTGCCCTCCAGGTACCCGTAGTCGGTGGGGAACGTGGTCGCGGTGAACAACGTACGGTCCAGGTTGATCCGCCCCGTATCGTGGTCCATCTCGTACTTGTTGCGTGAACCGGCCGGAATCTCGACCACCATGTCGGCCTCCATGAGGCACCCCCCACCGTGACGTTGCCTGAACTGTGCCGCCAGGGCGCCCGGACGAGCGCCCCGGCCGGTCCTCGGAATCCGGTTGTCGGGATCGTGTGCCGAGAGTGCGGCCTGCCCGGATCG
>DASXOA010000025.1:0-5045 GCA_036494675.1 Rugosimonospora sp.
GATCAGTGCCGCCGCGACCCCACTGTCCACCGTGTACCCGACCGTCGCCGACTCGCCCGCGTTCTGGCTCTACACGTCCGGTACCACCGGCACCCCGAAGGGCGCCATGCACCGGCACGGCTCGGTACGCGTGGTCTGCGAGACGTACGGCGCGCAGGTGCTCGGCATCCGGCCCGGCGACCGTACGATCTCGGCGGCGAAGGCCTTCTTCGCCTACGGCCTCGGTAACTCCCTGCTGTTCCCGCTCGCCGTCGGCGCCACCGCGATCCTGGAACCCGCGCCGTCCCGGCCGGACGCGATCGCGGCCCGCGCCGCGGAGTTCGGCGCGACGCTGTTCTTCGCCGGCCCCACGTTCTTCGCCGGCATGCTGCGCGCCGATCTGAAGCGGGACGCGCTGGCCGGCGTCCGGCTGGCGGCCTCGGCCGGGGAGGCGTTGCCGGCCGCGCTGTACCGCCGGTGGACCGACCACTTCGGGGTGGACATTCTCGACGGCATCGGGATGACCGAGATGCTGCACATCTTCCTGTCCAATCGGGAGGGTCAGGTGCGCCCGGGGACCACCGGTGTCGCGGTGCCCGGGTACGACCTGCGCATCGTGGACGAGGGCGGGCGGGACCTGCCCGACGGCGAGCCCGGCACCCTGCTGGTACGCGGCGGCTCGACGGCCACCGGGTACTGGGAACGGTACGACGCGTCGCGGCTGGTGTTCCAGGGCGAATGGCTGCGCACCGGCGACACGTACGTCAGGGACGGCGACGGGTATTACACGTGCCTCGGGCGGACCGGCGACATGCTCAAGGCCGGTGGCATCTGGGTGTCCCCGGCCGAGGTGGAGACCTGCCTGCTGGCCCATGAGGCGGTCGCGCAGGCCGTGGTCGTCGCGGCGGCGGACCCGGACGGGCTGGAGAAGCCGGTCGCGTTCGTGGTGCTGCATCCCGGCCACGCGGTCGGTGAGCGGGAACTCATCGAGTTCTGCCAGCAACGGCTGCCGTCGTTCAAGCGACCCCGGCGGGTGAGCTTCGTCTCCGCGTACCCGACCACGGCCACCGGCAAGGTACGCCGCGTCGAATTGCGCGCCGCGGCGGCGGTAGCGTTGAGTTCGCTGGAGACCGGCTCGTGAGGATCACCTGATGCCGGACGGAACACTGATGCTGGACGGAATCTGATGCTCGACGGACACGTGCTCATCGACGTGCACCTGCACGCCGCGCGGCTGCCGACCCTGAAGCCGGCCTGGCGGGAGTGGGCGCACGACTTCGGCGGCGACTCGGTCATCGGGCAGGTGTATGACGGCGAGGGCACCGTCGACGCGCGCCGCTTCGACGCGTACCTGGCCGCCGAGGGCGTCGACGTGGCCCTGCTGATGTCCGAGTACAGCCCGAAGGTGACCGGCATCCAGCCCATCGAGGACCTGGTGCCGCTCGCGGCGCACAACCCCGACCGCATCAGGGTCATCGCCAACCTCAACCCGCACCTGCACTACCCGGTCGACGAGGAGTTGCACCGGCAGTTGGCGCTCGGCGCGGTCGCGTTGAAGATCCATCCGGTCCATGGCGGCTTCGCCGTCAACGACCGCGCGCTGTACCCGGCGTACGAGATCTGCCGCAGCGTTGGGGTGCCCGTGGTCGTGCACTGCGGCACGAGCACGTTTCCGGGCTCCTCCAACGCGTACGCGGACCCGGTCCTCCTCGACGACGTGCTGCGCGGCTTCCGCGGCCTGGACATCGTGCTGGCGCACGGCGGGCGGGGCTGGTGGTACGACGCGGCCGCGTTCCTCGCCCTGTCCAACGAACACGTCTGGATCGAACTGTCCGGACTGCCGCCCTCGCGCCTGCGCGACTACTACGCGCGGCAGAACTGGGGGCGCCTGACCCAACGGATGATCTTCGGCACCGACTGGCCGGGGGTGCCGGGCATCGCCCGCAACGCGCGGGCGGTCGCCGCGCTGTGCCCGGACGAGTCGACCGCAGGCCTGGTGCTCGGCGGCAACGCCGAGCGCGTGTACCGGCTGAAGACGGAGCCGCGAGCGTGAGCGTGTACGCCCTCGGCGACCTGGTGCCCGACATCCACCCGGACGCGTACGTGCATCCCGACGCCACCGTCATCGGCGCGGTGACGATCGGGGCCGAGGCAACCGTGTGGCCCCGCGTGGTCCTGCGCGCCGACTACGGACTCATCGTCATCGGCGCGCGTACGTCCATTCAGGACGGGACGGTCGCGCACACCACCGAGGAGTGGCCGACCCGCATCGGCGCCGAATGCGTGGTCGGGCACAACGCTCACCTTGAGGGTTGCGCCATCGGGGACCGGTGCCTGATCGGCTCGGGGTCGATCGTGCTCAACCGGGCGGTCGTCGAGACCGGTGCGGGTGTCGGCGCGGCGGCGCTCGTGCCCGAGGACGCCGTCGTACCGTCCGGTTCCATCGCCCTGGGCGTGCCGGCCCGGTACCGTCCGGCACCCGACCTGGACTCGTGGGTGACGTACGCGGTCGGGCTGTACGTCGACAACGGCCACCGCTACCGCCGGGAACTTCGCCGGCTGGACTGACCACGACGGCGGAAACGGCGCTACTCCGCGCGGGTGGCCAGCGGGTTCGGCGGAGCGAAGACCTCCAGGGCGAGGGCGAGCATGCCGTAGTACCCGACGAGCCAGGTGAGTTCCGCCAGGTCGTCCCGGCCGAGCACCCGTTGTGCCTCGGCGTAGTCCCGGTCACCCAGGCGGCGTTCGCGCGCCATGATGCCGGCGGCCGTCACCACGGCCCGGTCCCGGTCATCGAGGCCGTCTGGGACCTCGCCGTCGAGCAGTTGCTGGAGTTGTGCCGCGCTGAGGCCGGCGGCGAGCGCGGCCGGCTCGTGCGCCCACCATTCGAACCCGGACCGGATGGCGGCGGCCACGGTGAGGATCGCGAGTTCCCGGGTACGGGCGGCGAGGCCCCCGAACCTGACCGCCGCACCCACCCGCTGCACCGCGTCGCCGATCCGTGGCGCCAGCAGCATCACGTCGAACGGTCCGAGCAGCCGGCCCGACTCGTCGGTGACCGGCACCCGGCCCGCCTCCGTGCCGCGCGGCCCCTGTGTGATCGCGTCGTACAGCGCCCGCTGAGCGGCGTCCAGCCCGGCCGGGTCGTGCAGGTCGCCCCGGGGAGGTCCGGACGTCGGCCTGCCGTGCAACTCGGTCATGTCCCGCTGCCCTCCGTGTGTGCCTGCCCCGGCAAAGACCCGCTCATCGTCGCGCCGTCAGCGAGGCGGGCCTGACAGCCTCTCCACGACAGTCAGTAGAGCGCTGTGGTCCAGCGAGCCGAGGCCCTGGGCGCGGGCCGCCACGAACAGTTGCGCGACGACGCCGGTCACCGGCAGGGCCAGCCCGGCGTCCCAGGCCGCGGCGAGCACGATGCCGAGATCCTTGTAGTGCAGGTCGATCCGGAAGCCGGGCTGGAACTGGCGGGCCAGCATGGTGGCCGCCTTGAGGTCCAGTACCCGATTGCCCGCCAGACCGCCGGCCAGCACCCGTACGGCGGCCTCCGCGTCCACCCCGGACGCCTCGACCAGCAGCAGCGCCTCGCTGACCAGTTCGATGATGCCCGCGACGAGCAACTGGTTGGCGGCCTTCACGATCTGCCCGGAGCCGGTCGGGCCGACGTGCTCGATGGTCCCGCCCAGCGCGTCGAGCACCGGACGGGCGCGCGCGAAGTCCTCCGGCTCGCCGCCAACCATGATCGACAACGTACCGTCGATCGCACCCTTCTCCCCACCCGAGACGGGCGCGTCCAGCACGCGTACCCCCCGGGCCGCCGCCGCCTCCGCGACGGTCGCCTCGGTCTGCGGGGTGACGGTACTCATGTCGATCAGCAACTGGCCGGGCCGCGAATGCGCGAGCAGGCCGTCCTCGCCGAGCACGACCAATTCCACGTCGGAGGAGTCGGGCAGCATGAGTACCACGATCTCGGCCGCCGCCGCGACCTCGGCGACGCTTCCGGCCGCCCGGCCGCCCGCGGCGACCAGGTCGCCGCCCGATTCGGGCCGGCGGCTGTGGCCGACCACGTCGAAGCCCGCCCTGACCAGATTGACCGCCATGGGACGGCCCATGATCCCCAGCCCGATGATTCCGACGACCGGCATGCGCCCGCTCCTCCTCCGGCCCCGCCCCGCGGCCGGTACTCCAACCCGACGCTCCCGGAATATCCGGACTCCTCCAGCGCGGCGAACAGGCCGGCGAAGCCGATCGCGCCGGCACCGGGTTGGAGGCGCCCCGGGGCGTCGGCGACCTGAACGTGCCCGATGTGAGAAAGATACCCCTCGATGACTAGCCGCCAGTGCACGCCGTTACGGGTGAGGTGGTAGAAGGGCAGCTCGGGGAACAGCAGCGAGACGTTGACGTCGTAACGCAGGCTCATGTGTTCGCTCCCGGCGGCGGCCGGCCAGACGTCTCTGTATCTATCATATATATGATGTATCGCCCTTCGCGATCGGGTTCGACCGTCCAATGTGGACGGAATTGTCAGCGGGGGCACGGCATGGCAGCCGGCGACGAGTTGCGCCGGCAACTGGAAGGGCCGAGGAGGGTGCGGCCTACTTGTAAGAAACAGGCCGCGAACTGGTGGAGCCGAGGTTACGGCATGCGAACCAAAGGATCATGGCGCAGTGTTGTGACCTGCAACTTCCGTTGGTGAGGCCGGCGCAGTCCTGAATCGCCGCGCTCCCGGACCACGGGTTCGGGTCAGGAGGGTGCCGCTTTGCCAAACGGCGATCACGTTGCGGGTATTTCGGATGTCGGTGCTGGGATCGCTTTCGACCATGAGCAGATCGGCGACCAGGCCCGGCCGGATGCCGCCACGATCGGTGAGGCCGAAAGCCTTGGCGGGTGCGGACGTCGCCGCGATCAGTGCCTGTACGGGTCGTAGTCCGGCGCGCACCAATAGTTCCAGCTCAGCGTGCAGGGTCGCGCCGAAGCCGTACACGCCGAATTGGGCGGTCGGTAGCGCGGTGTCGGTGCCGGCAAGGATCGGCACGTCTTCGGCGACCAGCTGATTCAGTGCCTCGGTGGTC
>DASXOA010000026.1:0-16450 GCA_036494675.1 Rugosimonospora sp.
ACCACCGTGGCGGTCGCCTCCCCGCCCGGTGGCAACGTCACCGGTTGCGGTGCGGTGTCGAGCCCGGGGTCGATGGTGATGGTCGAGGTACCGAGACCGATCTCGACGTCGATCGGTTTCCGGTCGCCATCGAGAACCCGCACGACGGGGTAGCCGTCGACGGTGTACGGCTGGTCGGCGCAGTTGGTCATCTCGATACCCAACGCGCGCAGTCCCATGGCACCGTCGACCGCACCGACCCGGATGACCACGCCCGGCTGCGGGCAGGCGACCGGTGCGCTACTGCGGGCAGTGGCGCCGGTGGGCGCCGGCCTGGAACCCGGCCCCGGCGGCACGGAACCCGGCGCGGCGCAGGAGGCCACGGCAACGAAGACAGTCGCGACGAGTGGCGCGAGGGCGGCCGTTCTCCGGTACGTGATCACGTCCCCATCGCACCATGCCGGCTCCGGCCCGCCGAACCCGGGCCGGAACCGCTCCCGGTGCCCGGGTCGTGCCATAGGAAGCACCACATCCGCCGAAGGCGCATCGACAGTGACACATATCTCAACGGTCAACTCCCGGCTGCCCGCGAAGCGTCTACTCAAACAGCCCACATCGCACGGAAACGGGGGAAGCACCCTGTGGGCGGCGCAGTGCGGCAGCAATGGCAACGAAATGGCATGCATGCGACACTATGCGTCCCTACCGCCAGGAACACGGCGGCAACCCGATCGACGATCACGGGAGACAACGGATGACCCCTCGCCTCAATCGCAGGGCCGCGCTCGGCCTCGGTACCACCGTCGCGGCCGGCACCGTGCTGGCCGCCGGTAAGGCCGCCGTCGCGGCGCCGGCGGTCGCGCAGCCCGGCCCGCCAGCGGTACCGGCCTCGCTGACCCCCGCGCAACTGCGTGACTACGTCGCCGCCGTGTACAAGACGTGCAGCACCGCGGCCGGCGGCACCTGGAACACGCAGATCACGGTGGCGAACACCGACGGCACGCTGATGCCGGCCGTGGAGCAGCAGCCGGACACG
Organism: Rugosimonospora sp.; assembly: GCA_036494675.1. Taxonomy (GTDB): domain Bacteria; phylum Actinomycetota; class Actinomycetes; order Mycobacteriales; family Micromonosporaceae; genus Rugosimonospora. Next base: position 1,016 of record DASXOA010000026.1, read on the forward strand.
GTCGTCGAGGCGTACAGCGTCAACAAGATCGCCGTGGCGACCGCGGTACTGGACAAGATCGACCGTGGCGAACTGACCCTCGACCAGCGGGTGGACGTGACGGACCAGATCATCCAGCCGATCAGTGACGGCATCTTCTGCCTCGACCAGGCCTACCCCAGCTCGATCACGCTGGGCCACGTGATGGCCGCGATGCTCACCGTGTCCGACGACATCTCGGTGCGGCTGTGCGGACTGGTCTGCCCGGGGCCGGAGATCAACGAGATCCTGGCCGCGAAGGGTTTCCCGAACACGCAGGTGCAGCCGTCCGCGAGCAACCCGCACCGGATGTACCTCGGGCTCACCACGCCCCGCGAGATGCATGACCTGATCCAGGGGCTACTGAAGGGGACGGTGGTGTCGGCGTCGTCCAGCGACTTCCTGTTCTCGCTGGTACGTTCGCCGATCGCGTTCACCGACGGCATCCGCCGGGAGATGTCCTCCGACGAGCGGGCCCGCATCGCCACCAAGGCCGGCTGGTTCGACGACGCCCGCAACGAGGCCGGGATCATCTTCGACACCGCCGGTCGCCCGGTCCTGACCTACTCGATGTTCGCGGCCGGGATGGCGGACCCCGACAACTTCGGCGCCACGCACCCGGCGCTGCAGGCACGGGCCGCGATGGGCCGCGCGTGGCTCAGCGGCATCGACAACCTCAGCTCCTCGGTCGCCACGGCGCGGTACGCGACGCCGAAGTACCCGATGACCAACGGCGGCTGAGCCGCGGGCTGCATCGCCACGCGGCTGCGCGACTGGAACGACGGCGAGCCGGCCTGACGCTCACCCTCGCGCGACGGCGGGCGGCCCGGACACGGGCCGCCCGCCTACGTACAGAGCGCGAGTCACCGGGGTGCCGTCACCAGTGGAACCAGTCGGGCAGGTCCCGACGGTCGCAGGGCAGGTCCTTGCTCGTCTTCACGACACCGATGCCGCGCAGGCTCACCCCCGGCGTGGGGAGCGGTACCGCCTGGTCGTCGCGGGTACGCCCGCTGGTATCGACGACCCGGATGGCCACGGACAGCTTCAGCTTCGCGGCCCGCAGGCTGAACGAATCGGTGACTCCCACCGAAGTGCCCAGCGCCACCCACTTGCGGCGATCCAGCGAGTAGGCGTCGACCCGGTAGGAACGCAGGTCGGTGTCGGGGTGCACGAACACCGTGACGTCATCGTCGCCGCTGGCCAGGATGACCTGCTTGTTGATGCTGACGACCACGTTGCCCCCGGCGCCCAGGGACAGGAAGGCGTCCTCGGACTTCTTCACGACGGTACCCAGTATGGTCTTGGGGTCGGCGTGCTTGTTGGCCGCCTTGATCTGGCCCGGCTCGAAGCTGTTGACCCGGTCGGGGTAGTGCAGGTTCCCGACCGGCGGCACCGGCCTGGGCCGGATCACCTCGACGCCGCCGAACTGTACCCCGATGTCCGGGTTGGTCTTCGGGTCGAAGGTGACCGCGGTGGTGTAGCTGCCGTCCAGGTTGCTGAGCAGGCCGCCCAACTGGGCTCCCGGCGCCACCACGCCGAAGCCGCCGGCCGTGGTCGGATCGATCAGCAGGACGTTGCCGAACTGGTCGCGCGGGACCACGGTGACCAGAGCCTGCCCGGCCACGGTCTGGTGGATGTCCACCAGGGTGGCGGCCGGGTCGGGGCGCACCTGCACGAAGGTCTCCTGCTTGCCCTCCCGCCGGAAGGCGACCCCGTCGGCGGTGACGCCGGTGGCGGTCACGTAGAACGTGTAGTGCTCCGGTACGGACGTGTCCGTGAACGTCGCCCGGTAGGTGCCGTCGCCGTCAGGGTCGGTCATCGCCAGGGTCACGTGGCGCTGTCCGCCGTCGAAGACGAGCCCGGCCAACTGCGCGCCCAACTGCTTGACCAGGATCGGGGTGGCGTCCTGGTTGGCCAGGATCTCCTGGGCGCGCTTCAGCGCGTCGGCCGGTACCTTCAGCGCCGCGAGCCAGTTGGCGAAGGACTGGGCGGGCGTGGTGGTCGACAGCGAGACCGAGGCTCCGGTCACCGGCCGGCCGCCGGCGGTCAGCCGCGCGGAGATGCCGATCGGGTCCCCGGCGAAGCAGGTCGCCGTGTCCTGGCCGACCTCCAGCCGCAGGGTCGAGTCGACGATCACGTCGTAGACGTAGTGCTCCGTGTCGACGAAGCCGCCGGTCGGTTCGCCGTCCTGGCCCTGACCGCCCTCGGCGAGCAGGATGATGCCGCCCGGGCTGGTGATGACGAACGTCCAGGTGCCGATCCGCGAGTCGGGGCTCGTTCCGCCGCCGGTGGTACCCCTGGGTGTCGCGGCCACGCTCACGTCGTCGCCCCCGATGGGGGGCAGGATGATCGGCGTCGGGTCGAGGAAGTCCGGGTCGATCAGGTACATCTGCGACCGGTCGGTGGACCGGAAGGTGACGCCCGCGAAGCGGCCCTTGCCGGCGTTCTCCGGCGTGATGCACTCGCAGCCTGGGGTGAGCAACTCCAGGCGGAGCCGGCTCGCGTCCGGCGTGTTCCAGCTGATGACGAACGCCGCCTTGGTGTCGTACCGGGTGAGGACCACCTCGTGCCGGTCCTCCGCGCCCTCGACGAACACGAACACGGCGCTCGGGTCCAGCGGCGACGAGGCCGGGGTCAGCCCGGACTTGATGGTGTCGCGCAGCGCCAACGCCAGCGTCGAGGCGGTGGTCCCCTCGTCGTCCACGTTGCTCACCTGGCCGGCCAGCGAGCCGTCGGCCAACTGCTTCATCAGTACGTGGTTGACGTCGGTGTGCCCGTCGATCCCGTACGCGACCGCGAACAGGTCGACGTTCTTTTCCGACAGCGACGCTCCGGTGGCTGCCGTACCCACCGGCGGTGCGATGAACTCCAGCGGGTTGTGGGTACCCGAGTTGTAGGCGCCATCGCTCATCAGGATCAGCCAGCGCCGGTCGGCGTTGACACTCAGCGCGTCGGTGCCGAAGTAGCTGGTAGCCGGCGCCAGTACCCGATCGAGCCCATCGCCCATCGGGGTGCCACCGTTCGGCTGGATCGCCGCGACCGCCGCCTCCGCGGTGGCCATGCCGGCGACGTTGGGGATGGTGGTCATCGGCACGATGTCGAACGTGGACGGGTTGAGCGGGTCGCCGGCCGGGAAGCGGGCGATGCCGAAGCGTCCCCGGTTCTCGCCGAAGTGCGCGAGCAGATCCAGGAACTGGTTGGTGGCCGAGGCCAGCTCGCTCCAGCGCGAGTTGGGCGCGTTCGGCGGCAGGATCGTGCCGAGCGCGTCCCAGCTCATGCTGCCGGAGTCGTCCAGCAGCAGCACGACCTCCAGCCGCTGGGTGGTCGCGGTCAGCGAGAGCTGCTGGTTGTGGCCGGCGCTGGTGCTCGCCGTGCTGTCGGCGGGCGACGCGGTGAGGTTGGCGGTACCGATGGTGACCCCGTTCGGCGCCGGCGGGACGGCCGGCGCGGTGAACGTGACCGCGAGGCTCTGCGTACCGGACGGGTCGATCGCCAGCGGCAGGGCCGTGCTGAGCGCGAACCCGGCCGGTAGGGCGGGGTTGACCCCGGTGACGGTCAGCGTCCCGGTGCCCTTGTTGGACACCTGCACGCTCTGGTCGATGGACTGGTTCACCAGCGAGTGGTACGGCAGGGATGCCGGCGAGACGACGATCCACGGCTGCGCGGTCTCCGCCTCGGTCTCGGCCACCACCCAGGTGAAGTCGCGGGCGACCGCCCCGTCGTTGTTGGTGATGCCCAACTGCCAGGTCTCGGCGGTGTTCTGGTCGAAGCCCATCCGGATGCGGTAGACGTTGTTCGCGTCGACGATCAGCTGCACATCGCCGACGTAGTCGGCTCCGTTCGTGCCCGGCAGCCGGTAGACGGCGGTGGTGAACGTGGTCGCGGTGACCGGATCGCCGGTGCCGGCCTTGACGGACAGGCTCGGCGGGCTGGCGCCGCCGAACATGCTGACCCGGATGAACATCATCTTGTTGTACGAGCCGGCCACCGCGGGCGGGCCGGTCAGCTGCGCGATCGGCGTGAACGTGGTCACGCCGACGGCCACCGACAGCGGGTCGGTCTGCGGATCGGGGTAGACGTGGAAGCTCATTGGACGGTTTCCTCCTGGTGCCGAAGGGTTCGGCCTCGTGCCGAGGGGTTCGGCCTAGCCGTTGACGGTGAAGGTGTCGGTGCTGGTGGCGGTCCCGCCTGCGGTGGTGACCGAGATGTGGATGATCTTGGGAGTACCGGACGGGGTCATGCCGGCCGGGACCTGGGCCGCGATCTGGGTCGACGACGGCGAACCGACGATCGTCGCGGTGGCGGTGTCGAACTTGACCGACACCGGCGCGAAGTTGAAGTTGGTGCCGTTGAGCGTGATGGTCTGCCCGCCCACCCCGCTCTTCGGCGTGAACTGCGGGCCGGACGTCACGAACGCCGGCGCGGGGATGTTCATCTCGGCGTGGAAGTTGTCGTCGCTGACCACCGTGCCGGCCGACGTGGTCACGGTGATCTTGACGTCGGCACTGGTGGCGGCGCCGGTCACCAGGCCGGCCGGGACCTGCACGACGGCCTGGGTGTTCGTCGGGGTACCGACCAGGGTCGCGGTAATCGAGGCGAACTGCACCTGCGGGGTACCGGCGTTGAAGTTGAACCCGTTGAGCGTGACCTGGGTACCGGGGGTGCCGTTGCCGGGGCTGAACTGGCCGCCCGGATCCGCGAACGCCGGCGACGGCTGCACCGTGAACGTGTCGTCGCTGATCACCGAGCCACCGGCGTTGCTCACGGTCACCTTGACCGGCACCGCAGCGCCGGCCGGGGTCAGCCCGCCGGGCACCTTGGCCACGATCTGGTTCGTCGAGGGCAGGCCGACCAGCCTGGCGGTGACCGTACCGAACTTCACCGTCACCGTACCCACGTTGAAGTTGGCTCCGTTGAGCGTGATCGGCTGGTTGATGACGCCGCTCTTGGGTACGAACTGCGGCAGCGGCGTGGCGGCGAAGGCCGGCAGCAGCAGCGTCCTCTCCATCAGGCTCAGCCGCTTCTCCATGTCCGAGACGGTCAGCCGGCGCTGGCGCAGATCCGCGATCATCGTCGCGTCGATGGTGTCCACACCTCGGCGGCGCTGCACCTGGGCCAGCGGGTAGAAGACGTGTCCCGCGGGCGGCGCCGGCACCGGCACGCCCTCGGCGACCCGGACCACCCAGCCCGGCTTGAGGCGCACCGAGGTCTGCACGCCGACGTCCTGGCTGTTGGTCAGGTCGGTGTCCACCGTTCCGTCCACTTCGGACAGTGACACGTCCAGGTAGACCACGTCCGTGCGCGGGTCGGGCTGGGACGTGGTCGGAGTGGTGAGCGGCGGCAGGCCGGCCTGGCCGGTGTAGGTGATCGGGGCCGGGATGGTGACCTCGATCCCGCCGACCAGCGCGGTACCGGGCCCGGTGTCCGTGGCCGCGATGCGGAAGTCCTGGCTGTTCTGCCCGTTGGGCTGCGCCTGGATCGCGAACCCGTCCGCCCCGGCCGGCGTGCCGTTGCCGATGTAGCGGGTGATGACCGCGCGCACCGTGGCCGAGACGAGATCGTGCAGCAGGTTCAGGTCCCGGTCCAGGATCGGCACACCCTGTTCGATGTGGACACCCACGTACCCCTTCTGCTGGTTGGCCAGCAGCAGATCCAACGGCGACTGGGAGTAGTCCGCCATGTTCCCCTCCTCGATGACCGGACGCCGGCTACGGCGTGATGAAGACGGCGCGGGCGGTCACCGGCATGAAGCCGGGCAGCACATTGGCGAGCCGCGAGATGATCGCCTTGATCTCGTCCGGGTCGGCGATGTCCGGAGTCAGGTACAGCCCGACGGTGTCGCGCGCGATGCGGTCGGCGTTGCGCCGCACCCCGCCCGACCCGGCGTCGTAGGTGTAGGTCTGGAAATCCTCGAACGCGCCGCGCAGAGCCAGCTTGGCGGTGCCGGTGGTGTCCACAGTGGTCGTGCCGGCATAGCGGTGGTCGAGGGTCTGGGTGGCGCCGAACGTGTCGCTCGCGTACGCGAGGCTCGCGTTCGACCGGTAGACCAGCAGGGTGCCGGCACCGCCGCCGGCGTCGACGGCCAGCGGTCCCCGGCCCGCGTACGGGCCGCCGACCACCTGCTGCGGCGTGCCCCAGGTGAGCGTGGCGATCGCCAGAGTGTTGCGGAACACGCACCAGCCGCCGTTGCGCGTGGAGCTGTAGAACACCTCGATGTCGCCGCCCGCGGTGAGCACCGTGGCCGCCTGCCGGTCGTGGTAGCCCGCGGTTCCGGTGGTGGGCAGTGCCCGTACCGCCGACCAGTCCGACACCGTCGGGTCCAGCCCCTGCTTGACGCGGAAGACCACCCTCCAGCGCGTCTGTCCGGCCGGGCCGCCCGGGGCGTGGCGCGACCAGGACACCCACAGCCGCTGGTTGGCGCTGGTCCGGTGGAACAGTACGAACAGGTCGTCCTCCACCCGGGGATCCTGGCCGCCGTCGGGCGGCATGGTCGCCGGGTTGGCCAGCTGCCACGCCGTGCCGTTGTGCCGGTTGTAGCGCACCTTCCAGCCGCCGGCGACCGACTCCAGCCAGAACAGCCACAGGCCACCGGCGTTGTCGGCCACGGCGGCGGGCATCCGGCGTTCGGTGGCCGCGTCGCCGAAGGTGGCCGGCGCCGACCAGGTGCCGCCGGTGCGGGTGGCGAACGAGATCCGCCACCGGCGGTCCGCCGGCGCGGCCTGCGGGTCGTAGCTCTGCCAGAACAGCCACAGCGTGGTGCCCGCCATGGCCGCGCTCGGGTGCTTGTCGATGCCGGGCTGGTCCACCACCGGCTCGCTGGGCTGCCAGGCGCCACCGGAGTACCGCTTCGTCCAGATGTCCCAGCCGTGCTGCCGGTACGTGTGGTAGAAGAACGACGTCGAGCCGTCGGCCTCGGGTACCGCCGACGGCCGGCCGTCGTGGGCGAAGTTCACCGAGGCCAGTACCGGCGTGCCCCAGGTACCGCCGGGACCGCGCAGCGCCGACCACAGGTTCAGGCGCTCCGGCTCGTTGGTACGCGCCACGTTGTGCACGAACTCCTTGGTGCGGTTGGCCCAGCCGGTGACCCGCGCCACCGTCGCGTCCACAGTGGGCACTCCGCCGACCGTCTGGTAGACCCGCGGCGCGTACCGGATCTCGTTGCGCTGCGCGCCGACCGGCAGGCCGTAGTTGGTCTGCCACCCGATCCACTGCGCCAGCAGCGGCAGCAGCGCTCCGTCGACCCGGTCCAGATCGGCGAACGCGAGGGCGGCGCGGGCCAGGCCGTAGAGCCGGTCCAGTTCGCCGCCGGGCAGGTCGAGGAACCGGCGCAGCTCCCCCTTGTCCCTGTCGGCCGGCAGCCCGGTGCCCGCCACCGGGGTGCGCTCCGCGTCGTAGCGCCGGTAGATGGCCGGCAGCATGGCGTAGAGCTGACCGGCGAAGTCGTACGGGGAGATGGCCATGGCGCTGGCCAGGTTGTGCGGGTCGGGGTCGTAGACCGGCGGGTTCCCGCTGAACGGGTACAGCGTGTAGTAGTAGACGGTCTCGCCCTTGAGGCCGGTGTCGGACGCGCTGGTGATGCCCGTACCCTGCGCCACGACGACACCGCCGTCCGGGGTCGCCGGATGGCTGCCCTCGGCCCGGACCACGCGGACGCCGGGTGCCAGCGCCGGAGACGGGTTCGTCCAGGACAGGTCGATGCGGTTGCCGTCCCGGTGGGCGGTGGCGGTGATGTCGAGCAGCCGCACGGTCACTGCCCTCCCTGGCTGACGACGACGACCTTCAGCCCGGAGGCGTAGTCGGCGTCGGCGGGGATCACGGGTATCTCGTTAGGGCCGAGGGAGATCTTGCCGAGCGGGTCGACGGCCGGGACGGGCCGGTCCCCGCGACGGAACTCGGTGATGTTCACGTAGACCACGCCCGCCGTGTCCTGGATGACCTCGTAGAACTTGCCGAGGTAGATGGTCTGGCCGAAGTCGACCCGGTCGAACGCCAGCAGGGCCGCCGCGACCTGCCGCACCTGGTCCACCACGTCGGTGGCCACGTAGAAGCTCTCGATGGCGACCTCGGCCGTCACGTAGATCGGCACGTAGTCCACATCGGACACCTCGATGAGCTGGCTGAGCATCCGCTTGTCCTCGAAGTACCCGGTGAGGTTGGCCTCCAGGACGTCGCTCACCTTGCCGCCGCCCTCCGGCGCCACGTACAGCGTCACCCGGTTCCAGCCGGTGGCGACCGCGCGCACCTTGCCCACGCCCTTGAAGCTCAGCGCGAGCGCCTGGTAGTCGGCCGCGGTCACCGCGCGGCGCATCGAGCGGAAGACCGCCGGGGCGTGCGCGACCGCGTGGTCGATGTCCTCCCGGTCCGCACCGCCGGTGGCCGGCGCGGGATTGGTGACGGTCGCCCCGAGCAGGGCCAGTTGCGGGGCGTTGACGATGGTGGTCAGCACGTTCGCCGGTACGTTGCCGGAAAGCCCGCCGCCGACCCGGTACGTTGCCCGGATCGCGGTGCCCTGCGGCGGGATCGCACCGAAGCTGCCGTCGCCGAAGACGACCGTGGCGCGGTCCTGGGCGTCGACCTCCACCGCGAAGTCCTTCTGCCCGGACTCGCTGAACGCGAGGCTGTCCCGCAGCGTCCAACTGTCCACAGTGGTACCGAGATGGGTCACCAGCATCACGTCGCGGCTGGCCTGGCCGCCCGGCCCGCTCGGGTGCAGGATCAGCCCCGGGTGGGCCAGCGGGTAGCGCTGGCTCGGCGTACCGTCGGACGTGCCCAGCGACTCGTCCCTGATCAGCCGCCCCTCCTCCACCGGGATGCCGCCCTGTGCGGAGCCGAAGACCTTGCGCCCGGTCACCGGGTCCGGAGTCAGCGTGCCGAAGTCGATGGTCAGCGGCGCCTCCCGGGTGTACTCGAACCGCACGCTGGGCCGGTCCTTCTGACTCTTGGTGGCGAACGCGTCCCCCTTGGAGACGGTGACGGTGGCGGTCACGGTGCCGGGCGCGGTCAGGCTCAGGGCGGTCGCGGCCGGCGCGGCGGTACCCAGCTCGTACCCGATCAGGCGCAGGTGCTCGATCACGCTGTTGCGGGTCTGCGCGGTGCCCAGGAAGCTCTCGTTGGCGACCCGGTCCTGGTAGTAGCTGAGGATGTCGCCGATGTGCGCGAACAGTTCCAGGAGCACGTTGCCGAAGTCCGCCTCGTTGGCGAAGTCCTGCCACTCCGGGAGCTTCTGCGGGATCAGGTCGCGCATGGCCTGCAGCAGGCTCTCGTAGTCGCGGGCCATGTAGTCGATGACCGGCCGCCCATCGACCTGTCTGATCTCTGCCATCGCGTTGTCCTATCTGTACGCGCCCCACACCGCCTCGGCGTGGACGCTCCGCGTTATCTGAAGTGGACCCGTACCGCCTGCCGGCTCAGGTCCCGCCGCCGCAGGTAGGCCACCTCGGCGATCAGGGCCTCTTCCCGCGCCTGCACGTCGACGCCGCCGACGACCAGCTCGTCGCCCAGCCAGCGGGTCAGCGCCTGGCCGATGCTGAACTCGACGGCGGCGGCCATGATGATGTTGTTCGGATCGAACACGAGATTGAACAGCCCGCACCCGAACTCTGGCTGGTTGATCCGCTCACCCGGCGCGGTGAAGAGCACCTGGATGATCTTCCCGCGCAGGTCGACGTTCTCGTCCGCATCCGGCACGATCGCGCCGGCCGGACTGACGCCGAACGGAAATCCGAAACCCGTCGCCATCCTGCTCCTACCTCCCGTCGCTTCCCTCCGCCGCGCTTCCCGCCATCACGCTGCCGCGTCCCGCCGCCGCTTCCCGTCACTGCGCTTCCCGTCACTGCGCTTCCGGTCGCCGCGCTTCCCGTCACTGCGAGCAGGTCACGAAGCTCTGCCCCTGCGCGGTGACCGTCGAATCGGCCGTCACACCGATGCCGCTGCACGTGTCGATCTTGTCCGAGTCCAGGAGTACCTTGACCCCGCCCACGGTGAGCACGCCGCTGCCGGCACCCGCGTTGGGTACGCCGGTCCCGAGCGGACTGTCCACGATGGACAGCGTCACCGGATTGGGGGCCGGGGCCGGCGGCGCGAAGTTGCTCCCCGCCGGACCGCTGTGCCCGCCGGCCGGCGGCGCCGTCTGCCCGGGATCGAGCGAACTCTTGCTGCTCACCAGCGCCACCGGTACGCCGCCGATCGTCACGAAGTCGCTGAGCGCATCCGTGACGGAGCCGGTGTACTGGTAGTCGCCGACCCCCGTGTACGCGACCGGGGGCGAACTGCTCGTCATGCCCGACACGTTGTGCGTGTCGGTACCCCGCACCGGGTCGCCCTCGACGACCACCAGCTTGCCCATCGGTCAGCCCTTCCTGAAATCGATGCTGTCGCCCACGATCGACACCGCTTTACCGGAGGCGTTGATCGTGAACGGCACCTTGGCGGTGAGCGTCATCGCGCTGTCGGTCATCTGGATCCCGTTGCCGGTGGCGTCGGTGATCTGGACACCGTCGTCGCTCAGCAGGATGGTGTTCTGGCTCTTGTCGACGATGGTGATGCCGTCGGCGTTCATGGTGACCAGGTGGCCCTGGGCGCCCTCCCGGATCAGCAGCATCTCCGCGCCGTCGGCGTCCTCGAACTGCACCGTGTGACCCTTGAGGGTCTTCAGTACCTTGCACGTCGCCGGCGACTGCACGGCGCCCTGCTCGGTGCCGTCGTCCGCGTTCGGCTTCGGCAGTTGGGTCTCCGCGTCGGGCTTGCTCCAGTAGCTGCCGACCCAGATGGGAAACTCGAGGTCGCCCTCCTCGAATTCGATCCACACGCCGGCGTCGCGCTCCGGGATGAACAGGAACCCCTGATCCGCGGCTCCCCCGTAGGGCACGCACGGGGTGGCCCATCCGCTGACCACGTCGGGGCCGAGCACGCTGGGCACGGTCACCTTGAGCCGGCCGAGCATCGCCGGATCCTCGTTGTCCACCACGGTTCCCCGGTACTTGCCGTAGAAGCGGCGCTCGACCTTCTCCACGAGGCCGGCCACGATTCGCTCCAGCGTCATCGGGCACACCCCCGGCCGGGATCGGGCTGACGCATGAATGGCCGCCTCATCACAGGCCGCCTCATCACAGGCCGCCCGTCACGGCGGACAGCAGCCCGCCGGCGCCCGCGGAGAAGACCTCGCTGCCGGTGGGCCCGAGCCCGTTGCGCTTGACCCGGAACACCTGCCGGTATCCGTCGGCGGTGAACCGGTGCGTGACGTGGGTGACGTAGTACACCCCGCTGTGCGTCTCGCCGATGCCGGCGATGGTGACCGTGCTGCGCGGGGTGAGGATGCTGCCGTACTGGTTGGCCGCCACCTCGCCCTCGCCGGTGACGAACCACTCCCCCTGGTCGTACAGGCCCTGGCACAGCGCGGTCATCTCCGGATTGCCGGTGGTGACCGTCTGTCCGATGTAGACGAGCCCGGGATCCATCCCCGCCGCCAGGAAGCCGGCCGACGGGTTGGCGCCCAGCGCGGTCTCGCCGCTGGTGTCCGCCGACGCGTCCAGCACCTCTCCGGTGACGTGGTCGATCTGGAACATTGCCACGTTCGCCGGGGCGAGCGCGTCGACCTCCAGGCTCAGCCGGATGACGTTTGTCGTGTCGCCGGCCTGGACCGCCAGCAACGGTTGCGGGGAGTCGTCCACCGCGGGTGGCCGGAAGTAGCCGGTGTCGCCGTCCACGAAGCACTCGAAGCCGTTGCGCAGCGCGAGCCGCTTGAGCAGTTGGATGTCGGTCTCCCGCTGGATGATCGTGGACACCTCCTCGTCGTGGATGACGTCGGTGTCGGTGACCTGCGCGGTCAGGCTGTAGTGCTGGAACGTCTCGGTCGCGATGTCGCTGTCCTTCTTGTTCGGCCAGTCCTTCAGCCGGTCCGCGCGATCCATGAGCACGGTGGCGTCCATGCCCCACACCTCCAGCCGGCACTGCTCCAGGCCGTCACCGAAGTCCGGGCGCAGATGGGTGATGTAGCCGACCAGCAGTTGCCGCGAGTCGTCGTCCAGCCCGGCGGTGATGACCACCCGCTTCCAGATGGCGAAGTGCTCGTCGTCCAGGTAGGGCCACTTCCCGTCGGAACCCAGCAGGAGCGTGACGGTCATCCGGAACATGCCGGCGAGCTGGTCGTCCAGTTCGACCTCCAGGACGACCAGGTCCTTGTACAACTGGTCGATCTCGGCGCCGTCGACCTCGATGCGGACGTTGTCGTGCTGCATGGCCGGCCTACCCGCTCACCGCTGGCGGGACGGTGATCTGCTGGCCCAACTGGCCGCCGTCGACCGGAGGCCCGACCGTGAATCCGGCCCCGCCCATCGCCGCGGACAGCGCCGGCGCGTCGACGTTGAGCCGGTTGTAGCGCACCAGCACCGACCGGGTGAAGCTCTCCACGACCACGGTCACCTGCTGGCCGCCGACCGTCTGGCGCTGCGGCACCAGCGCCACGTCCTCGACCACCGTCACGTCCTCGACGCCGACGACGCCGGCCAGCGCGGCGAGCAGCGCGGCCCACGGCGGGGCGCCGGGTGGCGCGCTCACCGGAAACCGGGTGGTGGTCAGCGGCTCCTTGTCCAGCAACGCCAGCGGGGACAGGAACTGCGGGTTGGCGTCGCAGATGTGCCAGTACTGCAGGGGTTGGTTGTAGTAGGTGAAGGCGAGCTGGTCGAGGCGGTCGCCGGAGTCCACGGTATGGGTGAACGTGCCGGTCACCACCGGCAGCGGCCGGATGTCCTTGCTGGGCAGCACCCGGCCGGCGGCGTCGGTGGCCGCCACGTCGGGAACCCTGCGATAGCGCGACAGCGCGGTGAACATGCCACTCACCCCGGGACGACGACGTTCGCGATGTCAGCGATGTTCGCCAGGTTGAGCACGGACATCACCTCGGTCATGGCCTTCGTGTACAGGTACGGAACGCTCTTGCCCTCGATGACCGTCAGGTTCACCGACACCGTGGCCCGGATCGGGTTCAGGTCTGTGCTGAACTCCGTCTCGGTGATGTTCATGGTGTTGATGTTCACCGGCAGTACGCGCTTGCGGCCGAAGATGAACAGCACCAGCGGTGGGTTGGCGCCCCGGGTGAAGCTGAACCCCTGGGGCCTGCCCAGCAGCGCGCTGACCGCCGCGCCGAGCAGGCTCTCCTCCTTCGGGTACACCATCAGCTCCAGGGTGGCGATCTGTGGTGCGATGCCGAACTGTGAGGTGATGACGTCGCCGTCGTTGAGCTTGTCGGTGGCGTCCAGCCGGATGTCGAACCCGATGGTCTGCTCCTGCACCGTGACCAGTTGGTCCTTCTGCAGATCGAGCAGGTTGGTGTAGTCGCCGTGGAACTGCCGCATGGTCCGGGACGGCACCGCGGGGGTCTGGCTGCTGGCGTCCGCGCCGGCCGCGGCGACCGGAGTCGCGCCGGGAAAGGAGAACGTGAGCCCACGGTTACGGGTCAGTTGCACGGGATTGAACTGGAACACCACGAACAGCGGCGGCAGGCTCAGCCCGAACTCCACGAAGGCACCGCGCAGGATCTTCGGCTTGTTGGGAAATCCGTCGCTCATACCAGCAACACCGCCTCAATCTCCACGAGAACCCTGTTGACCTCGTCCAGTACGCGCGGGGAGCCGCACTGCACCAGTACGATGACGACCTCTCCCCGGCCGTTGCCGGCGCCCCACTCCGGACTCAGGTCGGACGGCTCGACGCGAAGGCGCATGGTGTGCGGATCCCACCGTGGCGGCGACGCGGATCGGAACACCGTCCGCTGGGAGAGGGCGTCCATGGCGGCCTGATCCGCCGGGACCCGGCAGGACACGTAGACCTGATAGCCGTCGGCGGCGGGCGTGTACCGGCGCCACTTGCCGATGCGCGGCAGCCCACCGCGTACCAGTTGGCGGGTGACCACCAGTTGGTCGTCCGCCGGCAGCCGTACCCGCGCCCCGGCCGGCACCACGCGCGTCAGGCGCTCGGCCAGCCCGGCCAGGCGGTGGCCCCGCTCGGTCATGGTTTCCTCCCCGATCCTCACATGTGGCATTGGACCGGACCAATCTGGCAGGACCCGCCCGGGTACGTCTTCGCGATCTCCTCGATCCGGGCCCCGCCATTGGAGTACGACAGCCAGGCCAGGCACTGGAAGACATGCAGAACGTCGAGCGGGGTCTTGTACTCCGTGTCCATCGACACGCCGCCCGGGTAGTAGCGCAGCACGCCGCCGTACTCGAACTGCAGCGCGGCCTCGAAGTTGTTGGCGCAGCCGTTGGCGTCCATCAACCCGGCGTGCCAGTCGGAATGCGCCGGATGGGCGGGGAAGTTGCCCAGCCCGCCCTGCGGGTACACGCTGGGGATCGGGGTGTCCGGATCGGCCGGGTCGGCCCACACCAGGATCGCGGTCGAGGTGCCGGGGATGCCGACCGTGCGCAGCAGGGCGTTGACGAACCGCACGATGTCGATGCACTGTGCGCCGAGGTCCAGGTCGTCGGCGAGCTTCCACTCGTCGCCCGGGCGGTACCCGAGCTGCACGCCCAGGTTGTACGCCCCCCAGCGCGCCATCACGCCGCGGACGACCGAATGCGGGTCCAGGGTGCCGATGCGCCGGACCACCTGCCCGACGAGCGACGCGGCCGTACGCATCCGCTTCTGGGTCACGTCGGACGGATCGATCGGCGGCGCGTTGGTGACGAAGATGGTGTGGTTGGTCCGGCCGAGTTCGTGCTTCCAGTCCTGCCACTCCATGTCCCAGATGATCTGCCGGTCCTCCAGCGCGGTGATCGTGTCGGGAAGCTTGCCGGTGGACGTCAGGTGGAGGACCTGTCCCATGCCGCCGGCCATGCTGCCGGAGTAGTCGAAGTTCAGCGCCGCTTCGGGGCTGCGACCGGTCAGCCGTACCGGCGCCGACGGGGCGTTGACCGGCAACACGTTCAGGTCCACCAGGACCGACATGTCGGTGTTGCGGGTCTGGCTGACCGGATTGCTGACCACCCGGTCCCGGCTCACGAACCACTCCGGCTCGCCGTACAGCCGTCCGGAATTGGCCCAGGTCCTGGTGTTGTCCTTCATCACGCCGTGGTCGGACCGGAACGTGATGCTCCGGATCAGGGTGCCGGGGTGCTCCTCCTCCTCGGTCTGGCGCGTGCCGCCGAGTCCCAGTCCCCGGTCGTACAGGTCGGCCAACTCCGGCTTGCGGGCATCCGGCAGGTTGTCCATGAGGCGGGCGTAGTTGATGGCGGCGAGCGCGGTGGCCAGTTGCCTGCCGGACAGCTGTTCCAGCAGATCCAGTGCCTCGGTGGCGTCCCGGTCGGTGATGGCCCAGTCGAACAGGCCGTACGACAGCCGGTCCTGGACCTTCGCCACGGTGTCCTCCGGCGGCCGGAGGCTGGCCACGTCCCTGGCGATGGCGTCCAACTCCGCCACCCG
>DASXOA010000027.1:0-12499 GCA_036494675.1 Rugosimonospora sp.
CCGGCCACGGTCAGCGGCGTGGTGCCCTGGGAGAGCAGCAGGCACATGATCGTGCCGGCGACGACGACGCCGCTGCCGATCAGCGCGGTGTCGCGGAATCCGATGCGCAGGTAGATCCGGCCGGACACCGAGGCGGCCAGCGGCCAGCCGACGGTCAGGGCGGCGAGGACGAAGCCCGCGACGACGGCGCCGACTCCCAGCACCCCCTGGGCGAAGTTCGGCACGTACGAACTCAGGCCGATCAGCAGCGCACCCACGATGAACGCGGAGAGGTTGCCACCGACCAGGGTCCGTTCGCGGAACACCCACAGCGGCAGCACCGGTTCGGCCGCGACCTTCTCGACGGCGACGAACCCGATGAGCATCGCGGCGCCGAACGCGAAGATGAGCACGCTCGGAACCGACAGCCAGGCCCAACTGGTACCGCCCTGGAGCGTGCCCAGGATGACCAGCGAGCACCCGCCGATCAGCAGTGTCGCGCCGGCGTAGTCGATGCGGTGCGCGCGGCGGGTGATCTGCTCGTGCAGGTGCCGGCCGAGCATCCACACCGCGGCCAGGCCGAGCGGCAGGTTCACGAAGAAGATCCACCGCCAGGACAGGTACTGGGCGAAGACGCCGCCGAGGGTGGGCCCGAGCACCGACGCCGCGCCCCAGACGCCGGCGACGTAGCCCTGCACCTTGGCGCGTTCCTCGACGGAGTACAGGTCGCCGACGATCGTCATGCTGATCGGCTGTACGGCACCGGCGCCGATGCCCTGCACCGCCCGGAACAGGATCAGGCTGAGCATGCTCCACGCGAACCCGCACAGCACGGAGCCGGCCAGGAACACGGCGATGCCGAAGTACATCACCGGCTTGCGACCGATCACGTCGGCGAGCTTGCCGTACAGCGGCACGGTGACGGCCTGGGTCAGCAGGTACACCGAGAACAGCCACGGGAAGTGGGCGAACCCGCCGAGATCGCGCACGATCGAGGGCACCGCCGTGGCGATGATCGTGCTGTCCAGCGCCACCAGCCCGGTGGACAGCATCACCGAGACCAGCACCGGTCCCCGTTCGGACCGGAACCCCACTCCGACGGTCTGTACCTGGCCCGCCATCGCATCGCCTTTCATCAGGGCCGGAAATCCACGAGACCCGCGGCTCCCCACGATCATGCCCGAGGGTCGCGCCGGGAATGCCCGAGCGTGTCCTTGGTCACGGATCGCGCGCCCGCCGGTTCCCGGGACAGAGCGGATCGCGCGTGTGCCGTCGTGGTACGGCATAGACGCGTGCGCCGGCGTTGCCCGGCATAGAGTCGTGGGATGCGGCTGACGGTGCTCGGGAGTTGCGGCGCCTTTCCCACGGCGGGGCAGGCGTGCAGCGGCTACCTGATCGAACAGGACGGGTTCCGCCTCGTCGTCGACCTGGGGTACGCGACGATGCCCCGGCTGCTGGAGTTGGTGCCCGCCGACCGGGTCGACGCGGTGTTCATCAGTCACGGGCACCCCGACCACTGCGCCGACCTCAACCCCCTACTGCGGGCGCGGGTGCTCGGCGCCGGCCGGCCGCAGCCGCTGCCGGTGTACACGCTGCCCGGCGCCCTGGACGCTGTCCTCGCGCTCGACCGCCCGGGGATGCTGGACGGCGCGTACGTCCTGCACGAGTTCACCGCCGGCGATCGGCTGGACATCGGGCCGTTCCACGCGCGGACCCGGCTGTTGCCGCACTGGGTGCCCAACGCCGGCGTACGGCTGGAAGCCGGCGGCCGGGCGCTGGCCTACACCGGCGACACCGGGCCGAGCGAGGAGGTGGTGGAGTTGGCGCGCGACGCCGATCTGCTGCTGGCCGAGGCCACCTTCGCCGGCAGCGCCCCGGAGGACTCTCGGTCCGACCTGACGAGCGCCGACCAGGCGGCCCGGCAGGCCACGGCCGCGGGGGCCGGGCGCCTGATCCTGACCCATCTGTGGCCGCTGACCGATCCCGCGGCCGCACTCGCCGCCGCCGGGCACTACTGCGGTGAGGTCGGCGTCGCCGTACCCGGGCTGACCGTCGACCTGTCCTGACGCCTGGCTCGCACGCTTCGCTCTGCCTACCCGGACGTGACACCAGCCCGGTGAAACGCGCCGGTGCAAGCAAAGCAAAGCGTGCCGAGTCGATTCTGCCCGGAAAGCCGGTCGCCTCAACCGCGGCGATCCGCGCCGCCGGGTTCAGGCGTCAGGCCTGGGCGGCCTCTCCCGCGGCCTCCGGCGCGATCGCCGGGGCCGGTGAGTCTCCGGCCGGCGCCAGTACCGCGGCCGGTACCACGGTCAGCAACTGGTCGAACTCGTTACGCCAGTACCGGTGGATGTTCAACCGGGTCGGCTTGGCCTTGGTCGGCAACTGCACGTGCATCGAACTCCACACCATTCCCCGCTTGGCCCGGGCCACCGGGAAAGCGTCACGAGGGAAGGAGAAAAGCACGTCGCCGGGCCGGTTCGTGAACCGGTTGGCGGAATTGACGACGACCGAGGTGTTCGTCAGCGTGACGAAGTAGAACTTCCGGGTCAGCGCGACGATGAGGCCGAGGAACGGCACCTCGTCGAACAGCCCGTTGAGCCACGGGCTCGGGCCCGTCTCGCAGTGCACGCAGGCGATGAACGTCTCCCCGGGAGGCGCGACACTCATCAGCTTCTCAATGACCTGCTGCTTCTGTTTCGCTCGGCGAATAGCCATGATTCACCTGTCACCAGTCGGTTCACCGCATCCAGAGCGGTGAAATTGGCCGAGGTTAGCACGGTTTTCACCGGCTGCGACAATCACTGAACGGGCGAACGGATCCGCTACCCTGTGTCCGGTGACTCACTCGCTTCACCACGACGATCCGGCCTCTCGACGCTATCTCGACGCCGGTGACGAGCCCGAAATCCTTCTGCCCAAAGGGGACGTGACCGAGGGCGTCGTTCGGGTCGCCGGCACCGTACGCCGCCCGCGCCAGCGGCAGAGCCTGGCGGTCGCCGGTTACCTCGACCATCTGGAATGGGTCGGATTCGACGCCAGCCCACGCTATCTGGGCGCCGATGCCCGGGGTCGCGACGTTCTGTCCTATGTGGACGGTCAGGTGCCGGGCGATCCGCCGGAGTCGTGGGCCGCCGACACCGCGGTGCTGGCAAGCGTCGGACAGTTGGTGCGCCGGTTGCACGAGGCCTCGACGGGTTACGGCGCCGAGCGCGGTTTCGCGGCACCCGACGGCTCGGCGTGGAGCCGGGATCTCGTCCAGGTCGACGTGCCCGCCGACGATCCCGCACCCGAACTCATCTCGCACCTGGACGTCACGCCACAGAACGTGGTGTTCCGCGACCGCCGCGCGGTGGGGCTGATCGATTTCGACCTGGCCGGGCCTACCACCCGCCTGCTCGACGCGTACAACACCGCGATGCACTGGGTACCGCTGCGGCCGTTGCGGGACGTCTGGCCGACGTGGCACGGCATCGACCAGCCTGCCCGGCTGCGCGTGTTCGCCGACGCCTACGGGCTGACGGATGAGCAGCGCGCGATCCTCCCCGACTTCGGGGTGGGCCGCGCGGACCTCAGCTGGGCCCGGATGAAGGCGGCGGCGGAGACGCTCGGCGGCGGCTGGGAGCGGATGTGGCGGGAGGGCGTCGGGGACGCGATCCGCCGGCGGCAATCCTGGCTCGCCGAGTCGAAGGACGAACTGCTGGCCGCCCTGCTGGCTTAGCACCGCGCCTGGATTGGCCCTGCGCCTCGACTAGCTCCGCACCTGGGAGGCGCCGGCGCGCCGCACCCAGCGGCTGCCGAGCAGCACCAGCACCAGTCCGACGACCACCACGATCGGTCCGATCACCGCCCACATGGTCTTGCCGCTCATCGCGCTGCCGCCCATGACGTTGAACCCCTGCAGCGACCAGACCAGACCGGCCAGCACCAGCAGCACACCCAGGACGACCGAAACCCAACCCTTCATCGGGGTTGCCTCCTCAAGACCGGCGGAAAGGATCCATCCAAGCAATCCTCACGGCCGGGAGGCCGGAACGGTTCAGTCAGGGCGCGGTTCAGGCCGGAACGGTCTTGCCCTGGCCGAGTACCTGCGACACCACCGAGCGGGCCTCCTCCTGGATGCGCTCCAGGTGCTCCTGCCCCTTGAACGACTCCGCGTAGATCTTGTAGACGTCCTCCGTGCCCGAGGGCCGGGCCGCGAACCAGCCCGACTCGGTGCACACCTTCAGGCCGCCGATCGCCGCGCCGTTGCCCGGCGCCTCGGTCAGCGTCTGGGTGATCGGCTCCCCCGCCAGCGACTTGGCCGGCACCTGCTCCGGCGACAGCGCCCCGAGCAACTTCTTCTGCTCCCGGTCGGCCGGCACGTCGAGACGCGCGTACGCCGGCTCGCCGAAACGGGAGGTCAGTTCGGCGTAGTGCTCGCTGGGTGACCGGCCGGTCACCGCGGTGATCTCCGACGCCAGCAGGCACATCAGGATGCCGTCCTTGTCGGTGGTCCACGTGCGCCCATCGGCGCGCAGGAACGATCCCCCGGCGCTCTCCTCGCCGCCGAACGCGATCGAGCCGTCCAGCAGACCGGACACGAAGTACTTGAAGCCCACCGGCACCTCGACGAGTTGCCGGCCCAGGTCGGCCGCCACCCGGTCGATCATCGAGGAGGACACCAGCGTCTTGCCGATCGCCGAGTAGTCCTGCCAGCCGTCCCGGTGGGTGAACAGGTACGAGATCGCCACGGCCAGGTAGTGGTTGGGGTTCATGAGCCCCGCGTCGGGCGTCACGATCCCGTGCCGATCGGCGTCCGCGTCGTTGCCGGTGGCCACCTGGTACGCGCTGCGCTGCGCGATCAGCGAGGCCATCGCGTACGGGGACGAGCAGTCGGTGCGGATCTTCCCGTCCGAGTCCAGCGTCATGAACGACCAGGCCGGATCGACGGTCTTGTTGACGACGGTCAGGTCCAGACCGTGCCGGGACGCGATCTCCTCCCAGTAAGCGACGCTGGCACCACCGAGCGGATCCGCGCCGATGTGCAGCCCGGCGGAGCGCACCGCCGCCAGGTCCACCACCGAGGGCAGGTCGTCGACGTAGTGGCCGAGGAAGTCGTACCGGCCGGTGCTCTCCGCCGCCTTCGCCCGCTCGTACGGCACCCGACGGACCTCGCGCAGCCCGCCGGCCATGAGTTCGTTGGCCCGGTTCTGGATCCACCGGGTCACGTCGGAGTCGGCCGGCCCGCCGCTGGGCGGGTTGTACTTGAACCCGCCGTCGTCGGGTGGGTTGTGCGACGGGGTCACCACGACCCCGTCCGCGAACCCGGACTCCCGGCCCAGGTTGTAGCTGATGATGGCGTGCGACAGCGCCGGCGTCGGGGTGTACCCGTCCCGCTCGTCGATGAGCACCCGGCATCCGTTGGCGGCGAACACGCCCAGCGCGTCCTGCGTCGCCGGCTCCGACAGCGCGTGGGTGTCGCGGCCCAGATACAGCGGGCCGTCGATGCGCTGGAGGCGCCGGTAGTCGCAGATCGCCTGGCTGATCGCCACGATGTGGTCGGAGTTGAACGCCTTGCGCAGGCTGGAGCCGCGGTGCCCCGAGGTGCCGAACGTGACCTGCTGCGCCGGGTCCGACGGGTCCGGGTGCTCGTCGTGGTACGCGGCGAGCACGGCCGCGACGTCCACCAGATCGGACGGCTCGGCGGGCTGCCCCGCCCTCGGGTTACCAGACATCAGGCCTCCACCTTCTGACCCTTGCCAATCACGACGACTCCTCGCTCGGTCACCTTGTACCGCCCCCGGTCACGCTCCAGATCGACGCCGATCTCGCAACCCTCGGGAACCACCACGTTCTTGTCGATGATGGTGTTGCGCACGACGGCGTGGCGGCCGATGTCCGCGCCCTCCATCACCACCGACCCGTCGACGTGCGCCCAGGAGTGCACCCGGACGTTGGGCGAGATGATCGAGTTCTCCACCAGTGAGCCGGAGATCACCACACCTGGGGAGATCATCGAGCTGACCGCCCGCCCGACCCGCTCCTGCCAGCCGTGCACGAACTTGGCCGGGGGCCACGGCCCGTGCCCGGTCAGGATCGGCCACTGCGAGTTGTACAGGTTGAAGATCGGATGGATGGAGATGAGGTCCATGTGGGCCTCGTAGTACGAATCCAGGGTTCCCACATCCCGCCAGTACCCGCGATCGCGCTCGGTACTCCCCGGCACCTGGTTGTCCCGGAAGTCGTACACATTGGCCTCGCCACGCTCGACGAACGCCGGGATGATATTGCCGCCCATGTCGTGCCGGCTGCGCGGGTCCTTCGCGTCCCGGATGACCGCCTCGATCAGCGGTTTGGCGGTAAAGATGTAGTTGCCCATGGACGCGTAGATCTCCTCCGGCGCGTCGGGCAGCCCGGTGGCGTCGGTCGGCTTCTCCCGGAACGCGCGGATCCGCTGGCCGTCCTCGGCCACGTCGATCACGCCGAACTGGTCGGCCTGGGACAGCGGCTGGCGGATGCCGGCCACCGTGACGCTGGCTCCCGAGGCGATGTGCGCGGCCATCATCTGTTCCGGGTCCATCCGGTAGATGTGGTCGGCGCCGAACACCAGGACGTAGTCGGGCGACTCGTCGTAGACCAGGTTGAGGCTCTGGTAGATGGCGTCGGCCGAGCCGGAGAACCACTGCGGGCCGAGCCGCTGCTGTGCGGGCACCGGGGCCACGTAGTTGCCCAGCAGCGTGGACATCCGCCAGGTCATCGTCACGTGCCGGTCCAGCGAATGCGATTTGTACTGGGTGAGCACCACGACCTTCAGGTATCCGGCGTTGACGAGGTTGGACAGGACGAAGTCGATCATTCGGTAGATTCCGCCGAACGGGACGGCCGGCTTGGCGCGATCGGCGGTCAGGGGCATCAGCCGTTTGCCCTCGCCGCCCGCCAACACGATGGCGAGCACCCTGGTACCCATGACAGGACGCTAACCACCAGTCCGCCTTCGCGCCACTGCTGGATGCCGATAGCGGACTATTCTGCGGCACATGACCGCACCCTCCGCCCCGTTGCGCGTCGATCTGCTCACCCGGGAGTACCCGCCGGACGTGTACGGCGGCGCCGGCGTGCACGTCGAGTACCTCGCCGAGAACCTGCGCGCCCTGGCGGACGTGCGCGTGCACTGCTTCGGGGCGCCCGGCCCCCGAACGCAACCCGGCGTCACCGGCTACGCCACACCCGCCGGGCTTTCCGCCGCCAACCCCGCCCTCGCCACCATGGGCATCGACCTGGAGATGGCGGCGGGCTGCGCCGGTACCGACGTCGTGCACAGCCACACCTGGTACGCCAACCTCGGCGGCCACGTCGCCAAACTGCTGCACGGGGTGCCCCACGTGGTCACCATGCACAGCCTGGAGCCGCTGCGGCCGTGGAAGGCCGAGCAACTCGGCGGCGGGTACTCGCTGTCCTCCTGGTGCGAACGCACCGCCCTGGAAGCCGCCGACGCCGTCATCGCCGTATCCGCCGGCATGCGCCGCGACCTGCTCGCCTGCTACCCGGCTGTGGACCCGGCACGGGTACGCGTGGTGCACAACGGCATCGACACCGGCCAGTACGCGCCGGATCCCGGCACCGACGTGCTGGACCGGCTCGGCGTGGACCCCGGCCGGCCGGTCGTCACCTACGTGGGACGGGTCACCCGGCAGAAGGGCCTGCCCTACCTGCTGCGCGCCGCCGACCGGCTGCCCGCCGGCGCGCAGCTCGTGCTGCTGGCCGGCGCCCCCGACACGCCCGAGATCGCCCGGGAGGTCGAGGAGCTGGTCGCCGGCCTGCGGCAGCGCCGCGACGGCGTGGTCTGGGTCCTGGAGATGCTACCCAAGCACGAGGTCATCCAGGTGCTCTCGCACAGCACCGTGTTCGTCTGCCCCTCGATCTACGAGCCGATGGGCATCGTCAACCTGGAGGCGATGGCCTGCGAGGCGGCCGTGGTGGCCACCGCCACCGGCGGTATCCCCGAGGTGGTCGCCGACCGGGAGACCGGGCTGCTCGTGCCGATCGACCAGGCGCCCGGCGGGGGTGACCCGGTCGACCCGGACCGGTTCGTCGCCGACCTCGCCGCGGCCATCACCGAGCTGCTCGAGGACCCCGGGCGGGCCGAGCGGATGGGCCGGGCCGGGCGGCGCCGCGCGGTGGAGCGGTTCTCCTGGGAGTCGATCGCCGAGCGGACCGTGCGGGTGTACCAGGAGGTACTCGGGTAACCGGGTCCGCTCGTCGAGAGATCCGGGCCGGGCTGGTCTACGTTGAGACGATGACTGGACGGTTCCCGATCGAGGACGTCTCGCCGTCGGTGGACTGCGGACGCTACCCGGCCAAGGCGGTCGTCGGCGAGATGGTGCCGGTCGCGGCGACCGCCTACCGGGAGGGGCACGCCGCGCTGGGGTGCAGCGTGGTCTGGCGGGGCCCGGACGGCGCCCCGCGCCCGCTGCGCCGGATGCGGCCCGGCGAACCGGGACTCGACCGGTGGCACGCCACGGTCACCCCGGACGCGGTGGGCGCGTGGACCTTCGCCGTCGAGGCGTTCCACGACCCGTACCTGACCTGGCGCGACGCGGTCGGCAAGAAGCTCGACGCCGGCCAGGGGCTGGAGGACCTGGCGGCCGACCTGGTCGAGGGCGAACAGATCCTGCGCGCGGCGCTGGCCGCGGCACCCCCGGCGGTGCGCTCCCGGCTCCAGGGCGCGGCGGCCGGGCTCGCCGACACGCACATCCCGCTGTTCGCCCGGGTCTCCCCGGCCCTGGCCCTGGCCGACCTGCTCTGGCGCTACCCGGTGCGGGAGCTGGTCACCCGCTCGGCGGAGTACCCGATCTGGGTCGACCGGCCACGCGCGCTGTTCTCCGCCTGGTACGAGTTCTTCCCGCGTTCCGAGGGCGTACCCGTGCCGGCCCCCGGCCAGCCGGCCACGCACGGCACCTTCGCCACCGCCACCACCCGGCTGCCCGGCGTCGCCGCCATGGGATTCGACGTGCTCTACCTTCCACCGATCCACCCGATCGGCCGGATCAACCGGAAGGGCCCGAACAACTCCCTGGTCGCCGGGCCCGACGACGTCGGCTCCCCGTGGGCCATCGGGTCGACCGAGGGCGGGCACGACGCGATCCACCCCGAGCTGGGCACCGAGCAGGACTTCCGGGACTTCGTCGCGGCCGCCGGCCAGGTGGGCCTGGAGGTGGCCATGGACCTGGCGTTGCAGACCGCGCCCGACCACCCCTGGGCCACCAAGCACTCGGAATGGTTCAGCCACCGGCCGGACGGCTCCATCGCCTACGCCGAGAACCCGCCGAAGAAGTACCAGGACATCTACCCGCTCAACTTCGACAACGATCCGGCCGGCATCCGCGCCGAGATCCTGCGCATCGTGCTGCACTGGGTCGGCCTGGGCGTGCGGATGTTCCGGGTGGACAACCCGCACACCAAGCCGCTGGACTTCTGGCACTGGCTGATCGGTGAGGTCAAGCGCGTGGAACCCGACGTGCTGTTCCTCGCCGAGGCGTTCACCCGGCCGGCCATCATGCACGGGCTGGGCAAGGTCGGCTTCACCCAGTCGTACACGTACTTCACCTGGCGCACCACAGCCGCCGAGATGCGCGCGTACTGCGAAGAGTTGGTCGCCAGCGCCGACCACATGCGGCCCAACTTCTGGCCCAACACCCCGGACATCCTGCACGAGACGCTCCAGCACGGCGGGCCGCCGATGTTCAGGATCCGGGCGGTACTGGCCAGCATGCTCGCCCCGTCCTGGGGTATGTACGCCGGTTATGAGCTGTTCGAGCACGAGGCCCGGCCGGGCGCCGAAGAATACCTGGACAACGAGAAGTTCCAGCTGCGCCCCCGGGACTGGGCCGGGCAGGAAGCGGCCGGCCGGTCGCTGGCCGGATTCATCGGGCAGCTCAACGCGATCCGCCGCGACAACCCGGCCCTGCACTGGCTGCGCAACCTGCGCTTCCACGACATCGACAACGATGCGCTGCTGTGCTGGTCCAAGCGTGACCCGGAGACCGGGAACACGGTCCTGGTGGTCTGCTCCTTCGACCCGGCCGGCGTGCAGTGGGGCAACGTGACGCTGGACATGCCGGCGCTGGGACTGGACTGGCCGGACCGGTTCACCGTACGCGACGAACTGACCGGGGCCAGCTACGACTGGGGCCAGCGCAACGCGGTGCGCCTGGACCCGTACCTTGTGCCCGCGCACATATTCACCGTCCACCATCCTGGTGAGGTCTGATGGCCAACATAATGGGCAACCTGGTGAGCGGCGAGATCCACGATCCGCACGCGTTGCTGGGTGCGCACCCCGACGGCAAGCACACGGTCATCCGCACGTACCGCCGCGACGCCGGCAGCGTGAGCGTGGTGGCCGAAGACGGCCGGTACCCGATGACCCGGGTCCACGAGGTGGGCATCTTCGAGGCCACCGTGCCCGGCTCCGTGCTCGACTATCGCCTCGACGTGGACGGGCAACGGGTCGACGACCCGTACCGGTACCCGCCGACGGTCGGCGACCTGGACCTGCACCTAATCGGTGAGGGCCGCCACGAACGGCTCTGGTCGGTGCTCGGCGCCCACCCGCGCGCGGACGGCGTCGCCTTCGCGGTCTGGGCACCCAATGCCCGCGGGGTACGGGTGATCGGCGACTTCACCGGCTGGGGCGCGTACGAGGGATGGCCCATGCGCTCCATGGGCTCCAGCGGGGTATGGGAACTGTTCGTACCCTCGGCCACCGCCGGGCAGCGCTACAAGTACCGGATCCTCGGCCCCGACGGCGGGTGGCGCGACAAGGCCGACCCTCTCGCCACCCACACCGAGGTGCCGCCCGCCACCGCGTCCGTGGTGTACCAGTCCCGGTACGACTGGGCCGACGCGCGCTGGATGGAGCGGCGCGCACAGTCGGCGCCGCACCAGGACCCGGTCAGCGTGTACGAGGTGCACCTCGGCTCGTGGCGCCCCGGACTGTCCTATCGGGACCTCGCCGACCAGCTCACCGAGTACGTGCTGGAACTGGGCTTCACCCACGTGGAGTTCCTGCCGGTGATGGAGCACCCGTACGGCGGCTCCTGGGGGTACCAGGTCACCGGCTACTACGCGCCGACGTCCCGCTTCGGCGAACCGGACGACCTGCGCTACCTGGTGGACCGGCTGCACCAGGCCGGCATCGGGGTCATCCTCGACTGGGTGCCGGCGCACTTCCCGCGCGACGAGTGGGCCCTGGCACGCTTCGACGGCACCCCGCTGTACGAGCACGCCGACCGCCGCCGCGGCGAGCACCCGGACTGGGGCACGTACGTCTTCGACTACGGCCGCTCGGAGGTGCGCAACTTCCTGGTCGCCAACGCGCTGTACTGGCTCGACGAGTTCCATGTGGACGGTCTGCGGGTCGACGCGGTCGCCTCGATGCTGTACCTCGACTACTCGCGCACGGACGGCGAGTGGTTGCCCAACCAGTACGGCGGCCGGGAGAACCTGGAGGCGATCGGCCTGCTCCAGGAGGTCAACGCGACCGCCTACCGCCACCATCCCGGCATCCTCATGGTTGCCGAGGAGTCCACCGCGTGGCCCGGGGTGACCCAACCGACCTCGGCGGGCGGCCTGGGCTTCGGGTTCAAGTGGAACATGGGCTGGATGCACGACACGCTGGACTATCTCGCCAAGGACCCGATCCACCGGCAGTACCACCACAACCAGCTCACCTTCTCGCTGGTGTACGCGTGGAGCGAGAACTACGTGCTGCCGATCAGCCACGACGAGGTGGTGCACGGCAAGGGTTCGCTGACCGGCAAGATGCCGGGCGACACCTGGCGCCGGCTGGCGGGCACCCGGGCGCTGCTGGCCTACATGTGGGCGCACCCAGGCAAGCAGTTGCTGTTCATGGGCTGCGAGCTCGGCGACGACCGGGAGTGGAGCGAGAGCCGCGGCCTGGACTGGGGTCTGCTGCACGACCCGGAGCGGGCCGGGGTGCAGCGGCTGGTCGGCGACCTCAACACCGCCTACCGGGCGAGCCCCGCGTTGTGGAGCCAGGACACCAGCCCGAACGGGTTCCGCTGGATCGTCGGTGACGACGCGGCCAACAACACCATCGCGTTCATCCGGATCGCGGCCGACGGTTCGTCGCTGGTCTGCGTGGCGAACTTCTCGGCGCTGCCGCACGAGGGGTACCGCCTGGGGCTGCCCAGTGCCGGCGCCTGGACCGAGATGATAAACACGGACTCGCAGAGCTACGGCGGTTCGGGGGTGGGCAACCTGGGCACGGTACGGGCCGAACCGCTGCCCTGGCACGGCCAGCCGGCCTCGGCGTCGCTGCGGGTACCGCCGCTGGGCGCGCTCTGGCTGCGCTGCGATTGACGATCTCTCCGCCCTAAAGGGACGGAGATTCCCTCCACGCTGCGCGTGGAACACGCGGCGTCTGGGCGGATTCCTGCTTCCCGGCGCGGCGCCGGCACGGATGCCGGTCTTACCTGCGCTCCACAGGCGTTTAGGCTCTCCCAGCGTCCCTGGGCGA
>DASXOA010000028.1:0-18799 GCA_036494675.1 Rugosimonospora sp.
TGCGGGCCCGGGTCCAGAAGCCCGTCGTCGGGACCGCCGCGCCCGGTGCGCTGTAGACGGTCAGCGTTGCCATGGCTACCAGCCCTTCGCCAGGGTCGTCGGGGTACCGCCGGACCGCGCGGCGCGGAGCCGGAAGATCGCCTTCACCAGTGCCGGCGCGGCAATGAAGATCACGATAACCGCCTGTACGACGACGACCAGGTCGATGGCCACGTGCGAGTACGACTGCATGCGGTTACCGCCGGCGTGCAGCGCGCCGAACAGCAGAGCGGAGGCCACCACCCCCCAGGGCTTGCCTCGCCCGAGCAGGGCGACCGTGATGCCGTCCGAGCCGATGGTTCCAGTGACCTGCCCGGTCAGCGAGGACGCCGTGGTACCCAGCACCTGCATGCCGCCACCCAGCCCGGCCAGCGCCCCGGACAGCACCATGACCAGCACGTACGCGCCGCCGACGCTCATCCCCGCGGTACGCGCGGCGGACGGGTTGGACCCCACCGCCCGCAACCGGAAGCCGACCGTCGAGCGTTGCAGCAGCCAGGCGAGGCCGAGGGCGGCCAGCACACCGAGCAGGATGCCGAGGTGCACGCGCACGACGCTGTGATCGACGCCGGGGATGGTCGGCAGCCGGGCGGTCTTGTCGACGTTCTTGCTGATCGCGTCGGTGCGGGTCGGGTCGTGGACGCCCTTCTGCACGATTACCCAGCCGAGAAACAATATGGCGACGTTGTTCAGCATGATCGTGACGATCACCTCGTGGGCGCCCGACCGAGCCTTGAGCACACCGGCGATGAACGCCCAGAGCGCTCCGCCCAGCGCCGCTCCCAGCAGCGCCACCACGAGATGCAGCCCGTACGGCAGGTGCAGGTCGAAGCCGATCACGGCGCCGCCGATGGCGCCCAGGATCGTCTGGCCCTGCGCGCCGATGTTGAACAGGCCGCCCCGGAAGGCGAGCGCCACCGCCAGGCCGGTGAACACCAGCGGGGCGGTGTAGGTCAGCGTCTCGGACAGCGGGGCGAACGCCAGGCTCCAGGAGTTGGTGCCGCTGATCGCGCCGCTGACCGTGGCCGGATCGAAGACCGCGCCCTTGAACAGGTTGGCGTACGCGCCGGCGACGACCGTCCAGCTGTCGCCCAGGACGCTCAGGGGAGCACCGAAGAAGTACCCGTACTCCGAGGTCAGGTCGGAGTCCGAGACGACGATGAGCACCGCGCCGACCACCAGCGCGATGAAGATGGCCAGGACCGTGACGGTCACCGTGTTCGCGCTGAGTACCGAGTCCAACACGGTGCGGCCGAAGCGCTGCGTGGGCGACCCGGCCTCGCCGGCTGGCGGCTCGGCTTCCCCTGCAGGGCCGGCTTCCCCGGTTTGCCCGGCCTCCCCGGCAGGGCCGGTCGCCCCGGCGGGCTCGGTGGCCTCCCGGCCGGCGGGCGCGCCCGGCGCGGGTACCCCGGGCGCGTCCGTCCGGTTCTGGTCGCGGGTCAGCTCCGCCTCGCCCGCGGCGTCCTTGTCCGGCGAACTACCGCCGCCTGGCTCACTCATGCTTCGTCTTCCTCGGGCGCGGCTTCGTCCGTGATGCCGGCCATCAACAGGCCGATCTGTTCGCGTGGAGCGTCCGCCGGCAGTGTGGCCAGCACCTTACCCCGGTACATGACGGCGATCCGGTCGGCCAACGCCACCACCTCGTCCAGCTCGCTGGAGACCAGCAGCACGCCGGTGCCCCGGTCGCGCTCCCGGATCACCCTCGCGTGGATGAACTCGGTCGAGCCCACGTCCACGCCACGGGTCGGCTGGGCCGCGATGAGCAGCTTGAGCGGGCTGGACATCTCCCGGGCGACGATCACCTTCTGCTGGTTCCCGCCGGACAGGGTGCCGACCGGCGCGAGGTGCGACGACGTCCGCACGTCGAACTCGGCGATCCGGTCCCGTGCCGCCTCGTTGATCGCGCTGGGCGACAGCGCGATCCCGGAGGCGTACCGGGGCTCGTCGTACCGGTCGAGGACCAGATTCTCCGCCACCGAGAAGTCCATCACCAGGCCGTCCACGCTGCGGTCCTCGGGGATGTAGCCGACCCCGGCGTGCAGGATCTCCCGGGTCCGGCGGCCGACCAGGGACTGGCTCGCCGGTGCCGACCCGTGCCGGCCTCCCGCGTGCCGTCCGGTGCCGGCCCGGCCTTCGTGCAGCGTGATCTCCCCGCCCTGCATCGGGCGCAGGCCCATGATCGCCTCGATCAGCTCGGTCTGGCCGTTGCCCTGCACCCCGGCGATGCCGAGTACCTCTCCGGCCCGTACCTCCAGGTCGATCCCGTTCACCGCGACCTGGCCGCGCTCGTCGAGGACCGTCAGGCCGGCCACCGTCAGGATCGGGTCGCCGGGCTGGGCCGGCTCCTTGTCCACCCGCAGTTTCACCGTGCGGCCGACCATCTGCGCGGCCAGCGAGTCTTCGCTCGCGTCGGGGGTCGCGGTGCCCACGGTCCGGCCCCGGCGGACCACCGTGATCCGGTCCGCGATGGCCTTGACCTCTTTGAGCTTGTGGGTGATGAAGACGATCGACTTGCCGTCCGCCTTCAGCGTGCGCATGACGGTCAGCAGTTCGTCGGTCTCCTGGGGGGTCAGCACGGCCGTGGGCTCGTCGAGGATCAGCAGGTCCACGTTCCGGACCAGGGCCTTGACGATCTCCACCCGCTGCTGCACGCCGACCGGGAGGTCCTCGACCGTCGCGTCGGGGTCCACCGGCAGGCCGTACTGGCGGGACACCGCGAGCACCCGCTCCCGCGCACTGCCCCGGTTGAGCAGGCCAGCCCGGGTACGTTCGGCGCCCAGCATGATGTTCTCGGTGACGGTGAACACCGGTACCAGCATGAAGTGCTGGTGCACCATCCCGATGCCGGCGTCGATCGCGTCCCCCGGGCTCCGGAAGCGCCGGGGCTCGCCGTTGACCACGATCTCGCCCTCGTCGGGCTGGAGCAGCCCGTACAGGACGTTCATCAGCGTGGACTTGCCCGCGCCGTTCTCGCCGAGCAGGGCATGTATCTCGCCGGGCTCCACCACGAGGTTGATCTGGTCGTTGGCGACCAGATCACCGAAGCGCTTGGTGATGCCACGAAGTTCGAGTTTCAGCTCAGATCACCCCTGTCGAAGGGCACCGGCACACGATGCCGCCTCCCCGATCATCACAGGGGAGGCGGCACCGGACCGGCATCGGCTAGGAGGCCGAAGGTGACGGGACGACCGACGAGCTTGGCGAAGCCGCCGCCGACGGAGCCACCGAGGAGTTGTCCGAGCCGACGGCCGGCGGCACCGGCTGCGCCGGCGAGCTGACCTTCACGGCACCGGAGATGATGTCCTGCTTGAGCTTGTCGATCTCGGTCTTCAGCTCGGCCGGAACCTTGCTGTCGAAATCGTGGTACGGGGCCAGTTGCACGCCGTTGTTGGCCAGCGTGCCGATCGAGCCGGTACCGCCCTGGAGGGTGCCCGCCGACGTCTCGGCCACGGCGGCCTGGGTCGCGTCCGCGACGTTCTTGACCACGGTCGACAGGAACACCGAGCAGTACTGGGCAGCGCTCACGCAGCCGTCCTGGTCGACCCAGATCACGCTGTACTTGCC
Organism: Rugosimonospora sp.; assembly: GCA_036494675.1. GTDB lineage: Bacteria > Actinomycetota > Actinomycetes > Mycobacteriales > Micromonosporaceae > Rugosimonospora. The sequence goes on from DASXOA010000028.1 coordinate 3,604, forward strand.
GCCGGCCTGCTGGGCCGCTGCCGCGGTACCCAGACCGGCACCGCCGGCCACCGGCATGATCACGTCAGCACCCTGGGCGACGAACGCGTCGGACAGCTGCCGACCCTTGTTCTGGTCGGTGAAGTCGTTCGTGAACGACCCGTTCTGCGAGGCCTTGTCCCAGCCCAGCACCTTGACGTGGGCGTTCTTGATCTGGTTGTAGTGCGCGACCCCGTCGACGAAACCGTCCATGAAGATGGTCACCGGTGGGATCTTGACGCCGCCGTACGTGGCGACGGTCTTGGACTTGCTGTATCCGGCCGCCAGGTACCCGGCCAGGTACCCGGCCTGCGCGGTGTCGAACTGGATCGAGAAGACGTTCGCGAGCGGCAGGCTGTCGTCCACGATGGCGAACTTCTGGTTCGGGTTCGCCTGGGCCGCGGCCTTGGTCGCGTCACCCATAAGGCCACCGATCGCCACGATCAGGTCGCACTTCTGGCTGACGAACCCGTTCAGGTTGGGCTGGTAGTCCGCTTCGGAGGCGGACTGCACATAGTCGACCTTGATGTTCGAATTCTTCGAGGCGGCGGCCTGCATGCCCTTCCACGCGGATGAGTTGAAGGACCGGTCGTTGATTCCACCCGTATCAGTGACCATGCAGCCGTGCGTCGGCTTGCCGCTGGCGCTCGGCGCGCCGTTGGCAGTGTTCTTCGCTGGAGGTTTGCCGCAGCCGGCAGCCGCGAGCACAAGGCCCCCGACCGCGAGGACGCCGACCAACCTCATCCCACGCGCAGGGCGCAAGACGATCTCCTTCCACATCACACCACCGGGTCACGGCGGTCCCAACGGTCGGGAGCGTACGCCGTTCCGCCGCGCTGTGAACTATTCCGTTGACTGTGGTTCATTCGCGTTACTCAGCCGTAACGGAGTCGTGTCTCTAGTCGGGCACTACCCCCCATTTCCTCCGAGCTACCTAAAGTCGGAGAAAATCAGTGAGCGTCCGGCGGCACGCTCCGGGTCGCGCAGATCGTATGCGATATCCACCGGATCCGATCACGGCAACTCGCCGGACTGTGACCCACGCCCGACCCGGCCGGCCCGATCCATCCAGGTCGACGGGCAGTAGATCTCGTGCGACGATCGATCTTCGCGGCAGGATCGGACCCGGCGACCGGCGCCGGCGACCGGCCCGGCGAAGCGCCGGGCCGGACGAACCGACCAGCGACGAAGGAGTCCATGGTGGACAAGTGGTGGCGCGGCGCGGTCATCTACGAGGTGTACGTGCGCAGCTTCGCCGACGGAACCGGCGACGGCGAGGGTGACCTGACCGGCCTGCGCTCGAGGCTGCCCTACCTGCGCGAACTGGGCATCGACGCGATCTGGCTGACCCCGTTCTACCCGTCCCCGCTGGCCGACGGCGGGTACGACGTGGCCGACTACCGGGACGTCGACCCCCGCTTCGGAACGCTCGCCGACTTCGACGCGATGCTGGCCGACGCGCACCGGCTCGGGCTGCGGGTGATCGTCGACATCGTGCCCAACCACTCCTCGTCGGCGCATCCGTGGTTCGTCGAGGCGCTGGCCTCCCCGCCCAACTCGCCGGCCCGGGAGCGGTACATCTTCAGCGACACCACCAACGACTGGCAGTCGATGTTCGGCGGTTCCGCCTGGCAGCGGGTTCCGGACGGCCAGTACTACCTGCACCTGTTCGACCCCGGACAGCCGGACTTCAACTGGCGCAATCCGGAGGTGCGGGCCGAGTTCGAGTCGATCCTGCGGTTCTGGCTCGACCGTGGCGTCGACGGTTTCCGGATCGATGTGGCGCACGGCATGATCAAGGCTGTCGGCCTGCCGCCGCTCGGCGACCCGCCATCCTCCGGCGTCCGGACCGTACTGCCGTACTACGACCAGGACGAGGTGCACGACGTGTACCGGGACTGGCGCAAGATCCTCGACTCGTACCCGGGGGACCGCATCGCGGTCGCCGAGGCCTGGGTGACGCCGCCGACCCGGCTGGCCCGTTACGTGGTCGCCGACGAACTGCACCAGGCGTTCAACTTCGACTTCCTGGAGGCGCCCTGGTCCGCGCCGGACCTGCGGCGCACGATCGACAGTTGCCTCGCCGCGGCCGAGGCGGTCGGAGCGCCCACCACCTGGGTGCTGTCCAACCACGACACCCACCGGCACGTGACCCGCTACGGCAGCCTGGCCCGAGCCCGCGCGGGCACCCTGCTGATGCTCGCGCTGCCCGGCTCGGCGTACCTGTACCAGGGCGAAGAGCTGGGCCTCCCCGAGGTCCTCGACCTGCCCGACGCGGCCCGCCAGGACCCGGTGTTCGGCCGCTCGGGCGGAGCCGACAAGGGCCGGGCCGGCTGCCGGGTGCCGATCCCCTGGTCGGGTGACACGCCGCCGTACGGGTTCAGTGCCACCGGCGCGGCCTGGCTGCCCAGCCCGGCGTCCTGGGGACCGTTGACGGTCGCGGCGGAGGAGGGCGAGCCGGGCTCGACCCTGTCGCTGTACCGCGAGGCGCTGCGCCTGCGCCGGGCCGACTCGATGACCGGGCCGATGACCTGGCACGACTCGATCCCCACGGTGCTGGACTTCGAGCGCCGCGGTGGCCTGCGCTGCGTGGTCAACGCCGGCGACGAGCCGGTCCCGCTTCCCCGGGGGTACGGCGACCCGGTGCTGGCCAGCGGACCGCTGGCGGGCGACCGGCTGCCCGCTGACACGGCCGCCTGGTTCACCCGCCCCTGATCCGGCCGAGCACCGGCGCCCGGTCGATCCGGCCGAGCACCTCGACCGGGGTGGCTAGTGCGCCCCGGTCAGGCGAGTGGCGATCCGGGCGAAGCCGGCCCGGATCTCGTCCGGGGTCGGCGGCGTGACCCGCTCCTCGGTGATCTCGCCGCCGCCGGCGAGGTCGACGTCGCTCTCCTCGTCCAGGTCCTCGACGTCGATGCCGAGGTCGGTGTCCTCGTCGGCGTCCGCCTCCTGCTCGGCCAGCGCTCGCGCGATCCCGATCTCCTCGCGGATGCGTTCCAGCTCGACCAGCGGCAGCAGGGGCTCCACCACCGCCATCAGCTCGTCGTCGGCGACGATCTCCTCGGCCAGCGCCAGGGCGTGCGGCCGTTCGTACGGCCCGCAGACCACCGGCTCCCACTCCTCCTCATCGGAGAGTGGACCGAACGTGATGATCCAAGGCATCGACAGCACCGGCGAATCGTCCGGCAGTTCCAGCGTCACTAGGGCTCCCACGGGCATCATCTTCGTCTCCGGTCGGGTTCGGCGCCGCGCATTCGCCCGGCGACATGCGGGGCGAACCTATCCGGGTTCGGTCCCGCGGGTGGCCGCGCCGGGCGAAACCCCGCCGGACTTGGCCGCGCCGGGCGAAACCGCGCCAGACGGTGCCGCGCCAGACGGTGCCGCGCCGGAGGGTCCGTCGCTCGGCCCGGCGTCGCCCGACAGATCCGTGACAGTACCGTGCCGGCTCGTGGCCGCCAGCGCCGCCGCGAACAGCAGCAGTTGGCCGAACAGGTTCAGGAACACCAGCAGCCCGACCGCCGCCCCGGCCACCTTGTAGGCCGGGTTGTTCTCGGTGTGGGTGATGTAGATCCGGCCGACCGTGGTCAGCACGCTCAACCCCAGCCCGACCAGGAGGATCGGCCCCACGATCCGGCGTGGCGAGATCCGCAACCGGGGTACCGCGACCAGCAGGCCCGCCGACATCAGCAGGTTCACCAGTACCGTCAGGGCCTGCCCCAGCCAATACAGGAGCCCGTGCCTCCCGTCTTCGGAGGTCGCCACGGATCCCGGCGAGATCGAGTCCAGCAGGAGCCGGGCCAGGTCGCGGATCCCCGACACCAGCCAGAGCCCGGCCGCGAGCAGCAGCCCGAGCCCGATGAGCATGGCCAGGTCGATGAGCCGGCGCACCACCCAGTTGCCGGGCTGCTGCTTCAGGCCCCACATCGCCCGCTGCGATGACCGCATGCTGTCGATCCAGCCGATACCCGCGAAGACCAGGCCGATCAGGCCGACCACGGCGACCGTCTTGCGGGCGTTCTGGATCGCGGTCGGGTTGAGGAACGGCAGGTTGTGCACCAGGTACGAGTCGACCGTACGCAGCACCGCCGGGTCGCCACGCAGCACGAATCCCAGTACCGAGTAGCCCAGCAGGCCGACCGCGAAGGCGGCGAAGAAGCCGTAGTACGCGATGGCCGCGGCGAGGCGCGGGCCGAACTTCTCGCCGTAGAGTGTCCGGGCCTTCCAGAAGTGGTCGAATCGGGGAGAGCCGGCCCGGGAGCGGTTGATCACGAAGGAGAAGGCCGCCCCCAGGCGATCCAGCGGATTCACGCAGCAGCCAGCGGGAAGTCCCGTACCGGGCGCCACCGCCCGTCGTCGCCGTGCACGTAGAGCGTGAAGTGGTCGACGCGGAACTGCGCGGAGAACTCGGCCAGCTTGCAGAAGACGGCGTCCAGCGCCGGCGTCGGAATGTCGTGCGCGACGGTGACGTGCGGGTGGTACGGGAAGTGCAGGTCCCGCTCCAGCGGGCCGCCCCGTACCGCGTCGGCCAGCCGCTCGAACTCGCTGATCCCCACCGCGACCGACACGAACACCACCTCGGTCACCGGCCGGAAAGTCCCGGTGCCGCGCAGCCACACCGGGAACGAGACGTGCTCGGTGGCCACCCGGGCGAGGTGTTCCTCGATCGCGGGCAGCGCCCCCGGATCGACATCGGTCGGCCCGAGCAGGGTGACGTGCGCCGGGATCAGGGCGGCCAGCGGGTCGCCCGCCTCCGACCGGGACCGGTCCAGCTCAGCACCCCACGGCTCGGGAATGCCGGTCGCCACGCCCACCCGCAGCGTCCCATCCAACGCAGCGCTCCTCACCGGGAAGCTACGCGCCGGTCGCCGGCGCGAGGAATCCGATCCGCTGGTACACGGTACGCAGCGTTGCCGCGGAGATGGAACGAGCCTTTTCGGCACCGACCGCCAACAGCTTGTCTAATTGCACTGGATCGCCCAGGTATGCCGCCGTACGCTCCTGGATCGGCCTGACGAATTCCACCACGACCTCGGCGAGATCCTTCTTCAGGTCCCCGTACCCCCGGCCGGCGTACGCCTCCTCCAACTCGGGGATCGGCCGGCCGGACAGCGCCGAGTAGATGCTCAGCAGGTTGGACACGCCGGGCTTGGTCTCCGGGTTGAAGTGGACCTCGCGGCCGGTGTCGGTGACCGCCGACCGGATCTTCTTGGCGGACCGGGCCGGGTCCTCCAGCAGGTCGATGATGCCGGCCGGGGACGAGGCCGACTTGGACATCTTCGCCAGCGGGTCCTGAAGATCGGTGATCTTCGCGGTCTCCTTGGGGATGAACGCCGCCGGAATCGTGAACGTCCGCCCGAACTGGGTGTTGAACCGCCCGGCCAGGTCCCGGGTCAGCTCCAGGTGCTGGCGCTGGTCCTCACCGACCGGTACCGCGTCCGCCTGGTACAGCAGGATGTCGGCGGCCTGGAGGATCGGGTACGTGAACAGGCCCACGCTGGCCCGTTCGGTCCCCTGGCGGCTCGACTTGTCCTTGAACTGGGTCATCCGGGACGCTTCACCGAACCCGGTGATGCAGCTGAGCACCCAGGCCAACTGGGCGTGCTCCGGCACCTGGGACTGGACGAACAGCGTGCACCGGTCCGGGTCCAGGCCGGCGGCCAGCAGTTGGGCGACACTGACCCGGGTGCGCCTGCGCAGCGTCTCCGGATCGTGACCAGCGGTTATCGCGTGCAGGTCGACGACGCAGTAGAACGCGTCGTGCGTCTCCTGCATGGCCACCCAGTTGCGCACCGCCCCGAGGTAGTTGCCCAGGTGGAACGAGTCCGCCGTGGGTTGGATCCCGGAGAGGACCCTCGGCCGGCGATCGACGCCGCCGTCGGCAAGGAGACCGCCAGACGGGGCATCGCGGTCGACGCCGCCGTCGGCAAGGAGACCGCCAGAGGGGGCATCGCGGTCGACGCCGCCGTCGGATTCGGGGCTGTCAGGCATGAGCGTCATTCTCGCAGGTGCAACCTGGCGCCCTCGGCAGCGGTCCGAGATGATGACCGGAGCCGTGGAAGGGGCCGCCATGCCAGACGAGCTTGAGGCGCGCGAAGCGGTACGACAGGCATATTCGGCCTTCTACCGGCGGCTCGTCGCCGCCCTCTACGCGCTCACCGGCGACTACGCCGAGGCTCAGGACCTGGTGCAGGAGGCCTACGCGCGGGCACTGGCCCGGCCCAAGGTTTTCCTGGACGTCGCCGACCCCGAGGCGTGGCTGCGCACCGTGGCGGTCAACCTGGCCCGCACCCGCTGGCGGCGCCGCCGGCTGTTCGACACCCTGGTCCGCACCGGCCGGGTCACCCGGACCCCGGAGAGCGTCCCGGGTGCCGACCCGAACCGGGTCGCGCTGGTTGCCGCGTTGCAGCAGCTGACCCGGCCGACCCGCGAGGCCATCGTCCTTCACCATCTCGCGGACATGTCGGTCTACGAGGTCGCCGAGTCCCTCGGCGTGCCGGTCGGCACCGTGAAGGCCCGCCTGTCGCGGGGTCGCACCATGCTCGCCAGCCTGCTCAACGACCATGTCGACGAGCCGGCCGAGGCCACCCGGGAGGCCGCCGCACGCGAAACCGCCACACGCGGGACCGCCGCACGGGAGGCCGCCACCCGGGAGACCGCCACCCGGGAGACCGCCGCACACCAGACCGCCGCACGGGAAGTCACCGCACGGGCACTGCCGGCCGCCGCCGGCCCGACCGTCCCCGACCAGCGCGGATCCGGCGAGACACCGTCCCGTCCCCGGCGCTCGCCCCCGGCCGACGCCCCCGCCGCCGTACAGCCGGCGCTGGGTGGTGCCCACGGGGCGGACTGGAGGCTCGGGGGCGGCCGTGGCTGAGCTGGACTTCACGGGTCTTCGCGCCGACGTCGAGGCGGCCACGATGCTGCCCGAGTTCGACCGGGTCACCCGCCGGGCCCGGCGGGTGCGGACGCGGGGTTTCCTCGCCACCGCGTTCGCCGTGCTGGCCGTGCTCGCGCTGCTGGTACCGGCCGGCGTGATCGCCGCCCGGAACCGGGGCGGCGGCGACCTGCTGGGTCCGGTCTCCGACCCGGATCTGCCCGCGCCCGGCCCGGTCAACCTGCAGACCCCCGCTCCGGCCCCGAGCCCCTCCAGCGCACCCCAGGCCACCATCGTGGCGGCCGACGGCGCCGACATCACCCACGTGTACGCGCTGGTCGACGTGTGCCGCCTCGACTCCTGCAACCTTCAGCTGTCCCAGATCCAGTCCGGCCAGCAGGCCACCACACCCGGACCGAACAAGATCGGCCTGCTGCGGAACAAGGGGACCGACTCCCTCAACGGGTTCAGGCTGGACGCGCTGAGCGACACGTCCCTGGTGATCAGCGCGATGCCGACCGGCGGGCCCCGCAAGTACCAGCGGATCAACCTCAGCGACGTCCCCGACGATGCCCGACCGCAGGCCGCGGGCGCCGGAGACCGGGTCGGAGTGATCGACAAGACCGGCGAGCTGTGGGCGGCCGACGCCAAATCCGGCACGCTGCGCGCCATCCCGAAGCAGCCGCCGATCGCCCAGCTGAGGGTCGCCTCGACTGCGCCGGCGAACGGCCTGTGGGTCACCGGCACCAATCCGGTCACCGGTGGCCTGGCCGTCTCGGTGAGCCGGGACGCCGGGCACGCCTGGACCACCGAGGGGCTGGGCGTGATGACCGGCGGCAACACGCCGGTACTGGCCACCTACCAGGGGCAGACCGCCTACCTGCTGACCCGGACCGTGGACCGGGACTTCGCGCTGTTCCAGACGGTCGACGGCGGGCAGTCCTGGCAACGGCTGTCGACCCAGCTGCCCTGGCCGGCGCAGACCGACAACGGGGTCGGCTACGGCCTGGTCGTACGCCCGGACGGTTCGCTGCTGGCGTGGCTGGCCACCGCACCGGCGCCGACCTACGCGCAGAGCACGGACCAGGGCCGCACGTTCAGCAACGTCACCGGTCCGGGCGGCCCCGTGATCGCGGTGTCCGACGGGTACGTCTCGCTGGGTACGCCGCCGAAGCTCTCCTCGGACGGATCGAACTGGGTACCGGCGACGGTACCGATGGTGCCGACGACCTGACACAACGCCGACGACCTGAGACAGACGCCGACGATCTGGGACGAACCTAGGTGCGCCGGGTGCCCGGTACCGGCGACACCAGCGCGACCCGGGCCACCCGCCGGCCCTCCACGGCCACCACCACCAGGCGGTGGGAGTCCAGGCGCGTCTCGTCGCCCACACCCGGCAGCCTGCCCAGCCGTGCCATCAGGAAGCCGCCGAGCGTCTCGTACGGGCCGGGGGGCAGCTCGATCCCGGTCAGCTCGGCGAAGTCGGCGAGGTTCAGCCGGCCGTCCACCTCGGCCGGCATCGCGCCGTCGGCGGGTACCGGATCCGGCGCCAGGTCGTACTCGTCGGTGATCTCGCCGATCAGCTCCTCGATGAGGTCTTCCAGCGTGACGATGCCGGCCGTGCCGCCGTACTCGTCGACGACGACCGCGAGGTGGTGCCCCTCGCGGCGCATCTCGGACAGGGACGGCAGCACCCGTTTGCCGGCCGGCAGCCGTTTGATCTCGCGGGCCAGCTCGCCGACCGTGGCGGCGCTGTCCGGCTCGGGCCGGATCAGCAGGTCGCGCAGGTGCACGAAACCGACCACGTCGTCGTGCGATCCGTCGATCACCGGGAACCGGGAGTACCTCGCGCCGCGGGTGAGGGAGCCGGCCGCCGGCAGCGGCAGCGCCGCGTCGAGGAACACGACGTCGGTGCGCGGCACCATCACCTCGCGCACGTGGCGGGCACCCGCCGCGATCACCTCGTCGATGATCCGGCGCTCCTCGCCGTCGATCGTCCGGTTCGCCGCCACCAGGTCGCGTAGTTGGGCCTCGCTGATCGACTCGCGGCCGGCCACCGCTCCCGAGCCGGACAGCCGGATCAGCGTGTCGGCGAGCCATACCGCGAGGCGGGCTCTGACCGGAAGCTTCGGGGGGAGCACGGCCGCGGCCGGGTTGTTACGGAGGCGGGCACCGCGCATGCCTCCTCGGGTACGGGAAACCGGACTCCTCCGGCCCTCGCGCATTGGCGCATTGTAGCCAGCGGACCCATCAATTTGTCGTGGCATTCACCACCGGTTATTCTCACGAGGCGTGTTGGAAACTGTTGAATTCTGAGGGGAAATTGGGCAGGATCGGTTTGCCACGCCCCGGGAAGACGGCAGGGAGGTCGAGTGCTCGCACAGCAACGGCAGGCGTCCATTCTGGATCGGGTCCGCCGGCACGGCGGCGCGCGGGTCGCCGACCTGGTCCGGGTCCTCGGCGTCTCCGACATGACGATCCGGCGGGACATCGAGGTGCTCGCCGAGCGCGGCCTGGTCGAGAAGGTGCACGGCGGTGCCGTCGCGGTCGACGGCGCCACCGACGAACCGGGATACGCGGCAAAGGCCGAGCAGCAGCGGGCCGAGAAGACCGCCATCGCCCAGGCCGCGGCGGCACTGGCCAAACCGGGCAGCGCGGTGGGCATCTCCGCCGGCACCACGACGGCGGCGCTGGCCTGGGAGCTGATCAACGTTCCCGAGCTCACCGTGGTGACCAACTCGATTCCGGTGGCCGACGTCTTCTATCACCACGGCCGGTCCGACCAGACCGTGGTGCTCACCGGCGGCACCCGCACCCCGTCCGACGCGCTGGTCGGTCCGGTCGCCCAGGAGGCGGCCGCCCGGATCAACCTGGACATGCTCTTCCTCGGCGTGCACGGGATGAGCCTGCGGGCCGGTTTCACCACACCGAACCTCTCCGAGGCCGACACCAACCGGTCCCTGGTGGCTGCCGCCCGCCGGCTGGTGGTGCTCGCCGACCACACCAAGTGGGACCTGATCGGCATCGCCACCATCGCCGCGCTGACCGACGCGCACGTCCTCGTGTCCGATCCACAGCTGCCGCAGGAGGCGCGCACCGAACTGGCCGCGCAGGTCGGGGAGCTGATCATCGGCGGCGACGGGGACGCGGAGGAACCAGCCAAATGAAGAAGACGGTCACCACGCTCGCCGACGGTCGGGAGTTGATCTACTTCGACGAGCGCGACGACGCGGTCCGCTCCGAGATCGACCGGCGGCACCTGTCGTCGCCGCCGCCCCCCTCGGAGCTCCGGTACGACCCGCTGGTCGACGAGTGGGTCGCGATCGCCACCCACCGGCAGGCCCGCACCCACCTGCCCCCGTCCGACGAGTGCCCGCTGTGCCCGTCGACTCTGGAGCGGAGCACGGAGATCCCCGCGTACGACTACGACGTGGCGGTCTTCGAGAACCGGTTCCCCGCGCTGAGCCACCGGCCGCCCGACTCGTTGCCGGAGGCGCCGACCCCGCTGTCCCCCGTCCGGGTCGGGGTCGGACGCTGCGAGGTGGTCTGCTTCACCCCGGACCACGACGCCTCGTTCGCGTCGCTGCCGCCCCTGCGGGTCCGCACCGTGCTCGGTGCGCTGGCCGACCGCACCGCCGAACTGTCCGCGATGCCCGACATCGAACAGGTGTTCTGCTTCGAGAACCGGGGCGAGGAGATCGGCGTGACCCTGCGCCATCCCCACGGCCAGATCTACGCGTACCCGTTCGTCCCGCCCCGCACCCGCACCATGCTGGCCGCGGCGCGGCGACACGCGGAGCGGACCGGCGGGCTGCTGCTCGCCGACGTGCTCGCCGCCGAGCGCGACGCGGGGGTACGGGTGGTGGCCGGCAACGAGCACTGGACGGCCTACGTACCGGCGGCGGCCCGGTGGCCGTTCGAGGTGCACGTGGTACCGCACCGGCACGTCCTCGACCTGGCCGGCCTGACCGACGAGGAGTCGGCCGCGTTCGCCCCCGTGTACCTCGACGTGCTGCGCCGGTGCGACGCGCTGTTCGACAGCCCGCTGCCCTACATCGCCGCCTGGCACCAGGCCCCCGGCCGGCATCCGGACCGGGAACTGGCCTATCTTCACCTTCAGCTCACCAGCGTCCGACGGGCCGCGGGGAAGTTGAAGTATCTGGCCGGCTCCGAGTCGGCGATGGGTGTGTTCATCAACGACGTGCGGCCGGAAGAGGCCGCGCGAATGCTCAGGGAGGCTACGCCGTGAAGCTCCTCGTCGCCGGCGGCGCCGGGTACATCGGCGGCGTGGTCACCCGGCTGCTGCTGGACGCCGGCCACGAGGTGGTCGTGCTCGACGACCTGTCCAAGGGGCACCGGGACGCGGTCCCGGCTGGGGTCCGGTTCGTCCAGGGCCGGGTGCACGACACGGCTGCCGAGGTGCTCGACCCCTCGTTCGACGGCGTGCTGCACTTCGCGGCGTTCATCGAGGCCGGCGAGTCGGTGGCGCGGCCGGAGAAGTACTGGGACAACAACCTCGTCGGCTCGCTGCGCCTGCTGGCGGCCATGCGCTCGGCCGGGGTGCGCCGGATCGTGTTCTCGTCCACCGCCGGCGTGTACGGCGACCCGGACGAACTGCCGATCCGGGAGAGCGCGTCGCCCCGGCCACCCAACCCGTACGGCGCCTCGAAGTTGGCCGTCGACTACGCCCTGCGGGACGAGGCCGTCGCGTACGGGGTGGCGGCGGTGTCGCTGCGGTACTTCAACGTCGCCGGGGCGCACCGCTGCGCCGACGGGGAGTTGCTGGGTGAGCGGCACGACCCGGAGAGCCACCTGATCCCGATCGCGCTCCAGGTCGCCGCCGGCCGGCGGGAGAAGCTCCAGTTGTACGGCGACGACTACCCAACGCCGGACGGCACCTGCCTGCGCGACTACATCCACATCACGGACCTCGCCAACGCTCACCTGCTCGCTCTGTCCACAATGGACTGCGATGCCGATCCGGCCACCGGGCGGCTGACCGTGCCCCGGTCCCCGTCCGGTACGGCGACCCAGGGCTCGCACCGGATCTACAACCTCGGCAGCGGCACCGGCTTCTCCAACCGCCAGGTCGCCGAGGTGGCCCGCTCGGTGACCGGGCTGCCGGTACCGGCGGAGATCGCACCGCGTCGCGCCGGCGATCCGGCCGCCCTCGTCGCCTCGTCCGACAAGGCCCGCACCGAACTCGGCTGGGCACCACATCGGCCGGACCTGCCCGACATCGTCGCCGACGCCTGGGAGTTCTACCGCCGTGACCTTCACTGACCTCTACGGCCACGCCTCCGCCGGAGCCTGGACCGCACCCGGCCGGGTCAACCTGATCGGCGAGCACACCGACTACAACGAGGGTTTCGTGCTGCCGTTCGCGCTGCCCCGGCGCACCATGGTCGAAGCCTCCCCGGTGGACGATCCACTATGGACGGTCTGGTCGGCGCAGAACGGTGAGACGGTCAGCTTCGGGCCGGACGACCTGGTTCCGGGCAAGGTCGGCGGCTGGGCCGGGTACGTGGCCGGGGTCGTCTGGGCGCTGCGCAAGTTCGGCTTCGACCCCGGCGGCGCCCGGCTCGCGGTGAGCTCGGACGTGCCGGTCGGTGCCGGCCTGTCCTCCTCCGCGGCCCTGGAGTGCGCGGTGCTCACCGCGCTGGTCGACCTGAACGGGCTGGACCTGCCGGTCGAGAAGCGGCCCACGGTGGCGCAGGCGGCCGAGAACGGGTACGTCGGGGTGCCGTGCGGCATCATGGACCAGTCCGCGTCCACCCTGTGCCGGGCCGGGCACGCGCTGTTCCAGGACTGCCGCTCGCTCGCCGTCGAGCAGATCCCGTTCGACCTGACCGCGGACGGACTGTCCATACTGGTCATCGACACCAACGCGCCGCACCGGCACACCGACAACGAATACGCGGTACGGCGCCAGGCCTGCGAGAGGGCCGCCGCGATGCTCGGCCTGCCGGCGCTGCGCGACGTCACCGACCTCGATACCGCCCTCGCCGCGCTGCCGGACGAGGTGACCCGCCGCCGGGTCCGGCACGTGGTCACCGAGGACCAGCGGGTACTGGACACGGTCGCGCTGCTGCACGCCGGCGAGGTACGCGCGATCGCCCCGCTGCTGACCGCGTCGCACGCCTCGATGCGAGACGACTACGAGATCACGGTGCCCGAGGTGGACACGGCCGTCGAGGCGGCCCTGGCCGGCGGCGCGTACGGCGCCCGGATGACCGGCGGCGGGTTCGGCGGCTGCGTGCTGGCACTGGTCGACACGCCCGCCGCGGACGCGGTCGGAACGGCGGTGGCGAACGCCTTCGCGGCCCGCGGGTTCGCCGCCCCGACCTGGTTCATCGCGGTACCCAGCGAGGGCGCCCACCGACTGTCCTGACCCGGCGCGTTCTCGCGCCTGCGACTGTCCTGACCCGGCGCGTGCTCACGCCAGCCCAGCGGCCGACCCGGCGCGTGCGAAGGCCGGCCGTGCCGTCAGGTGGCGTCGACGATCATCCCGGCGCCGACCGTGCGGTTGGTCGTCTCGTCGATGACGATGAAGCCGCCCGTGGTGCGGTTGCGCCGGTAGTCGTCGGCCAGCAGCGGCACCGTGGTGCGAAGCTTCACGCGGCCGATCTCGTTGAGCGAGAGACCCGATGCCGTCTCGTCCCGGTGCAGCGTGTTGACGTCGAGGCGGTAGTGCAGGTCGCGGACCACCGCCCGGGCCGCCCGGGTGGTGTGCTTGATGGCGTACCTGCCACCGACCGCCATCGGCCGGGTCTCGTCCATCCAGCAGACCATCGCCTCGATGTCCTGGGCGACGGCCGGCTGGTTGTTCGGCCGGCAGATCAGGTCGCCACGCGAGACGTCCAGTTCGTCGGCGAGCCGGATGGTCACCGACATCGGCGGGTACGCCACGTCCACCGGACCGTCGGCGGTGTCGATACCCACGATCCGGGTGGTGAACCCGGACGGGAGCACCATCACCTCGTCGCCGGGCTTCATGACACCCGAGGCCACCTGGCCGGCATATCCCCGGTAGTCCTGGACCACTGTCGATTGTGGACGGATGACGAACTGCACCGGGAACCGCACGTCCACCAGGTTGCGGTCGGACGCGATGTGTACGTGCTCCAGGTGGTGCAGGAGCGAGGGGCCGTCGTACCACGGCATGTTGTCCGACCGGCTCACGATGTTGTCGCCGTGCAGCGCCGAGATCGGCACGATGGTCAGGTCCGGGGCCTCCAGCTTCATCGCGAAGCAGGAGAACTCGTCGGCGATCTTCTCGAACACCTCTTGCGAGTAGTCGACGAGGTCCATCTTGTTCACGCACAACACCATGTGCGGCACGCGCAGCAACGAGCAGAGGAACGCGTGCCGCCGGGACTGCTCGACCAGCCCCTTGCGCGCGTCCACCAGGATCAGCGCGAGGTCGGCGGTTGACGCACCGGTCACCATGTTGCGGGTGTACTGGATGTGCCCGGGGGTGTCGGCGATGATGAACTTGCGCCGCGGCGTGGCGAAGTAGCGGTAGGCGACATCGATGGTGATGCCCTGCTCCCGCTCGGCGCGCAGGCCGTCGGTCAGCAGCGCCAGGTTGGTGTACTCGTCGCCCCGCGCCGCGCTCGTCGCCTGTACGGCTTCCAACTGGTCGGTGAAGATGGCTTTGGAGTCGTACAGCAGCCGCCCGATGAGGGTCGACTTGCCGTCGTCCACGGAGCCGGCGGTGGCGAACCGCAGCAGGTCCATGGCCCGTGGAGAATCCATCAGAAGTACCCCTCGCGCTTGCGGTCTTCCATCGCGGCCTCGGAAACCTTGTCGTCGCCGCGGGTCGCGCCGCGCTCGGTGATCCGGGTCGCGGCGACCTCGTCGATCACCTTCTCGATCACGTCCGCGTCGGAACGCACCGCGGCGGTGCACGATGCGTCCCCGACCGTGCGGTAGCGCACGCGCTCCACAAAGGACTGTTCGCCGTCGCGGAGCGGCAGGAAATCGTTGACCGCGTACAGCATGCCGCCGCGGTCCACCACCTCACGGTCGTGCGCGTAGTAGATCTCCGGCAGGGTGAGCTTCTCCCTGGCGATGTAGTGCCAGATGTCCAACTCGGTCCAGTTCGACAGCGGGAACACCCGGATCGACTCGCCGGAGTGCACCCGGCCGTTGTACAGCGACCACAGCTCCGGCCGCTGGTTCTTCGGGTCCCACTGGCCGAAGTCGTCGCGGAAGCTGAACACCCGCTCCTTCGCCCGCGCCTTCTCCTCGTCCCGGCGCGCGCCGCCGAACAGCGCGTCGAACCGGTACTTCTCCACG
>DASXOA010000029.1:0-5290 GCA_036494675.1 Rugosimonospora sp.
CCAGGCCGTTACGCCGACGCTAAGTCCCGCAAGAACTACGCCGGCACCAGTCCGATCACCCGCGCGTCCGGCAAGAAGAAAACGGTCATGGCCCGCCACATCCACAACGACCGGCTCGTCGACGCGCTCGGTGTGCAGGCCGTCGCGGCGCTGCGAGTCTCGCCCGGCGCCCGCGCCTACTACGACCAGCTGCGAGCCCGCGACGTCAGCCACTTCGCCGCTCTGCGTCAACTCGGCAACCGGCTCGTCGGCATCCTGCACGGCTGCCTCAAGACCGCCACCCTCTACGACGAGGCGACAGCCTGGTCGTATCACCTCGACGAGGTCGCTGCTTGACATTCAAGCTCCTGGGATGTCTTTCTGGCTGGCTACCCCGTCATTCTTACTCCACCCCGCGGCGCGCCGTGCCTACTCGCCCAGACACCGGCGCACCCCCTCCGGCCGCGTCCGCAATGTCTGGTCTACCTATGAACCGCCGGAAGAATTGCGGCGCGCGCCGCCGTCTTGACGCAATTGTGCTCACGATATTCATTGACACATTTGCTTCTCTCTTCGCAGGGTATTGGCAGCGATCCTTGTTGTTTCGCCGTCGACCCTGCTCAAGGGGCGGCTCAGTGCGCCGAGGCTGGAGGACCTTGATGCACATTCCCCGGATTCCCCATTCACTTTCGCAAATGAAAAGACGTTCACGAACCAGGAAAGGGCTGCTGACCGCCGCTGTCGCGCTCACCATCGTGGTGTTCGGGCTGCCCGGCGTCGGCCACGCCGCAGCGGGCGGGGGTGCAGCGGGTGGCGGTGTCACGGGTGTCGCCGGTACCGGCAAGGCCGCAAAGCAGAACGTCCAGGCGCTGTGCCCCACCCCCAAGAAGGGCCAGGCCGCCTGTTTCGCGCTGCGCCGTCTCGACGTCAAGCACACCAAGGGTCTCCAGCCCGCGGTGACTCCGGACGGGTTCGGGCCGCCCGACCTGGCCAGCGCGTACCAGGTACCGGCCGCCGGCGGGGCCGGCGCGACCGTGGCCATCGTGGACGCGTTCGACGACCCGAACGCCGAGGCCGACCTGGCCGTCTACCGCGAGCAGTACGGGCTGCCGGCGTGCACGACCGCCAGCGGCTGCCTGCGCAAGGTGGACCAGCGCGGCGGGACCGACTATCCGGCCGGGGACGTCAACTGGTCCGGTGAGATCACGCTGGACCTGGACATGGTCTCCGCGGTCGCGCCGGCCGCCCACATCCTGCTCGTCGAGGCCGACGACAACACGGACGTCAACCTGGCCGCCAGCGTCGACGAGGCGGTCGCGCTGGGCGCGAAGTACGTGTCCAACAGCTACGGCACCCAGTACAGCACCACTCCGGGCAGCGGCGAGGACCCGTCCGAAACGACGGTGATGGACCCGCACTACAACCACCCCGGCGTGGCCGTGGTGGCCAGCACGGGCGACGACGACTTCGGGGTGTCGTACCCGGCCGCGTCGCAGTACGTCACCTCGGTCGGCGGCACCTCACTGGTCCGCGACTCCAGCGCCCGGGGCTGGTCGGAAACGGTGTGGCACAACTCCCACGGAGGTCCGGGCAGCGGCTGCTCGCTGTACGAGCCGAAGCCGTCCTTCCAGCATGACACCGGCTGCGCCAAGCGCACCGAGGCAGACGTCGCCGCGGTCTCCGACCCGGAGACCGGCCTCGCCGTGTACGACACCTACGGCGACGGCGGCTGGGACGTGTTCGGCGGCACCAGTGCGGCGTCACCGATCATCGCGGGCATCTACGCGGTGGCCGGCACCCCGGACGCGGGCAGCTACCCGAACTCCTACCCGTACCTGGACTCCGCCGCGCTCAACGACGTGACCGCCGGTACCAACGGCACCTGCTCCCCCGCGTACTTGTGCACCGCGGGAGCCGGCTACGACGGGCCGACCGGGCTGGGTACCCCCAAGGGGGTGGCCGCGTTTACCACCACGCCGCACGGCGACATTCTCGGCACGGTGACCGACGCCGGAACGGGCTCCCCGATCGCCGGGGCGACGGTATCGACGTCGCAGGGCAACACGTCGACCGACGCGGCGGGTCACTACGACCTGACCGTACCGGTCGGCACGTACGACCTGACCGTGGCCGCGTACGGCTACGCCAGCAAGACGGTGAGCGGCGTCGCGGTCGCGGACGGCGCGACGGTCACCGAGAACGTGGCGCTGACCGCCGTACCCAGTTCGACCGTCAGCGGTACGGTCACCGACGGCTCAGGCCACGGCTGGCCGCTGTACGCGAAGGTGGCCGTGGACGGGATGCCCGGCGGGCCGGTGTTCACCGATCCGTACACCGGGCACTACAGCCTCCAACTGCCCCAGGGGCAGACCTACCACCTGCGCGTGACGGCGAACTACCCCGGGTACCAGAGCGTCACGCACGACGTCGCGGTCGGCACCGGTGACGTGAACGCCAACGTCGCGGTACCGGTCGACGCGACCGGCTGCACGGCGCCGGGGTACCAGCAGTCCTTCTCGGGCACCACGCAGGCGTTCGACACCACGTCGACTCCGGCCGGCTGGACGGTCGCCAACGCCAACGCCAACGGTGGCTGGGAATTCGACGACCCCGAGCCGCGCGGCAACCACACTGGCGGCACCGGACACTTCGCCATTGTGGACAGTGACTACCTCGGCTCGGGTAAGACCGAGGACACCACGCTGACCACGCCGGTCGTGGACTTCTCCACCTCCACCGCGCCGGACATCAGCTTCGACACCGACTACAAGTCGTACAGCAACGGGTTCGCCGACGTCGACGTCACCGTGGACGGCGGGACGACCTGGACGAACCTGTGGCACCACACCAACGACTCGGTCACCGGACCGGCGCACGTGGACCTGCCGCTGCCCCAGGCCGCCGGCAAGTCCGCGGTACAGGTGCGGTTCCACTACACCGGTACGTGGGCGTACTGGTGGGAACTCGACAACGTGTTCCTCGGCGCGCGTACCTGCGACCCGGTACACGGCGGTCTGGTACTCGGTCAGGTGACCGACGCCAACACCAAGGCCGGCATCGTGGGTGCCACGGTGTCCACAGTGGACTCCGCGGCTGCCACCGGTACGAGCGCGGCCACGCCGGACGACCCGAACCTGGGCGACGGCTTCTACTGGCTGTTCTCCCCGGTCACCGGGGCGCACCCGTTCAGCGCGGCCAAGGCCCACTACGCATCGCTGACCAAGTCGGTGAACGTGGCCGCCAACTTCACCACGAAGGCGAACTTCGCACTGACCGCGGGTCAGCTCAAGGTGACCCCGGCCAGCATCGACAAGACGGTGCCCTGGCAGGGTACGGCCACCTCGACGCTGACCGTGAAGAACACCGGGGGCCAGCCGGCAACGCTGAACATCGGCGAGCAGGCCGGCGGAGTCCAGCCGCTCACCCAGGGCGGGGCACCGCTGAACCTGGTACACGCCGCGGTCAGCCGCGGATCGATGAGTTCCGCCAAGGGGATGAAGGCGGCGGGCAAGGCTCCGGCCGACGCGTCGCCGGCGGACGCACCGTGGACGTCGATCGCCGACTACCCGGTCACCATCCAGGACAACCTGGTCGGCCTCGACGGCGGGAAGCTCTACTCCGCCTTCGGTTATGACGGCAGCGAAGACCTGGCCGCCCTGTACGCCTACGACCCGGACACGGGTAGCTGGACCAAGTTGGCCAGCGCGGCGGACACCCGGGAGCACCCGAGCGGCGGATTCATCGGCGGCAAGCTGATCGCCACCGGAGGCTGGGGTGCCGACGCCAACCCCGACGCCAAGGTGGAGATCTACGATCCGGCCAGCAACACCTGGTCGACCGGCGCGAACAACCCCAAGCCGTACTCGGCGGCGGGCAGCGCCGTGGTGGGCAACCGGCTGTACCTGATCGGTGGCTGTAGCGGGAGCGCCTGTGGCAACACCGACGTCCAGGTCTACGACGCGGCCGCCAACTCCTGGTCCAGCGCCGCGGCCTACCCCGAGGCGACGGCGTGGGAATCCTGCGGCGCCATCTCCGGCAAGGTGTACTGCGCCGGGGGCACCACCGACGCGGCGAGCATCAAGCACGCCTACGTCTACGACCCGGCCGGCGACTCCTGGTCCCCGGTGGCCGATCTGCCGATCGACCTGTGGGGCTCGGGCACCACGGCGGCCGGTGGGAAGCTGCTCGTGTCCGGCGGCGTCACCGCGAACAGTGCGACGGTGACGAACCAGGGATTCGCGTACGACCCGGGCACCGGCCAGTGGGCCGCGCTGCCGAACTCCAACAACTCGCTCTACCGCGGCGGCAGCGCCTGCGGCTTCTACAAGATCGGCGGTAACCCCGGCGGGCTGTTCGTGCCGCCGGTGGCCAAGTCCGAGGTGCTGCCCGGAACCATCGACTGCGGCAGCAGCGGCGCCGACGTCAGCTGGCTGTCGGAGAGTCCGACCAGCCTGACGCTGGCGCCGGGCCAGAGCGCGACGGTGACGGTGACACTGAACGCCAATGTCCCGGACATCACCCAGCCGGGAACGTTCAGCGCGAAACTCGCGCTGAGCTCCGACACGCCGTACTCGCTGACGCCGGTGAACGTCACGATGACGGTCAATCCCCCGAAGACGTGGGGGAAGATCACGGGTACCGTCACCTCGGCGAGCGGGGCACCGATCGCCGGGGCGACCGTCCAGATCAACAGTTGGGCGACCAGCTACACGCTGAAGACCGACAAGAACGGCCAGTACGCGCTGTGGCTCGACGTGCGCAACAACCCGCTCCAGGTGATCGTCGCCAAGGACGGTTTCCAGCCGCAGGTACGCACGGTGAAAATCGCCAAGGGCACCACGACGACGGCGGACTTCGCGCTGAAGCCCGCCTGAGCGAAGCGTCCGTGGCGGGCTGCTACCCGGCCCGCCACGGACGCGCGGCGGCAGGTCAGCGGCCCGCCCTTTGCCAGGGCACGCGGCCGGTCGCTCGCCCTGCTCAATGGCGGCTCGCCGGCCCACCATTGACCACGACGCAGGACCAGGCATTATCTAGCCATGGCGGGACGACCATCGGCCAACGGACGGTACGCAAGGCGACACGCCGTGCTGTTGTCCGCCCTGATCGCCGGTGTCACTCCCGTTCTCGCCGGCGGCTGCGGCGACCGGCCGATCTCCCCCGCGCCGGTCGGGCTGTCCGGACCGGTGGCGTCAGACCAGCCGAGCGTCTCGCCCGGCCCGGCGCCGCAGGGCCACGCTCTCGGCGAGACCGTCCCATCGAACAGCGGATTCGTGTCGGCGACGGTGTTCGCCTACGACCAACCGACGGCCGG
>DASXOA010000030.1:0-14164 GCA_036494675.1 Rugosimonospora sp.
ACGACCTCGCACGGGCGGTTTTCGGCGGGAACACCACCCGCCCAGCTCAAGAGGCTTTCTTCAGGAGAGCTGCACCCCTAGTCAGATCTTCATCCACAGGTATTGACAATTGCTCCACAACGGGCACGCCGACCTCATCCGCGAGTCTGTGGACGGAATGACTGGGCAGTGAGCCATTCCACGCGCCGCCCGGTCCCGGCGCCGCCACCTCACCGCCCGGCCGCACCCCTACCCATGTTCGACCTGCGCCGCACCCCAGCCGGACCGCCCCACCCGGGCCGCACTTTCAGCGCCGTTTCAGGGCCGTTTCACCCTCGCGCGGACATTCGTGTTGAGTGGCGCCGGCCGTGGGGCCGGCGGCTCGGGTACCGGCGGCGCGGAGGCCGATCGATTCGCGGGGGGATCCGGTGGGGGTCGACTTCTTGACAACAGCGGGGGCGGGCACATTCCCCGGGGCCGCCGATTCGTTGCTGGCGTCCGGTACGCGGGCACTGGCGGTCGACGGTGACCTGCACGCGGGCCGGGAGTGGTTCGAGGCCGCCTACCGCGAGGGTGAGAGCACCGGCGACGCCCGGGTGATGGCGGAGGCCGCGCTCGGCGTCGGCGGCTGGTGGCCCGGCGAGGACCGCAGCGCCGCGGCGTACGGGCTGCTGGACGCTCGGCTGCGGCACGCGCTGACGCTGGCGGACCCGTCCAGTTCCGACGCGATGCGGATCCGGCTGCGGCTGGCGGCCGAGGCGGACTACCGTAGCGGTTCACACATCGCAGTGCTGGCCGCCCTAGAGGAAGTCCGCGGCCTGCCCGACCCGGCCGTGCACGCCGAGGCCCTGCGGCTGGCGCACCACTGCCTGCTCGGCCCGGACCACGGCGAGCTACGCCGCGCGTTGGCCAACGAACTGGTCGGCAAGGCGGCCCTGGTCGACAGCCGCAGCGACAGCCGTGGTGTCGGTCGTGGACACCTGCTCATGGGTCTGCTGTATCAGACCGTCGACCTGTTCCTCACCGGGCATCCGCATGCCCACCGGCGGCTGGCTGAGCTACGTGCGGAGCTGGATCGCGGCGAGCACCTCGCGGTCGGATACGTGGTAAGCGCGATCGAGGTGATGCTCGCCACCCGCGCCGGCCGGCTGGACGACGCGGAACGACTCGCCGAGGACTGCGTCGAGCACGGCGGCAAGGCAGGCGATGGGGACGCCGCGGCGTGGCACGCGGCCCACACGGTCGCGATCCGCTGGTACCAGGGTCGGCTCCCGGAACTGCTGCCCACGCTCGCCGGATTGGTCGACTCGCCGGACCTCAGCGCGGTCGATCACTCCTTCCACGCCGCCCACGCCGTGGCCGCCGCCACGGCCGGCGACCATCCGACCGCGATGCGCGCGATGGCCAACCTGCTCCAACCGACGTTGACCGACCTGCCACGCTCGGGCACCTGGCTGGCCACCATGTACGGCTTCGTCGAGGCCGCGCACCTCATCGGCAACGAACCCGCGGCCGCGAAGGCATACCGGCGGCTCGTCCCGTACGCCAACCTACCGGCGATGGCCAGCCTCGCGATCACCTGCTTCGGTTCGGTACAACACGCGCTCGGCGTCGCCGCGCTGACCACCGGCGAACTCGACCAGGCCGTCGCGCACCTACGCCGGGCCGTGCACCGCAACCTCGCCCTCGGCCACTGGCCTGCGGTCCTGTCCTCCCGCCTGCGGCTGGCCGAAGCGCTCGACCAGCGCGGCACCGACGACGACAAGGCGGCCGCACGCGAGGAACGCGACCATGCCGCCACCGTGGCCGGACGGCTACACCTGCAACCACAACCCCACCAGTCCCGCAGCTTCGGGATCCGCACCCGGGAACTCGGGACCCAGAGGTCCCGAACTGACGAGTTCCGAGCAGTTGAGGCCGAACCACACGCACCGGCCGGCCCCGCCGGCTGCCGGCGGCTCGGTCGTGGGTGGCGGATCGAGTTAGGTTCCCGGGCCGTTCAGGTCGAGCACTCGATCGGCATGCTGCACCTGGCCGTGCTGATCGCGAACCCGGGTACCGAGATCACCGCGGCCGACCTGGTGGCCGGCGTCAACGCGCTGTCCGGCATGCGCCGCGACACGAGCGGGCAGCCGCTCCTTGACCGCGCGGCCATCCGACAGTACCGGCAGCGTCTCGCCGAACTGGGAGCCGAGAACGGCGACGACGACCAGAACCGGCGTGAGCGTGACTGGCTGCTGGCCGAGCTGACCGCCAACACCCGCCCCGGCGGACGGTCCCGGGCCTTCACGGACGATTCCGAACGCGCCCGGCTCGCGGCAGGCCGCGCGATCCGCCGTGCTCTCGCCCGTATCGACCAGGCAGACACCGTCATCGGCGCACACCTGCGCGACACCGTACACACCGGCATCCGCTGCTGGTACCGGCCGCTCTGACCCGCCACGCGCCCATCCCGTCGCCGATTCCACCGGTCGGGTGGCCGCCCGGGAGTCGTGTCACGACCGTGGTGGCGGAGCAGTGCCCCGCCACCACAATCTGGGGTTGGACTGGATTTCTGGCGGATCGTGGTGCCTGCCCGGTCAGAAGTCCGTCTGGGTGGTGTTGGTGTCGTTGCTGTCGCAGCTTCCGGTGCAGCACCGGGTGAACTCGGCGTCGTCGAGTTCGGCCCGGAGCAGCTCCAGCAGAGCGTCATCGGTACTCATGGGTTTCGCCTCCCTTCTGCGCTCGTGCGGAATGAACGGGGTGGGCGTGCCGACCACCCCGGGTATGAGGGGCACGATCCGCGACGCGGCTATGACGCGACGGCCACCGGTTGTCCTGTCATGCGGTGGTCGGCTTGCCGAGCCTGGGCGGGGGCCGCGGGTAGGAGATGGTCGAGCATCCACCACCGCGGGCCGCCGTGGCGCAGCCGCAGCAGGAAGCCGATGGCACCGGCCAGGCCGCTGTTGTACTCGACGAAGACATCCTCGTCGTCTGGAGCGTCGGTCAGGACCATCAATTCGTCGCGGACCGCGTGACGGGCATGCAGGATGCCGGCGCACTCCAGGGCCCAGTCGTGGTAACCGGCCTCGCCGGTCAGGTCAGCGACGTCCAGCAGAAACTCGGCGTCGCCGGCGAGACCATGGCAGGCCGCGTGACGGGTGTACCAGCGGCCCCGGTACACGGCGGTCGCCGCAGCCTCGGCAAGCTCCCGCACCCGAGGCTCGCCGGTGACGGCCCACAGCCGGATGAGGAAGGTACCCACACCGGAGGAGCCGTGGCACCAGTGCACGCGGGGCTGCGTGTCGCCGTCCACCGCGGCAGCCCAGTACGCGGCCCCGTCCACCGTGTCGGCGCCGGCCACCAGCGTGACGCCCGCCCGGCGCGCGGCGTCCAGGTACCGGGGTCGCCCGGTGGCCAGGCCGGCGTACAGCAAGAAGGCGCCGATGCCGGCAACGCCGTGCGCGAACCCGTAGTTGCTCTGCCCGGCGAAGCCAGAGTCGAAGTCCGTTGGTACCGGCCAGACGAGCCCGCGACCCCGCTCGACGGCGGCGTCGAGTAGCGCGTCGGCGGCCTCGACGGCGCGTTCGCGCAGCGCCGGGTTACCTGTGGAGGTCCACAAATGAAGGTGTGCCATGCCCGCACCGGCCACACCGTGGCACACGTCCGGGTTGGGCCACCGTACCGGTATCTCATCGATCAGGTCCAGAGCCCGGTCGGCGAGCATGCCGTCGCCGAGCAGCGTGGCCGCGTCGTACAGGGCCCAGGCGATACCCGACCGTCCAAAGTAGAGCCCCGGCAGAACCTTCTTGGTGTCCCGGCAACGCCTGTCGATCCAGTGGGCAACGGTCGCGATCCCGTCGCGCAGTGCGCCGCCGACGCCGGTACCGGCGGCTCGGGTGAGCACGGCCAGCACTCCCGCGGCGCCGTGCTGCACGCAGCAGCGATCGGTGAGCCGGCCGCCCTCGCCGGGGGACCACAGCCACCGGCGCTCCGGCGTCATGGCACGCAGGCTATGGCGCAGGCCGTCGGCCAGAAGCCGGTCCGATTCCGCGGGCGAGGCCTTCGCGGCGCCGAGACCGGCCTCGCCCAGGGAGCCGGGGCTCGCCCCTGCGCCGGCCTGGGGCGCCCGGCCGGCCGCGCGGTCCGCGCTCGCGGCGAGAAACTCGCGCGCCTGCTCCAGACTCCAGCGTTGCTCCGGCTCGTCGCGGGTGAGCCCGGCGATCGGCGGGGCCAGCACCCGCACGGTAGGCATCCGTGCGCCCGCCCGGCTCAGCAGCACCGCCCGCCGATCCTCACCACGGCGCGACGCGGGCCGGTCAGTGGGCAGCACCGGCTCGATGCCGGAGGCGAGGTAGAAGATAGTGGCGCCGAGGCCGAACAGGTCGGCCCGGGGCGACGGCGCCGGCCCGACCGGCGGTGCGTTGATCTGTTCGGGTGCCGCATAGCCGGGCGTGGCGAACGGCAGCACCCGAGAACCGTTGCGCACCACGCACTCCAGGTCGATCAGCCGCAGCTGGCCGTCCGGCGTGACCATCACGTTGTTGGGTTTGAGGTCGCACAACACGAGGTCCTGGCGGTGCACCACGTCGACCAGCTCAACCAGCCGGTGGGCCTTGTCCAGCACCTCCGGCCACGGGGCCCCGGCCCCGTGCCACTGCGGCGCGGCCCGATCGACCACCCAGGCGTTCAGGGTCTGCCCGGGTACCAGTTCCTCGGCGAGGTACAGGCTGTCCTGATGGGGTACCAGCGCCACCCGGTGCGGGGCCACGCCCAGCGGCCCGAGCAGGTCGAGCATCTCGGCCTCATGACGCAGCATGTCGCACGCGTCCGTACCGATGAGCGAGCTGAGGGTGTGCCGGCGCGCCTGCTTCAGCACGACCTCGGTGCCGGTGTCCTGGTCGACGGCTCGGTACACACCGCCGCGGTAGGAGTGCCGGATTGCGCCACGCACCTCGAACCGGTCCCCGATCAGTACCACCGGTGCGGCGGTGTCCTCCGACGGTGCCGCTATCGCTGCGGGCGATACGGGTGCGGGCAGCGGCGGTACCGCCCAGGGCGGCGGGCTGAACAGCGGCCGCCGCACGTCCATGATCAGTTCACCGTCCGGACCAGTGAACATCGACTCGAACATCCCGTCGTTCGTCAACACCGGCGGGTTGCTGATCACACCGTACCGGTAGTAGACGCTGCTGCCGGGGCGCAACTGGCGGTCGGACAGGATCCGGGGCCCACCCAGCCCGTCCGTTTCCCGGTCCAACAACTCGGCCAGGTGCCGCAGTTGCGCATCACTGTCCGGGTACACGGTGATGAACTTGCCGCCGGAGCCGCGGCGGACCCGGTTGGACAGCAACCTGCCCAGCTCTCTGCGGCCGCGCGCGAACTTGAACGGGCAGTCCTGCCCGACCAGGAGTTCGGTGACCCGGGCCAGCACCACCGGCGCCGTCAGCTGGTTGGCCGAGACGTGCAGTTTCCAGCCCTGCCCGGGCAATCGTGCACCCGGCGGCTTGAGACTGCACCAGAACTCGCCGACATCCACGGTCCACGCCTCGGCGCCCATCCTGGTCAGGACCGCCCGCGCGATATCGATCAATGGCGACACGTCGCCGTCTCCGCGCGCCTCCCCGGGCAGACCTGCCCCATCCCTGAACCCCATCCCACACCCCCACTCGAGCCGTCGCCCAATCCGGCGTTCCATCCCGTTCCATGTCACGGTCGGGTGGGCAGGTTGCACCGGACTCGGTTGGCAGAGTCCACATAGGACCTCCACTCGGCGCGCCGCGGCTGCACAAGATCCTCGCCAGAGCCGGGTAGGGCGCGCGCGACGGTGGACGGCGCGGACGGCCCACCTCCACAAACTCTCATGAGGCTCAAAGAATTCGTTGGCACGCTTGCCTCATGGAGGCCACACGGATCCGGGAGCGGCATCGGGAGCCGGCTCAGTGGTGGGCCGATGCCGCCGGGGCGCTGGCGATCGGCAGCCTTGTGGTCGTCGTCGCGCTGTGGTTGCACGGTGCCGGCATGCAGGCGGTGCTGCGGGGCGGTCCCGAAGCCGTGACGTCGCTGGGTAGGGTGACCGGTCTCGTCGCGGCGGATCTGCTGCTGTTGCAGGTGTTCCTCATGGCTCGGCTGCCCTGGGTCGAGCGCTGTTTCGGCCAGGACCGGCTGGTGCGCTGGCACCGCGGCGCCGGGCTGTGGTCGTTCTGGTTGATGGCAGGCCACGTGGGGCTGATCATCGTGGGATACGCGGGCTCCGATCGCACGGGTGTGATCCAGGAGAGCTGGAGCCTGACCGTCAGTTACCCGGGGATGCTGCTGGCGGTGGCGGGCACGGTGCTGCTGGTCGGGGTCGTGGTGCTGTCGATCCGGGCGGCCCGGCGCCGCTTGCGGTACGAATCGTGGCACCTGCTGCACCTTTATGCCTATCTCGGTGTCGGGCTGGCGTTGCCGCACCAGCTGTGGACCGGCGCCGAGTTCACCGGCTCCGCGGCGGCCCGGACCTACTGGTGGGCCGCGTACGGGATCTGTGCCGGAAGCGTCCTGCTGTTCCGGGTCTGCCTACCGCTGTGGCGTAGCTGGCGCCACGGGCTGCGGGTGCGTGAGGTGATCTGGGAGACACCGGAGGTGTTCTCCGTGTACCTGTCCGGGCGTGATCTGCACCGCCTTCCGGTGCGCGCCGGCCAGTTTCTCCACTGGCGGTTCCTGACCGGAGCCGGGTGGATGAGGGCACACCCGTACTCATTGTCCGCGATGCCCGGTCAGGAGGTGCTGCGCATCACGGTACGCGCCGCCGGCGACGACGCTGACCGCATCGCGCAGGTCCGCCCCGGTACCAGAGTGCTGATCGAGGGACCCTACGGGAGGCTGACCGGCACCGTCCGCAACCGCCGCCGGATCCTGCTGCTCGCCGCGGGTATCGGGATCACACCGATGCGCGCACTGCTCGAGGCGCTGCCCTACCGGCGGGGTGAGGCCGCGCTGGCGTACCGGGCGAACAGTTTCGAGGATTTCGCGTTGCGGGCCGAGTTGGACGCCATCGCCCGGCGCCGCGGAGCGGCTGTGCACTACCTGGACGGGCCGCCGCCGCGGCACTCGTCGTGGTTGCCGGCGTCGCTGGCACACATATCGGACGGGGACATGCTGCATCGCATCGCTCCGGACATCGCCCGCCGGGACGTCTACGTGTGTGGGCCGCCGCCGTGGATGGCGGCGATCCGGTTGGCGCTGGCCGAGGCCAGGGTTCCGGCCGATCAGATTCACAGTGAGGATTTCGGATGGTGAAGCGCAGCGAGGGCCGGATGCGCAGGATTGCCCTGGCGATGGTGGGCACCGCGGGCGCCGTGGTGCTGCTGTTCAGCTACCGGACCAGCACCCACGGGTCGGCCGTCGGCGCGGCCGGCGCGCCGCCGGGAATCGTCAAGCCGGCCGCCACGGGTACCGGTTCTGCTCGACCCGCACCATCGGCGACGGATTCCGGGGGCCCGGCGAATTCGGGCACCCTGACGGTCAACGGCACAACCGTGGACAACGGGTACGGCCCGGTGCAGGTTCAGGTGCAGGTCTCCGACGGCAAGATCGTGGATGTGACCACCCTGGCGCTGCCCCAGGACGGGCACTCCGACCGGATCAACTCCTACGCCGTACCGCAGCTGCGCCAGGAGGTCCTCCAGGCGCAGAGCGCCCACATCGACGCGGTCAGCGGAGCCACCGACACCAGCATGGCGTACACCCAGTCGCTTCAGGCCGCGCTGAATGCCGCGCATCTGGGCGGCTGACCGGCCGGCCGGGTGCTCGACGCCGTACGTCCGGCCGGCAAGCGCGCCGCTACCCGATCCTGAAGGTGCGCCGGGCCAGGACGATGCCACGTCCGAGCAGCCCCACCGCGAACATGACGATGCCGGCGATCACGGATTGCCAGGGCAGGGCGGCAACCAGGGTCAGGCAGCCGGCGGCGCCGAGCAGGTTGAGTCCGCGGGGCCAGCGGCGATCCGGCGCGGGCTGGGTGAAGGCCGCGACGTTGGCGATGGCGTAGTAGACCAGCACCCCGAAGGAGGAGAAGCCGATGACGCCGCGCAGGTCGACGGTGGCCACCAGGGCGCTGACCACGATAGCGAGAGCGACCTCGGCGTGATGTGGAACTCGGTAGCGGGGATGGATAGCGGACAGCCAGCCGGGCAGGTCGCGGTGACGGGCCATCGCCAGGCTGGTACGACCAAGGCCCGCGATCAGCGCCAGCAGCGCCCCGAGCGCCGCGACCGCGCCCCCGACACGCACGACCGGAGCGAGAACGCCGGCGCCGGCGGCGTGCACGGCGACGGTCAACGGCGCGGCCGCGGCGGCGAGCCGGTGCGGCCCTGCGGCCAGCAGCGCGGCCACAGCCACCACCAGGTACACGACCACGGTGATCAGCAAAGCGATGGGGATCGCTCGGGGGATCGTGCGCCGCGGGTCGCGGACCTCCTCACCCATCGTGGCGATGCGGGCGTACCCGGCGAACGCGAAGAACAGCAACCCGGCGGCCTGCAGGATGCCATAGGCGCCACCGGCACCCACCGCCGACCAACCGTCCAGGTTCGCGGTACTGGCATGGCCGCCAACCACGATCCCCACCACCACGACCGCCAGTGCGGTCAGGCTCGTGGCCACCAGCATCCGGGTCAGCAGGACCGTCCTGGTCACACCGCGGTAGTTGAGCGCGGCCAGTCCCAGCACACCCGCCACCGCCACGGCGCGCTGCGCCCACCAGGGACCGGGCACCGCGTAGGAGGCGAAGGTGAGCGCCATCGCCGCACAGGAGGCCGTCTTACCGACCACGAACCCCCACCCTGCGGTGAACCCCCACCAGGCCCCGAGGCGCTCCCGACCGTAGATGTAGGTGCCGCCCGACGTTGGATACGCCGCCGCCAGTTGGGCGGAGGCCACCGCGTTGCAGTACGCGATCACGGCAGCGACGCCCAGCCCGATCAGAAGGCCGGTACCGGCGGCGCGGGCGGCCGGGCCGAACGCGGCGAACACTCCCGCCCCGATCATCGATCCCAGCCCAATGACCACCGCGTCGGCGGTGCCCAACCGCCGAGCCAGGCCAGCGGCGGCGGCTGGCGCGGGCTGATACGGCGCGGTCAGGTCGCGATGCCGTGGTTGGAAGGTCATCGACAAACCGTCCCCGTGATCAGAGAATCCATCAAATCGTTTTGATGTATCCTCGCGTCATGGAGGTCTCGGGTCAAGCCGCCGCCCCACCGGCGTTCCTCCAGCTGGCCGCTCATCCGCTGCGCTGGAGGCTGCTCACCGAACTCGCGCACAGCGACTACCGGGTCCGCGAGCTGGTCACCCGGGTCGACCAGCCGCAGAACCTGGTCTCCTACCATCTACGGCTGCTGCGCGATGGAGGGCTGGTCACCACCACACGCAGCAGTTTCGACGGCCGTGACAGCTACTACCACTTGGACCTGGACCGCTGCGCCGACATCATGGCCGAAACCGGAGGCGTGTTGCACCCCGCCCTCCGGGCGAACGCCGCACCACCGCCCCCGCCACCCAAGCGACCCCGGCGCATCACCGTACTGTTCGTGTGCACCGGCAACAGCGCACGCTCGCCAATCGCCGAAGCGCTCCTGCGCCACCACGCGCCCGGCCGGGTCGATGTGACCAGCGCGGGTACCTGGCCTAAGCCCCGTCTGCACCCCAACACCGTACGGGTGCTACGCGACCAGTTCGGCATCGACGTGACCGATCAGCGCCCTAAACACCTGGACACCTTCACCCACCGCCGGTTCGACCACGTGGTCACCCTCTGCGACAAGGCGCGCGAAAACTGCCCGGACCTCGGCCACCCACAGCAGGCCCACTGGAGCATCCCCGATCCGGCCGCGGCCGGCGACACCGACCACGCCAGCTACCCCGCATTCGAACGGGTCACCGGCGAGATCGATACCCGCGTCCGCCACCTGCTGGCCGCTCTCACCCACTCCTAAGGAGGCTCAACCGTGACCATTCCCGACCAGTACGCCAGCGTTCGTTACCTCGTCGACGATGTGCGAGCCGCCATCGACTTCTACACCACCCACCTCGGTTTCACGCTGAACACCAGCGCCGCACCCGCCTTCGCCGACGTGGTCCGCGGCCCACTGCGGCTCCTGCTGTCCGGGCCGGCCAGCTCCGGCGCCCGCGCAACCCCCACCGACGACGCCACCACCGCCGGCCGTAACCGCATCCATCTCATCGTCCACGACCTGGACACCGAGATCGACCGGCTGCGCTCCGCCGGACTGCCCTTCCGCAGCGACGTGATTGCCGGTCCCGGCGGACGCCAGATCCTGCTGGCGGATCCCGCCGGCAACCTCATCGAACTGTTCCAACCCGCCCACCGGCCCGACACACCCACGCCGCCAACGCCCTGAGCCAAGCTCCAGCACCCAGCCGGTACCCGTTGCTCCACTCGCCAAGCAGCCTGAACGCAGTGGGCTCTCGCGGCCCTGGAGTGCTGGCCGACCCTTCACAAGGGCATCCCGTGCCTCCTGCTGCTGCGCCTTGGCGGCGAGCTGAAGCTTGAACCGCGCGCCTCGCAGGCCGTCGTGGACCAGGGCCTGTCCGGAGTCGTGACCACGTGGCGGAAAGGGGTGGCGGGATCGCATCGGGCTGGTAGGTTGCAGTCGACCGTGACACCGCCCGAGGAGGTGAGACCCATGAACGCTGTATCGATGTGGGTGCTCCCTCTTGCCGTCACTGTCGGGCGATTGACGTAGGTATCGCCGGGAGCGCCTCGATAACAAGGCACTCCTGGAAGGCGAAAACCCATGGTTCACAATGTTGCTCTGGTTCTCGGTGGTGGTGGGGCTGCCGGACAAGCGTGGCAGATCGGTGTCATCGCAGGTCTGGCCGAGGCTGGTCTCGATCTGACAGAAGCCGCCGATTTGGTCGTCGGCACCTCGTCCGGTTCCACCACGGCAGCGTGGGTGCGCAGCGATATACCAGCGGCCGAACTGTTGGCTTCGGTGCTGTCCGAGCCGGTTCGACCGATCGGGCAGAGCCGGGCACTGCCGCCGTCCCTGCCGATGGCCACGGTGTTCGAGCGGATGAGGGCCATCGGAGTCGCCGCCACCTCGGCGGCCGATCTACGACGTGCGATGGGCGCGTTCGGGTTGGAGAGCGACTCCGTACTCGGACCTGCGGCGGAGGGACAGCGGCGGGCAATGGTCGCCGCGCGGTTGCCTCGCCAGGAATGGCCGGACAGGCCGATGATCGTGGTGGCCGTCGACGCGCATACCGGCGAGTTGGCTGCGTTCGACCGCGATTCCGGCGTCGACCTGGTGGACGCGGTCACCGCGGGCACCGCGCTGCCCGGTGTGGTCCCCACGCACAGCATCAACGGCACTCGCTACATCAACGGTGGCGTGCGCTCCGGCGAGAACGCCGACCTTGCCTCGGGCTATGCGAACGTCGTGGTGCTCTCGCCGTTCGGCGGATGGAGCCAGACACCACCGCAAGCAGGCCAGTTCGAGGGCCTGCGCAGAGACCCGGAATGGGGCACGGACCTGGCGAGCGAGGTCGAGTCCCTGCGCAAGCAGGGCAGCCGCGTCGAGGTGATCACTCCGGACGCCGATTCCCGAGCCGCAATGGGCACGAACCAGATGGATCCGGCGACCCGCGTCCCCGCCGCGCGTGCAGGTTCCGCCCAAGGCAGGCAGGAAGCGACCCGCGTGACGTTCCTCTGACGATTGCCCGCCGCCGCCTGGTCTGACGTGCGCGGTCGCGGCGGCCGGCTTGCCAGCCGGACCCCGCGACCCTTGCGTTCCGCAGCTGAGCGTTGATTCTGGACATACGGGTGGGCGAATGCCCAGGTCAGCGGTTCGCCGGCGGCTCCGGAACGCGAAAACTACTGGACACACGGTTTACTCTGCTGCCGTTGTGTAGCACGGTGAAGAGGTCTGACGTCTGGACACGTGCATGTGCGTGTGACGACTCGCCGAAGGTCCGACGGCACCCCGGTGCGCTATCTGCAGCTGGCGCACAACGAGTGGGATCCGGCGACCAAGACGTCGCGGCCGAGGGTGCTGTACAGCTTCGGCCGCGAAGACGCCCTGGACCGCACGGTGATCGAACGGCTGGTCGCGTCGCTGGGCCGCCTGCTCGAACCTGGCGCGGCGCTGGCCGCGAGTACCGGGACCGGGCTGTCGTTCGTCGAGTCACGGTCCTTCGGCGGGGCGTGGCTACTCGACCAGCTGTGGCGGCGGCTGGGTATCGACAAGGTCATGACCGCGATGCTGGCCGGCACCCGCCGTGACCCGGTTACCGAGCGGGTGCTGTTCGCGCTGGTCGCGAACCGGGCACTGGCGGCCTCGTCGAAGCTGCACGCCGCCGGCTGGATCTCCCGCAGCGTGCACATCGACGGGCTACCCGAGGTCAGCGACGACGCCTGCTACCGGGCGATGGACTGGCTCCACGACGTGGCACCCGAGCTGGAACGCCAAGTCTTCGGCCAGGTCGCCAACCTGCTCAACCTTGAAGTGGACCTCCTGTTCTTCGACACGACATCGACCTATTTCGAACTCGATGAGGCCGACGAACCCGTGGGCCGCGACGCGCACGGCCGGGTCAAGCCCACCGACGCCGGCACCGAGGGCGACGGCACCGCCGAGACCGACGGCGAGGTCGACGGCGAACAGCCGGGCACGACGATCGGGTTCCGCACCTACGGCAAGAGCAAGGACCACCGGCCCGACCTGCCGCAGATCGTCATCGGCATGGCCGTGACCCGCGACGGGATCCCGGTGCGGGTGTGGTCCTGGCCGGGCAACACCGGCGACTCGAAACTGATCCGCCAGGTCAAGACCGACATGCGGGACTGGACCCTGACCCGGATCGTGTGGGTCGGCGACCGCGGGTTCAGCTCCGCAGCCAACCGGCGGGCCCTGCGCGCCGGGGACCACCACTACATCCTCGGCGAGAAACTGCGCGGCGACAGCGCCGACGCTACGGCCGCCCTGGCCCGGCCGGGCCGCTACGCCACCATCGCGGACAACTTACGGGTCAAGGAGGTCAACCTCGGCGACGGCGAACGGTTCGTCATCTGCCACAACCCCGAAGCCGCCGACCGCGACGCGGCGATCCGCACCCGGCTACTCGCCCAACTCGGCGAGCTGATCGACACCTCCGACACGCTGACCGCGACGAAACGGGCCGAACTGCGCGGGGTGATCTCCACCAAACCCGGCCTCAACCGCTACCTTCGCGTCACACCCGGCGGGCTGTTGCGCATCGACGCCGCCGCCGTCAAGACCGAACAGAAACTCGACGGCAAGTACCTGCTGCGCGCCACCGACCCGCACCTGTCCACCCAGGACATCGCCCTGGGCTACAAGCAGCTCTACGAGGTCGAACGCGGCTGGCGCAGCATGAAAACCGAACTGGACCTGCGCCCGGTCTACCACCGCCTCGAAGAACGCATCCGCGCCCACGTCATCCTCTGCTGGCTCGCCCTGCTACTGGTCCGCGTCACCGAGACCACCACCGGCTCAACCTGGCACCAACTACGCGAACACCTCGACGAACTGCACCTGGGCACCTTCATCGGAACGGCCGGCACCTACCGGCAACGCACCGAACTGACCAAACCCCAGCGCGACA
The DNA here is from genome assembly GCA_036494675.1 of Rugosimonospora sp. GTDB lineage: Bacteria > Actinomycetota > Actinomycetes > Mycobacteriales > Micromonosporaceae > Rugosimonospora. Next base: position 13,585 of record DASXOA010000030.1, read on the forward strand.
TCTTCACCAAACTCGGCCTCACCGCACCCAAGAAGGTCATCGAGCTGGCACCCACACGCGACTGACCAGCCCGCGCCGAACCACCGACACCACCGTCACGTAACGACATGCGTAACGACAACATCCAGGCGGAGAGGAACCCGGCCCAGCCGATGGCACCATCGCGTAACGACATCAACACGGCGTGCCCAGTCTGCGCGGACACGTTCACCCCGACCCGCCGGCAGCGCTACTGCACGCCCGCCTGCCGCCAAGCCGCCTGGCGCGCCCGGCACCCCGCTGCGAAACCGGCTATCGTCGTGCCCGCCCGCACCCGACGACGTGATATCACCGTCTACCAGTGCACCGAATGCGAGACCCGCTACCTCGGCCAGCAGTACTGCCACGACTGCCACCAACCTTGCCTGCGCGTCGACCTCGGCGGACTCTGCCCAACATGCGATACGCCCATCACTATCAGCGACATCCTCGACCAGCACCCCGCACCACCCGCGCGCCCCTGACCAGCGCAAACACGCACGCCTAGACACACGCCCCGACGCCGTGCGATCACCTATTTCCGCAGTTCAACCTGCAAATC
>DASXOA010000031.1:0-4412 GCA_036494675.1 Rugosimonospora sp.
GATGGCCGCCACGACCGGGGTGCGGGCGATGCGCGACGCGACCCGGGGCGGGGTCGCCACGATCCTCAACGAGGTCGCCCGGGCCGCCGAGGTCGGCGTCCTGGTCAACGAGGACGACGTCCCGGTACGGGCGGAGGTGCGGGGCGCCTGCGAGTTGCTGGGCATCGATCCGCTCTACGTCGCGTGCGAGGGGCGGCTGGTGGCGATCGTGGACCCGGCGTCGGCGGACGCGGCGCTGGCCGCGATGCGGGCGCATCCGGCGGGTACCGGGGCGGCCGTGATCGGCCGGATCGTCGACGACCCGCCCGGCATCGTCCTGCTCAACACGGCGTTCGGGGGCACCCGGATCGTCGACACGCTGGTCGGGGACCCGCTGCCCCGGATCTGCTGAGCCCATCTCCGGAGCCGCCCCGCCTCACGGCCGGGCGGCTCCGACTCCGGCTCAGATCCCGGCGCCGAGGGCGGCGCGGTCGAGGGGGGCGGCGCGGTCGAGGGCGGCGGCCACGGCCGCCTGGCCCAGGCTGATGCCGCCGTCGTTCGACGGTACCCGGGAATGGGTCAGCACCTCGAAGCCCGACCCGGTCAGGCGGGCGACCGTACGTTCCAGCAGCAGCAGGTTCTGGAACACCCCGCCGGACAGCGCCACGACGGACAGCCCGGATCCGGCGCGCAGCGCGACGCAGGCGCGCACGATCGCGTCCACCACGCCGTTGTGGAACCGGGCCGCGATGATCCCGGCCGCCACCCCGGCCGTGAGGTCGGCGACGGCCGAGCGGATCAGGTCGGCGCCGGAGATCCGCAGCGGCGGGCCGGGCTCGATGCCGGCACGGTAGGCGCCGTCCTCGGCCCGGTCGGTGCGCTGCTCCAACTCGATCGCCGCCTGCCCCTCGTAGTTCACCGCGTCGCGGACCCCGACCAGGGCGGCGAGCGCGTCGAACAGCCGCCCGGCGCTGGAGGTCGGCGGGGAGTTCAGGCCGCCACGGCCGAGCGCGGCGACCTGGTGCCAGCCGGGATCGTGGCGGCGCAGCAGATCGAGCCCGTCGGGTGGGGCACTGTCGAACGCCGAGTCGAGGTACGCGACCGCCATGCGCCAGGGCTGCCGGATCGCCGCCACGCCGCCGGGCAGCGGTACCGGGGCGAGGTGCCCGGCGCGGGTGAAGCCGGCCAGGTCGGCCAGGAGGAGTTCGCCGCCCCAGATGGTGCCGTCGGTGCCGTACCCGGTGCCGTCGAAGGCGACGCCGATCACCGGGCCGGGATGCCTATTGTCGGCGAGACAGGACGCGACGTGCGCGTGATGGTGCTGCACCGCCACCCGGTGCAGCGCTACCCGGTCGGTGACCTCGTGCTCCAGGGCGTACTTGGTGGACAGGTACTCGGGGTGCAGGTCGTGCGCGATCACCTTCGGCCGTACCTCGAACAGCCGGGAGAAGTGCTCGATCCCCTCGGCGAACGAGCGCAGGGTCGGGTAGTTCTCCAGGTCGCCGATGTGGTGCGAGACGAACGCGTGGCGGCCCCGGGCCAGGCAGAAGGTGTTCTTCAACTCGGCGCCGCAGGCCAGCACCGGCCGGGGCGTCTCCCAGGCCAGCCGTACCGGCTCCGGCGCGTACCCGCGGGACCGCCGGATGGGCATCGGCCGGCCGCGGAACGCCCGTACCACCGAGTCGTCGGTGCGCACGTGGATCGGCCGGTCGTGGGTGAGGAACGCGTCGGCGATCGGTGCCAGCCGGGTGGCGGCGTCTTCGTCGCCGTACGCGATGGGTTCGTCCGAGACGTTGCCGCTGGTCAGCACGATCGGGCCGGCGAGGTGCCCGAGCAGCAGGTGGTGCAGGGGGGTGTACGGCAGCAGCACGCCGAGCGACCGGTTGCCGGGCGCGACGCTCGGCGCGATACCACCCGTGCGCGCCGTATCGCGCCGGTCCATCAGCACGATCGGCCCGGCCCGGCCGGTGAGCAGGGCCTCGGCCGCCGGATCGACCTCGCACAGCCGGCGCGCCGCGGCCAGGTCGGGCACCATCACGGCGAACGGCTTGTCCTCGCGGTGTTTGCGGGATCGGAGCCGGGCCGCCGCGTCCGCGTCGGCGGCCGAGCATGCGAGGTGGTAGCCGCCGAGCCCCTTGACGGCCAGGACGCGCCCGGCCCGCAGCGCCTCCACGGCGCCGGTGACCGGATCGCCGGGCAGGACGTGGCCCGCCGCGTCGCGCAGCAGCAGGGTCGGGCCGCACGCCGGGCAGCAGATCGGTTGGGCGTGGAAGCGCCGGTCGGCGGGGTCGTGGTACTCCTCGGCGCAATCCGGGCACATCGGGAAGCCGGCCATCGTGGTCAGCGGCCGGTCGTACGGGACGCCACGCACGATCGTGAATCGGGGGCCGCAGTTGGTGCAGTTGATGAACGGGTACCCGTACCGCCGGTCCGCCGGGTCGTGCAGCTCACGGAGGCAGTCGGCGCAGGTGGCGCTGTCCGCGGAGATCAGCGTGGCGGCGGCACCGGCCGCGTGGCTGGCCACGATGGCGAAGCCCTGGGTGCCCAGCGGCGCCGTGAGCTCGGTGGCCACCCGGTCGATGCTCGACAGCGGCGGCGCCAGCCCGCGCAGCGCGACCAGGAACTCCTCGACGGTCCCCGCCGGGCCCTCGACCTCGATGAACACGCCGGCGACGTCGTTGCCGACGTGCCCGCCCAGGCGCAACTTCGTGGCGAGGGTGTGGACGAACGGGCGGAAGCCCACGCCCTGCACGACGCCTTCGACCCGGATGCGCATCCGGACGGTGTTGTCCACGCCCGCCAGTGTCGCGCCTGCCCGCGCTGCGCGCAGCCGGACACGGTGGGTAGTTCCCCCGAAACGATAAATACATCATCGACGTCTGGACTTGCGTCACGGGCGCCATAGGCTATCCGAATCCGGCGGGGGACCGGTTGCGCCGGCGTCGAGGAGCGTGAGCCCTCGGGCCGAGGCGTCGCCGGGACACGCGTAGGCGATGGGAGGACGGCCATGGCTGATGTCATTCGCGCCGCTCTGGTCCAGGCCAGCTGGACCGGCGACAAGGAATCCATGATCAAAGCGCACGAGGAGTACGCCCGGCAGGCCGCGGCCCAGGGTGCGAAGGTGATGTGCTTCCAGGAACTGTTCTACGGGCCGTACTTCTGCCAGGTGCAGGACCCGGCGTACTACGCCTACGCCGAGTCGGTGCCGGGGCCGACCGTCGAACGGTTCGCCGCGCTGGCCGCCGAGCTGGGCATGGTGCTGGTGGTGCCGGTGTACGAGCAGGAGCAGCCGGGGGTGCTGTACAACACCGCCGCGGTGATCGACGCGGACGGACGGTACCTCGGAAAGTACCGCAAGACGCACATTCCACAGGTGAAGGGCTTCTGGGAGAAGTTCTACTTCCGGCCCGGCAACCTCGGGTACCCGGTGTTCGACACCGCGGTCGGGAAGGTGGGCGTGTACATCTGCTACGACCGGCACTTCCCCGAGGGCTGGCGGGCACTGGGCCTGGCCGGTGCGCAGATCGTGTTCAACCCGTCGGCGACCAGCCGGGGCCTGTCGTCGTACCTGTGGAAGCTGGAGCAGCCCGCGTCCGCGGTGGCCAACGAGTACTTCATCGGCGCGATCAACCGGGTCGGCATCGAGGCCGACCTCGGCGACGACGACTTCTACGGCACGTCCTACTTCGTCGACCCGGAGGGCAAGTTCGTCGGCGAACCGGCCAGCGCGCACGAGCCGGAGTTGGTGGTCCGCGACCTGCCCATGGACCTGCTGGCCGAGGTGCGCGACCGGTGGGCGTTCTACCGGGACCGCCGGCCCGACGCGTACGAGGGTTTGGTGAAGCCGTGAGCACGCTGCTGATCAAGGGCGGCACGGTCGTCGGTGTGACCGGTGCGGTCGCCGCCGACGTGCTGGTCGACGGTGAGACGATCGCGTCGATCACCCAGCCCGGCCGGATCGAGACCGCCGACCGGGTGCTCGACGCGACCGGGAAGTTCGTGATCCCGGGCGGGATCGACGTACACACGCACATGCAGTTGCCGTTCGGCGGCACGTTCGCGAGCGACACGTTCGAGACCGGTACCCGGGCGGCGGCATTCGGCGGTACCACCACGATCATCGACTTCGCCGTGCAGCGCACCGGCGAGGTGGTCCAGGACGGGCTGGCCGCCTGGCACGCCAAGGCCGCCGGAGAGTCCTTTGTGGACTATGGCTTCCACATGATCCTCGGTGGCGTCGACGAGGACGCCCTCAAGGCGATGGATCAGTTGGTCGCCGACGAGGGGATCACCAGCTTCAAGCTGTTCATGGCGTACCCGGGCGTGTTCTACAGCGACGACGGGCAGATCCTGCGGGCCATGCAGCGGGCCCGGGACAACGGCGCGATGATCATGATGCACGCGGAGAACGGCATCGCCATCGACGTGCTGGT
>DASXOA010000032.1:0-22773 GCA_036494675.1 Rugosimonospora sp.
CGGGTGGTGCCGGCACGCCGTCGGGCACGGCGGGTCGTCATGAGCCGGACGCTGCTCGTCTGGTGTCCCGACTGGCCGGTGCTCGCCGCCGAGATCGTCGAGGGCGTACCGGCCCATGGGCCGGTCGCGATCCTGGCCGCCAACCGGGTGATCGCCTGCTCCGAGGCGGCCCGTGGCGAGGGGATCCGGCGGGGTCTGCGCAAGCGCGAGGCGCAGGGCCGGTGCCCACAACTGGTCGTGCTCGACCATGACCCGGGCCGGGACGCCCGCGCGTACGAGCCGGTGGTGGCGGCGGTCGAGGAACTGGCGCCCGGTGTCGAGGTGGTCCGGCCCGGCGCGTGTGCGCTGGCCGCCCGCGGGCCGTCCCGGTACTTCGGTTCGGAAGAGCTGGCCGCCGAGCGGATCGTCGAACACATCGCCCAGACGTGCGCCGTGGAGGCGCAGGTCGGAGTCGCCGACGGGGTCTTCGCGGCCGGCCTCGCCGCCCGGGCCGGCCGGCTGATCCCGCGTGGCCGGACCGCGACGTTCCTCGCCGACCTCGACATCTCCACGGTGGATCGGCCGCCCCTGGTGGATCTGCTGCGCCGGTTGGGCATCGGTACCCTCGGCGCCTTCGCGGCCCTACCCCCGGCGGACGTGCTGGCGCGCTTCGGCCTGGACGCCGCGCTGGCCCAGCGGATGGCTGCCGGACTGGACGAGCGGCCGCTCGCGGTCCGGGAACCACCACCCGACCTGGAGGTGGCGCAGACCTTCGACGAGCCGCTGGAACGCGTCGACGCGGCCGCGTTCGCCGCCCGGCAACTGGCCGAGCGACTGCACGACCGGCTCGCCGGGCGCGGTCTGGCCTGCACCCGGCTGGGCATCGTGGCCGTCACCGAGCACGGTCAGGAACTGCACCGCACCTGGCGGCACGACGGGCTGCTGAGCGCCTCGGCCATCGCCGACCGGCTGCGCTGGCAGTTGGACGGCTGGCTGTCCGGTACCAGCCGGGGTCTCGCCCGGCCGACCTCGGGCATCCTGCGGCTGCGCCTCGTACCGGACGGGGTGATCGCGCATGCCGGGCTGCAACTGGGGTTGTGGGGCGACGCCGGAGCCGAGCGCGACCGGGCGCACCGTGCGCTGACCCGGGTACAGGGCATGCTCGGCCCGGACGCGGTGCTCACCGCGGTCCTCGGCGGCGGGCGCGACCCGGGTGACCAGGTGCGCCTGGTGCCCTGGGGGGACGAGCGACTGCCCGCCCGGCCGGGCGGTCCCGCGCCGGCCCGTGCCGTCGACTTCGACCTGGGCTCTGTGCCGGTCGCTGCCGTCGGCCCGGGCTCTGTGCCGGTCGCTGCCGTCGCCCCGGGCCCCGCCCCGGCCCGTCCCGCGTCCGGGCCGGACCGGGCGTCGGAGGCCGGGTTGCGGTCCGAGGAATCCGGATCGGAGACCCGGCCCCGCTCCGGGCGAGGCTCCGCACGGTCGGCGTCGCGGTCTGGGTCGGCGTCGGCATCGGGGTCTGGTGCGCTGTCGAGGGCGCGGTCGCAGTCGGGGTCCGGAGCGCGGTCGGGGTCCGGGCAGCCGCCGTGGCCCGGTCGGCTGCCGGCACCGTCGCCGGCCACCGTCCTGGCCGAACCGCTGGCCGCGCGGGTGTACGACCCGGCCGGTACACCGGTGGGGGTGACCGCCCGGCTCGCCGTGACCGGGCCGCTGGCCTGGTTCGAACTGGACAGGGCGGAGCGCGTCGAGATCACCGGCTGGGCCGGCCCCTGGCCGGTCGACGAGCGCTGGTGGTCGCCGGAGGAGGCCAGCCGGCGGGTCAGGTTCCAGGTGTCCCTGGCCGACGGTCGTGCCCTGCTGCTGGTACTCACCGCGGGCTGCTGGTGGGTGGCCGCGATCTATGACTGAGCGATCTGTGACCGAGGGGGTCGATGCCTGATGGGATGGAGCAATTCCGACCTGCCCTGGGCAGAGTTCGAGAGGCGGCTGTCCGGCCGGGAACCGATCGTGGTCGACCCGATCACCATCGAGTACGGCGACGGTGGCGACTCCCCGGTCTGGACCCGCAAGCGCGAGCCGTACCAGGCCCCCGACCTGGTCCGCGAAGAGTCCACTGTGGACTACGCGGAACTGCACTGCCACACCAACTTCAGCTTCCAGGATGGCGCCAACCATCCGCAGGAACTGGTGCAGGAGGCGCACCGGCTGGGCCTCACGGCGCTGGCGGTCACCGACCACGACGGCTTCTACGGAGTGGTCCAGTTCTCGGGCGCGGCGCGGGAACACGGGCTGCCCACCATCTTCGGCTCCGAGCTGTCGCTGGGGCTGCCCGGGGAAGCGCAGCCAGAGCCCGGGGAAGCGCAGCCAGAGCCCGGGGGAGCGCAGCCGGAACCCGGTGGTGGCGAGGGCGAGCACCGGCCACGCCGTTCCGGCGCCCGGAACGGCGAACCCGATCCGCTCGGCCGGCACCTGCTGGTACTGGCCCGCGGACCCGAGGGGTACGCCCGGCTGTCCCGCACCATCTCGCTCGCCCACCTGGCCGGGGGCGAGAAGGGCCGGCCCGCGTACGACCTGGATGACGTCGCCGCCGCGCTGCGTGACCACGCGCTCGTGCTGACCGGCTGCCGCAAGGGGTACGTCCCGGCGGCCCTGGTCGCCGAGGGGGAGCGGGCCGCCGCCCGTGAGCTGGACCGGCTGGTGGCGCTGTTCGGCCGGGACGGCGTGGCGGTGGAGCTGACCCAGCACGGCCACCCCGAGGACGACGAGCGCAACGATGCCCTCGCGGACCTGGCGCGCCGGGCCGGCCTGCCCTGCGTGGCCACCAACAACGTGCACTATGCCCGGCCCGGCCAGCGCCGGCTGGCCACCGCGCTGGCCGCGGTACGGGCCCGCCGGTCGCTGGACGAGATCGACGGATGGCTGCCCGCGGCCGGCGTGGCCCATCTGCGCAGCGGCGACGAGATGGCGGCCCGGTTCGCGGCGTACCCGGGTGCCGTGGCGCGAGCCGCGGCGTTCGGCGCCGAGCTGGCCTTCGACCTGAAGCTGGTGGCGCCGAACCTGCCCGACTGGGAGGTGCCGCACGGCCACACCGAGATGAGCTGGCTGCGCCGCCTGACCGAGGAGGGGGCCCGGCGCCGCTACGGCGAACGGGCACCGGGTGCCGACGCCTACCGGCAGATCGACCACGAGCTGAACATGATCGAGCGGCTCGGCTTCCCCGGGTACTTCCTGATCGTCCACGACATCGTGACGTTCTGCCGGGACAACGACATCTACTGCCAGGGTCGGGGCTCCGCGGCCAACTCGGCGGTCTGCTACGCGCTGGGCATCACGAACGTCGACGCGGTGCGCTGGAAGCTGCTGTTCGAGCGGTTCCTCGCGCCGGAGCGCGACGGGTACCCCGACATCGACCTGGACATCGAGTCCGGTCGGCGGGAGGAGGCCATCCAGCACGTCTACGAGAAGTACGGTCGGCACCACGCCGCCCAGGTCGCCAACGTCATCTCGTACCGGCCCCGTTCCGCTGTGCGCGACATCGCCCGGGCATTCGGGTTCTCCCCGGGCCAGCAGGATGCCTGGAGCAAGCAGATCGACCGCTGGGGAGCGATCTCGGTACCGGAGGTCGAGGACATCCCCGAGCAGGTCGTCGAGTACGCCAACCGGCTCCAGACGTTCCCCCGGCACCTGGGCATCCACTCCGGCGGCATGGTGATCTGCGACCGGCCGGTGATCGAGGTGTGCCCGGTGGAGTGGGGCCGGATGGCGGACCGCACCGTCCTGCAGTGGGACAAGGACGACTGCGCCGACGTCGGCCTGGTCAAGTTCGACCTGCTCGGGCTCGGCATGCTCTCCGCCCTGCACTACGCGTTCGACATGATCGACTCTGAGCTGGACCTGTCCACGATGCCGCTGGACGACGACGAGGTCTACACGATGCTGACCAGGGCCGATTCGATCGGCGTGTTCCAGGTGGAGAGCCGCGCGCAGATGGCCACGCTGCCCCGCCTGAAGCCGAAGGAGTTCTACGACCTGGTCATCGAGGTGGCGCTGATCCGGCCGGGGCCCATCCAGGGCGGCTCCGTGCACCCGTACATCCGGCGGGCCAACGGACGGGAGGAACCGACCGTCCCGCATCCCCTGATGGCCAAGGCGCTGGCCAAGACCAAGGGGGTACCGCTGTTCCAGGAGCAGTTGATGCAGTTGGCCATCGACGTGGCCGGGTTCACCGCGTCCGAGGCCGACCTGCTGCGCCGGGCGATGAGCGCCAAGCGCTCGATGCAGCGGATGGCCGAACTGCGAGACCGGCTGTACCGGGGTATGGCCGCCAACGGGATCACCGGCGCGGTCGCCGACGACATCTACCTCAAGCTGTCCTCGTTCGCCAACTTCGGGTTCCCGGAGAGCCACGCGATGAGCTTCGCCTACCTGGTGTTCGCGAGCGCCTGGCTGAAGCGGTACCACCCGGCGGCGTTCTGTGCCGCGCTGCTCGGCGCCCAGCCGATGGGTTTCTACTCGCCGCAGACCCTGGTCGACGACGCCCGGCGGCACGGGGTGGAGGTCCGCCGTGCGGACATCAACGCCAGCGACGCGAGGGCGAGCCTGGAGGTCACCGGCGCCTGCCGGAAGAGGGCGGGCGGGAGGGGCGAGTCGCCCGCCGACTGGGGCAGGGGCGGTCCGGCGGTACGGATGGGGCTGGCCAGCGTACGCACCCTCGGCGACCCGGTCGCCCAGCGCATCGAGGACGGGCGCCGCCAGCACGGCCCGTACCGCGACATGGTCGACCTGGCCCGGCGCGCGGCACTGACCACGGCGCAGTTGGAGGCCCTGGCCACCGCGGACGCGTTCGCCTGCTTCGGGCTGACCCGCCGCGAGGCGCTGTGGGCGGCCGGCGCGGCGGCGCAGGAACGGGACGGCCGGTTGCCCGGTACGGTCAGCGGCGTCACCGCGCCGGCACTGCCCGGCATGGACGAGATCGACGAGCTCGTGGCCGATGTCTGGGCGACCGGACTGTCCCCGCGCACGCACCCCGCCGAGTTCGCCCGGGAGCACCTGACCAGCATCGGCGCGCTGCCGATCGAGGCACTGGCGCGGATGACCGGCGGTCGTCGGGTGTGCGTGGGCGGCATCGTCACCCACCGGCAGCGCCCCGCGACGGCCGGCGGGATCACCTTCATCAACCTCGAGGACGAGACCGGCCTGCTCAACGTGGTCTGCTCGCCGGGCCTCTGGCAGCGGTACCGCAGGGTGGCCCGGACCAGCCACGCGCTGCTGGTCCGGGGGATGCTGGAGAAGACCGACGGCGTCATCAACCTGGTCGCCGACCGGCTCGCCCCGCTCAGCGTGCCGGTCCGCTCGCCGTCCCGCGATTTCCGCTGACCCGGGCGGTCGACGATTTGCCCGCCGGAAGGCGGTAACGCGGCGGCGGCCGGCGACACATAGAGGGGTGTCCGTATCGGCCGTCGATCAGGAGATCACATGAAACCGCCGGGTGAGCGCGATGAGCCATGGTTCGCCAGCATCTACGGCGCTCACTACCCGGACGTGGTCAGGTACGGCCTTCGCCGGCTGGCCGACCGGGAAGCCTCGGTCGAGCTGGCGCAGGAGGTCTTCGTCGTCGCCTGGCGCCGTCGCGGAGAGGTGCCCGACCGCAGTCTCCCCTGGCTGTACGGGGTGGCCCGTAACCTGCTCGCCAACCACTGGCGGGGCCGGCGGTCCAGTCCCGCGGCGCTGCCGCTGGACGAACCGGACGCGCTGCCACATCCCGCCGGCGGGGGTGAGCTGGACTCGGTCTCGGGGCTGCTCGATCTGCGCGCCGCGCTGGCCACCCTGACCGACGCCGATCGGGAGATCCTCTGGCTGATCGGCTGGGAACAGCTCACCGTCTCCGAGGCCGCCGTCGCGCTGGGCTGCAGCCGCACCGCCGCGGCGGTACGGCTGCATCGCGCCCGTAAGCGGCTGACCGCCGCGATGGCGGGTCCATCGCCGGCCGCGGGTCCATCGCCGGCCACCGAGCCGGCCGGGGAGTCGGCCAGGGAGTCGGCCAGGGAGCAGGCCGCGAAGCCGACCGCCCAGCCGGGCCCGGCGATCGTCCACTCCTCCGGCCACCGCCTCCCCTCAGCGTCCCCGTCGCGGAAAGGATGAAGATCTCATGTTCGGAGAACGACAGATCCAGACCCTCCTCGGCCCCGCCGACCCGACCCGGGGCGTGACGGTGCCGCCGCCCCCGTGCTCGGCGCCGGAACTCATCGCGCGGGCCGAGACCACCGCGTCCGGCGGCGGCGCGGCGCAGGGCACCGGCCCGCGGCATGCCCGACCCACCCGCCGGCTGGTACTCGTCGCCGCCGCGACCGCCGTCATCGCCGGTGCCGGGGTAACGGCCACGTTGCGGCGCAACGCCGAAACGGCCACCGGTACGCCGAGCGGAACGGCCCTGGGGCCGGTACTCCGCCCCATCGCCTACCAGTACGAGACCGACCCGCCGCCGGCCGGCAACTACCTGCGTACGCTCGCCGGCCGCCTCACCGCTACCGGGTACGACAGCCACACCGGCCGGTACGCGTACCACGACTACAAGGACTGGGGCGGGATGCAGGAGACCAGCACCGGGGGCTACACGATGAGCTTCGTGGAGGAGCGGCGGGTCTGGGTGGCGCCGGATGGCTCCGGCCGGATCCGGACGACCCTGCTGCCGCCGGAGTTCCCCGATGCCGCCTCACAGCGCTATTACCAGCGGCAACTTGGCGGCAGGCAACCGCTGCAGACGGGCCGGCCGTACGACGACCTGCCGGCCGGCATGGCCGGTCCCGGGCAGCCGCTGACCTCCGATCGTGCCGAACTCACCCAGGACCTGCACGTGGACCAGGGCGGCGGCACCACGGCCAAGACCATCATGGACAAGTACCAGGTGTACATCGTTCCCCGGGCGGCTAGGGCGCAGATCCTGGACATCCTGGCCGACATGCCCGGATTCGTGTGGCGCGGTCAGGTGACCGACCGGGCCGGGCGCGCCGGCGTGGCGATCAGCTTCGATGATCCGAAGAACGACGAGCAGTCGATTCTGATCTTCGCTCCGGACACCGGCGAGCTGTACGCGTACGAGATCGTCTCGATGCGCGAGCGGCGGGTCTCCCTGTACACCCTGTTCCTGCACTACGGGTACGCCGACCAGTTGGGCTGAGGCCACCGGCCGCGGGCTGGTCCGGCACAGCCGCACCCGCGACCGCCGCCCGCGTAGGCTGCCGGAGTGGATCGAACACACACCCGGCCGGCCGGGCCGCGGACCGCCGTGATCTGGGCCGCGCTGCGCGAGGAGACCGACCGTCGCGGCGCCAGCCTGGTCGTGGTCGACGTCGGCGGCGGCACCGGCGGATTCGCCGTGCCGCTCGCCGAGGCCGGGCACCGGGTCACCGTCGTCGATGCCAGCCCCGACGCGCTGGCCGCGTTGACCCGGCGGGCGGCCGAGGCCGGGGTCGCCGGTCGGGTGGCCGCGGTGCAGGGCGACGGCGACCGCCTGGCCGAACTGGTACCGGCCGGCTCGGCCGACCTGATCCTGTGCCACAGCCTGCTGGAGGTCGTCGACGATCCGGCCGACGTGGTCGGTGCGCTCGCGGCCACGCTGCGGCCGGGTGGCGCGCTGTCGGTGGTCGTCGCCAACCGCGCCGCCGCCGTGCTGTCCCGCGCGATGAACGGGCACCTCGACGCGGCCGGCGCGCTGCTGCGCGACCCGGATGGCCGGGCCGGGTCGGGCGACAATCTGCGCCGGCGTTTCGACCCACCCGAGGCCGCCGCGCTGCTGGCCGCCGCCGGGCTGGCGGTGGAGAAGATCCAGGGGGTACGGGTGGTGGCCGACCTGGTACCCGGCGCGGTCGCCGACGCCGACCCGGACACCCTGCTGGCCTTCGAGCTGGCCGCCGCCGAACTGCCCCCCTACCGGGACATCGCCACCCAGTTGCACCTGTACGCACGCAAGCCGTGACCGTCCCGCACCGGGCCGGCACCCTGGCCGACGTGCTGCCCAGCGCGCTGGCCGTCCTCGGGGTGCCGGACAGCCCCGATGCGTTGCTGCTCCGCGAGTCTCTGGACGGGGTACGGCGCGTCGTGGTGCTGCTCGTCGACGGGCTCGGGTTCCACCTCCTGCCGCTGGCCGCCCCGACCGCCCCGACCCTGGCCGAGGTGCTCGCCGGGCGGCTCGGCACGCTGACGGAGCTGGCCTCGCCGTTCCCGTCCACGACACCGGTCAGCCTGGCCTCGCTGAGCACCGGGGCGGCACCCGGCGTGCACGGCATCCTCGGCTTCACGGTCAACGTTCCCGGTACCCGCCGGGTGCTCAATCACGTGACGTGGGCCGGCGACCCGGACCCGGGCCGGTGGCAGCCGGTACCGACGCAGTTCACGCGCGCCGCCCGGGCCGGGGTACCGGCGTGCGTGGTGGCCCGGCCCGAGTTCGCGGGCAGCGGACTGACCGAGGCCGTGTACCGGGGCGCCCGGTACCTCTGCGCCTCCGAGGAGGAACTAGCCGACCGGATCCTCGCCGCGCTGGCGGATCACCGGCTGGTGTACGGCTACCATCCCGCGCTGGACACCACGGCACACGTGTCCGGTCTCGCGTCCGAGCAGTGGGCCGCGGCGGCGTCCGATGTGGACCGGCTGATCACCCGCCTCGTCGATCGGCTGCCGGTCGACGCCGCGCTGCTGGTCACCGCCGATCACGGGATGCTGGACGTACCCGTGGAGCACCGGATCGACGTGGTCGACAACGCGCGGCTGCGCGAGGGCGTCGCGGTGATGGCCGGGGAGCCGCGGGTGCGGTACCTGCACACGGTGCCGGGCGCCGCACCGGACGTGCTGGCCGCGTGGCGGGACGTGCTCGGGCTGGCCGCCCGGGTCCTGAGCCGCGATGAGGCGGTGGCCGCCGGGTGGTTCGGTCCGGTACCGCGGCCGCACCTGGCGCGCATCGGTGACGTGGTGGTGATCTGCCAGGACCGGTACGTGGTGCTCGACGGGCGGCGGGAGCGGGACACCGTGAACCGCCTGGTGGCGTACCACGGTTCGGACAGCGACGCGGAGCGCGGCATCCCGCTTGTTGTCCACACTGGACGATCATCCTAGAACGCTCATCCACGGTTCAGCGGGCGTTAGGCCCGTTCTCGTCATGGAGGCCGACGCGCCGCGACGCTCGTCGCTGCGCGACATCGAGCACGTGGTCCTCCTCATGCAGGAGAACCGCTCGTTCGACCACTACTTCGGAACCATGGCCGGCGTACGTGGCTTCGGTGACAAGCACGCCATGAAGCTGTCCACCGGCCGCTCGGTCACGGACTGGCGCCGGCAGACGTTCGGGGACCTGACCTCGGCGTTCCGGTTCAGAGACGCGGTCAAGACGGCTCCGGCGGGCAACAAGCCGCAGGTTCCGTAAGCCTTCGGTCGTTCATGCACCAGAGGGAGCCGGGGGCGGCGAACCGGACATAACGCCCCCGGCTCCCTCCGCGTACGGCGAGAAGTGTCGGGGGCCCGGGTTACCCTCGCGGCGTGGGGCGTAGTCAGCAGGTGCCACGGGGGGAGGCCGCCGGCTTCGGGCCGGATGCCGACGACACCGGCTGCATCATCCTGCACGTGGACATGGACGCCTTCTTCGCCTCCGTCGAGGTGCGGCGCCGTCCGGACCTGCGGGGCCGCCCGGTCGTCGTCGGCGGGATCGGTCCGCGCGGCGTGGTCAGTTCGGCGAGCTACGAGGCCCGCGAGTTCGGCGTGCGCAGCGCGATGCCCAGCGTCCGGGCGCGGCGCCTGTGTCCCGATGCGGTCTTCCTGCCACCCGACTTCACGGAGTACTCGCGCGCGTCCCGGGCCGTGATGCGGATCTTCCGGGAGGTCACCCCGCTGGTCGAGCCGCTGTCCATGGACGAGGCGTTCCTGGACGTGACCGGCGCTCAGCGCCTGCTCGGCCGGCCGGCGTCCATTGCCGCGGCGATCCGCCGCCGGGTCGCCGACGAGCAGGCGCTGACCTGTTCGGTCGGGGTGGCACCCAGCAAGTTCGTGGCCAAGCTCGCGTCCACCCGGGCCAAGCCCGACGGCATGGTGGTGGTGCCCACCGGCCGGGTGCTCGACTACCTTCACCCGCTGCCGGTGGCGGCGCTGTGGGGGGTGGGGGAACGCAGCGCCGAGGCCCTGCACCGGCTCGGCCTGACCACCGTCCGCGACCTCGCGCAGGCGCCGGTCGGCATGATCCGGTCGGCACTCGGCGAGGCGGCCGCCAGCCACCTGCACGAGTTGGCCTGGGGCCGCGATCCGCGCGCGGTGGTCGCGGAGCACGCCGAGAAGTCCATGGGGGCGGAGACCACGTTCGACGTCGACATCGACGATCCGTTGGTGGTGCGGCGCACTCTGCTCGCGCTGGCCGGGAAGGCGACGGCCCGGCTGCGCCAGTCGGGTCAGGCCGGCCGCACCGTGTCGATCAAGGTGAGGCTCGCCGACTTCCGCACGTTGAGCCGCTCGCGCACCCTGTCCATGCCGACCGACGTGTCCAACGAAGTCTTTGAGACGGCATGGGCGCTCTATGACCTATTGCGGCCCGGCGACCGGATCCGGCTGCTCGGAGTCCGCATCGAGGGCCTGATCGAGGCCGACCGGGCGCCCCGCCAACTCGCCCTCGATGGCCGGGAACACGGCTGGGCGGAGGCCGAGCGCGCGGCCGACGCGGCGGTGGCCAGGTTCGGCGCGGGTGCTGTGCGGCCCGCCAGCCTGCTCGACCGCGGCCCAGGTCGGGTCGGCGAGTCGGCGTGGTCGGGGATGCCGGGACCGTGGAACGGGGGTCAGGGGGAGGCCGCCGAGGAAAATCCCGACACCTGAGCGTCGACCGGCTTTCCGACCCGGGTAGCCCCTCGTAGACTTGCCGGTAAGCAGCCACCCGGCTGACACGGTCCGTCGATCCATACTGGAGCGACAACAATGACCGGGGAGGAGTGCCGTGCCGCTCTCGGAACACGAGCAGCGGCTGTTCGAGCAGATCGAGCGGTCGCTTGCCGAGGATCCCAAGTTCGCCTCGGCCGTGCGCGCCACCGACCCGCGTTTCCACGCCCGACGCCGGCTGCTGGTCGCCGGCGCTCTCGTCGTCGCTGGTCTGGCGTTGGTCGTCTACGGAGTCGCCAGCAAGAGCGCCCTGCTGGGCGTGGCGGGCTTCGTGGTCATGCTGGTTGCCGCCGCGTTTGGGTTGACATCCTTACGCCGATCGCACGGTACCGAGCTACGGGCGGTCGGCGGGGTAGCCAGCCGACCCACCCGGCAGCGGCGTAGTTCCTTGATCGACCGGCTGGAGGAGCGCTGGCGTCAGCGCCCGGAGGACCGAAGGTAGCGTTTCGACTGTCCCGCGGACAGTCGTCGTCGTGACGTGGAGGGGCGGCCCGGACGGGCCGCCCCTCCACGTGGTTCACCCCGTGTCACCCGGTCTCATCCTCGGCTCATCCGGGTCTCACCCCCGGACTCATCCCGCCTCACCCCGGCCCCAGTTCCAGCCACCGGCCCGGGATGCGCCGGGCCGATCCAATCCCGAGGCCCACCGGTTCGCAGGCCTACCGGTTCGCAGGCCAACCTCGAGGCGTACCGGGTCGCAGGCCTAACGGGTCGCTCGGCGCGGCACCAGCCGGCGCGGGCTCAGCATCCGCGCCGTACGGTCCCACGAGCGTGCGACGGTCGAGGCGCCCGTACTGGTGGACTCGACCAGGCCGCTGCGCCAGCGGCGCATGACGGACGGCGGCAATACGACCGCCCGAAGCCGGGTACGCCAGGGTGCCCGGCCGGAGATCGCCGAGCGAACCGCGCGCAACGACTCCGACAGGCCGGCGGTCGGCAGCGGAGTCCGGGCGTACCGTGCCCGTTCCTCGGCCCGCCCGATCAGCCGTACCCCATCGGTCGCCTCCGGGCCGAGGTGCATCGAGTCGGCCAGCCGCTCCACGGTGAGCCGCGGAGTCTCGGCCTCGTCCACCTGGATGTTGTAGTCCACCATCGTGTCGATGAACTCGTCCCAGGTCGCATGCGCGTCGCGCCGCGCCGCGTGTGCCCAGTCGGCGTCCTGCACCACCCTCATGTCGCCCGGCGCGGACTCCACGATCCCGCCGCCCGGTGCGGACTCCCCGATCCCGGCGTCCGGCGCGGGGGCGCGGATCCGTGCCTGGGCTCCCGTACCCGTCGCGAGGCGGGGCCTGCGGCGGCGGCGGATCGCGGACCGGCGCAGGGCCGGGAGCGCGAGCAGCAGCACCACCAGCACGATCGCGCCGGCCAGGTACCAGGGCCACGTCGGCGAGGTCGGGTGCAGCGTGCCGGCACCGGCGCTGGTACCGCCGTTCTCGTCGGGCAGCTTGCGGTCCTGCGAGTTGGAGTCGTTGGGGCCGGCCGAACTGGTCGCGCCGACGGCGCCGGTGTTGCCGGTCGGGTCCTTGTGGTTGACGTCGGGTGCCCAGGCCGGACTCACCGAACCCGCGACGCCGGCCGTCGGCGTGGCGTCGAACGGTACCCAGCCGTACCCGGCGAAGTACACCTCGGTCCAGGCGTGCAGGTTGTCGTTGGTCAGCGTGTACGTGTCGTTCTGCCGGTTGGTGCCGCGGGTGAACCCGAACGCGACCCGGGCCGGGACGCCCGCCGCCCGTACCATCCAGGCCAGCGCCGACGCGTACTGCTCGCAGTAGCCCTTCTTGTTGGTCAGGAAGTCGACGATGTCGCTGCCGCTGCTACCGGTCTTCGTGCTCAGCGAGTACTCGAACTGGTTGTCCGCGGAGAAGTAGTTGTACAGCGCCAGCACCTTGTCGTACGGCGTCGTCTTGCCCGCGGTCAACTTGGCCACCAGGGAGTCGACCACCGGCTCGCTGGGGACCTGGGTATCCTCGCGCTGGATCGGGTTGTCGAGGCCGAGCGGCTTGGAGGTGCGCAACGCCTCCGGCTTGAAGTCGGTGTGCAGGAACTCGAAGGAGTACTGCTTGCCGGCCGAGAACGACCGGTTGGAGAACACCAGGCCGCTGCTGGGGTCGTACAGCCAGCTGCTGTCCAGCTTCTGGAACTTGGTGGGCTGGCTGTAGACCGGCAGCAGCCCCATATTGAGATTGTTCGTGATCGTGATGTTGGCCTGGTACTTCTTCTGCGTCACGCCGGGCAGGTTGATCGGCGTCGTGGGCGGGGTGCCGGTGACCGACCGTCCACTGTGTGTCGATTGCGAGCTGAAGCCCGCCTCGACCAACCGGTCCGCCTCGCCGATGCGTAGGTAGTACGGCGCCGGGTCGGTGGTGGTCACCTTCAACATGTCGTGCACGCTCTTCAGGTTGAGC
Source organism: Rugosimonospora sp. (assembly GCA_036494675.1). Lineage (GTDB taxonomy): Bacteria > Actinomycetota > Actinomycetes > Mycobacteriales > Micromonosporaceae > Rugosimonospora. The sequence goes on from DASXOA010000032.1 coordinate 13,287, forward strand.
TGGCCGGACAGCGCCGAGAACAGGTTGACGCTGGTGCCGCGCCCGTTGCCGCCCGGCCCGATGCCCTCTCCGCCACCGCCGCCGAACCGATCCAGCAGACCGTTCGTCATGCCCGGGATGGCGAGCGGCAGCACGATGGCGAACACCACGCCGACGACGGCCAGCCGGCGCCCGGCGGCCGCCAGCGGCGAGGGTTCCCACAGGTCGACGTCGCGTCCCTCGCCGGTGAACCGGCGGCCGAACCGCCGTACCCGGTCCACGTTGTCCGTGACGAGCAGCCACAGGAAGCCGACCGCGCCGACCGCGAACGGGATGAACGAGACGCTGTCCGGGTGCACCAGCACCGGAATCCAGTACATGGCCAGCATCGGGAAGCCGGCCAGTGCCGGCCGGCGCAGGCCGACCGCGACCAGGTCGACCACGATCGCGACCAGCCCGACGGACAGCGCCGTCAGGAACAGCAGGCCCTGCCGGTCGGGTACCGGGATGCCGTAGTCGTTGATGTCTCTGTTCGCGCTGGAGAGCAAATCTCCGAAGTGGTGCAGGGTGGTACCCGTCGGGATCGTCCCGGCGATCGACCCGGTGGAGCCGAACAGCCAGGTCACCATGATGGTCAGCGCGGCGAACATGGCCAGCAACTGAGCCCACATGGGAGCACGCAGTGCCCGGGTACCGAGGGCGGCCAGGCAGACCGCGCCGACCGCGAACAGGCAGTCGATGCTCCAGGTCCAGGTCGCGTAGATGGTGGCCAGCGGCGCGGTGGCGAGCAGGGTGGCGGCCGCGGCGACGAGCGTGACCTGCCGGCGTTGATTCATCGTGAACGCGTCCTCTCCTCCTGAGCCGGTCGTCGCCCGCTCACGTGCCCGGCCGGCCGATGCCGCTGCCGGTGGTGGTGGTCACGGTCTCGGCCATGGCGGCCCGCCAGGCGAAGCCCTGCGAGCCTCGGGCGGCCTGCGGCCACAATCCGGGCAGCTTGTCGCCGTGCCGGACACCGACCACCCGCCAACCGGTACGCAGCAGGGACAGCGCGGCCGCGCCGTGTGCCCGGTCGGCCTCCTCCCGCGCGACGGTCGGCAGGTTGAGCCAGGTGGTGCTGTCGATGAGGAACCCGACGCAGGTGGCGTTGCTGGTGCGCAGCCCGCCGAGCAGCTCGGCCTCCGCGGGGGTGAGCATGCCGAACACCGAGACGATCATGCCGCCGTCTGCGCGGTGACGCACCAGGTCGATCAGGCCGGTGATCTCGCCGTGCTGGGACAGCTTGACCTCGGCCAGATGGTCCAGGACCGCGCCGTCCCCGTCGGCCTCGGTGGCGTCGATGTCCACCCCGGCGTCGGTCACCAGGCGCAGGCGGTACCCGCTGTGCCGCAGGTGCATTGCGATGCTGGCGATGGCCGACACCGACCACTCGAAGCTGGCCGTCGGCCCCTCGCCACGGTGGGCCATCGCCCGGGTGTCCAGGATCAGCGTGGCCCGGCTCTCCCAGGGCTGCTCCTCCCGGCGCACCATCAGCTCGCCCACCCGCGCCGTCGAGCGCCAGTGCACCCGGCGCAGGTCGTCGCCGTGCCGGTACTCGCGGGTGGCCGCGTCGTCCTCGCCGTGGACGGCGACCGACCGGGCCCGGGACTCGCCCGTACCGGCGTACTCACCGGCCAGGCGCACCGTCGGCAGCGCGGTCACCTGCGGGATCACGGTGAGGCGGTCGACCGACGGGAACGAACGGGTCAGCTCACAGAGCCCGAACGGGTCGGTCAGGCGGACCACGAGCGGACCCACCTCGTACCGGCCGCGTACGTCGGCACGGACCGTGTACGCCACCGAACTGGCCTGGTGCCGGCCGAGCCGCTCCAGTACCAGGCGGGGCCGGCTGCCCAGCGCGTAGGGGAGGCGGTCCTCCAGAAGCAGGGTGCCGGTGGGCAGCCCGGAGAGGTTCTGCAGGCGGAGCACGACCCGGGCGGTCGCGCCGACCGGCGTGCGGTGCGGCTCCAGGGTCCGGGTGCAGGCCAGCTTGTACCTCGTCCGCCCGACGTACCAGGCTCCGAGGAGCGGCAGCGCCGCGATCAGTATCGCGACGCGCAGCAGATCCTTCTCACCGAACACGACGGACAGCACCGCCATCGCCACGGAACAGGCCAGGAACGATTTGCCGCGCGTGGTGAGCCCGCGCAGCCCCTCGCGCACGGTCATCGCCCCCGCGGGGAGGGATCGCGGGGGTCGCGCGGGTCGCGCGGCGGGTTCGAGGTACGGGTGTTGTAGGGCGAGCGCTGCCGGTCGGTGGGCAGCGGCAACCGGTGGATCAGGTCCGCCACCACGGCGTCGGTGGTCCGCCGGGACAACTGCGCCTCGGCGGTCGGGATGAGCCGGTGGGCCAGCACCGGGACGGCCAGCGCCTGGAGGTCGTCCGGCAGCACGTAGTCGCGACCCTCCAGGGCGGCGACCGCCCGCGCGGTGCGCAGCAGTTGGAGGGTGGCCCGGGGCGAAGCGCCCAGCCTCAGTTCGGGAGCCTCGCGGGTCGCGTTGACGAGGTTGACCGCGTACTGCTTGATCGCGTCGGCGACGTGCACGTCCCGGACGGTGGCGATCAGGCCGCGTACCGTCTCGGCGTCGGTCACCGGCTGCAGCGCCACCAGCGGGTCCTCGCCGCCGTGCACGTCCAGCATGGCGAGTTCCGCACCCGCGTCCGGGTAACCCATCGCGATGCGGGCGGTGAACCGGTCGCGCTGCGCCTCGGGCAGAGGGTAGGTGCCCTCCATTTCGATCGGGTTCTGCGTCGCCACCACCATGAACGGCCGTTGCAGGTGGTAGGTGACCCCGTCGACGGTGACCTGCCGCTCCTCCATGCATTCCAGCAGGGCGGACTGGGTCTTGGGCGAGGCCCGGTTGATTTCGTCGCCGACCACGATGTTGGCGAACACCGCTCCGGGCTTGAACTCGAAGTCGCGGGTCTCCTGGTTGTACACGCTGACTCCGGTGACATCGCTGGGCAGCAGGTCCGGAGTGAACTGGATGCGCCGCACGGTGCAGTCGATGGAGCGGGCGAGGGCCTTGGCCAGCTTGGTCTTGCCCACGCCGGGTACGTCTTCGATGAGCAGGTGGCCTTCGGCGAGCAGTACCGCGAGAGCAAGCCGTACGGTGGCGGTCTTACCCTCGATGACCTGGTCGATGTTGCGGACGATGGCCTCGGCCGCGGCAGCGAAATCAGGTGCCGGCATCGGTCCACCGAGCTCGTCAGCGGTACTCTGGATGGTCAACTGGCCTCCTCCTGTTATCCACACGGCTGCCGGTGCGGTTCACGGGCACGCCAGCATGGTCGCGGGAGACCAGTCCCTGCCTCCCCCGCTAGGACCACCTGCATCTTCTCAGGCTAGCCACTTTTGTGGGGTACGCCGAGTGGGCCGAATAGTACAGCAACGGAACCACCGTTCGGGTTAGCCGACATCACAAGATCGTTGCAGGTGGCCATTTACTGGAACCTATCACCGCCCTCAGTAGTCCCACTCCTCATCACGGTCGGCCGTGCGACAAGGTTCAAATCGGGCCGGTCATCCGGAGCCGAACCCCAGGATGGAGCCGGGTTTCAGGATGGCGCCGAACCCAAGGATGGAGCCGGGTTTCGCGATGAGGCCGGGCTTCACGGTGAGTCGTCGCCGGGGAATCAGAACCGGCCGACCGCCACGATGACCGACAGGATCAGCAGGACGATCGTCGGTGTCGTCTCCCGGTACTCGCGGCGGCGCAGGTGCACGACGAACGCGCCGGCCATGGTGACCGCCAGGCCGACCGCGGCGAGCGGGGTGAGCACCTTGGCGATCCCGGTGGCCCAGGGCAGTACCAGGCCGAGCGCGCCGAGCAGTTCGGCGATTGCCAGTGCCTTGATCGCGGCCGGCGGCCAGGGCTGCGACCATCCCATCTGCTTGCCCAGCTTCTCCTTCGACGACACGAGCTTGTTGCCACCCGCTGCCAGAAAGGCCGCGCAGAGAAGGGCCTGAATGATCCAGAGGAAAATGTTCACCGACGCTCCATTTGTTGATCAGCTCAACCGTCTGGGTAGCCTCGCCCACCCCTGGGCGGGCGTCAATGGGCGAGCAATGCCGGTTCGGGACGCGGTACACTGCGCACATGATTCGGGCCTCTCGGCTTCTTAGGCGGCCGTGCTGACGCGATAGCGACAGCACGGCGACCCCTCCTGCGCGAGGGGTTTTTTCGTGCCCGAAGACGATCCTGGCCCTACTCACACACAGGTGGCGATCATGACTGAGGTAGTGACCGAGACGGCGGTGTCGGCGTCGGAGGTCCCGCCGTTCCGGTACACGGCCGAGCTGGCGGCCCGGATCGAGGAGCGCTGGCAGGACTACTGGGAGGAGCGGGGCACCTTCTACGCCCCGAACCCGGTCGGGCCGCTGGCCGATCCGGACCACCCGAGAGCCGGTGCGCCCAAGCTGTACGTGGCCGACATGTTCCCGTACCCGTCCGGCTCCGGCCTGCATGTGGGCCACCCGCTGGGTTACATCGGCACCGACTGCTACTGCCGGTACCAGCGCATGATCGGGCGCAACGTGCTGCACCCGATGGGCTTCGACGCGTTCGGGCTGCCGGCGGAGCAGTACGCGGTGCAGACCGGTACCCATCCCCGCAAGACCACCGAGGAGAACGTCGAGCGGTACCGCACCCAGCTGCGCCGGCTGGGTCTGGCCTACGACGACCGTCGCAGCGTCGCCACCACGGACGTCCCGTTCTACCGGTGGACGCAGTGGATCTTCCTGCAGATCTTCAACTCCTGGTACGACCCGGACGCGAACGGCGGAGCAGGCGGGGCCGGCGGAGCCGGCAGGGCCCGGCCGATCGCCGAGCTGATCGCCGACTTCGAGTCCGGGGCCCGGCCCACCCCCGACGGGCGGGCCTGGTCGACGCTGACCGACGTGGAGCGCCGCACGATCATCAACGATCACCGGCTGGCCTACGTGTCCCAGGCCCCGGTCAACTGGTGCCCCGGCCTGGGTACCGTGCTGGCCAACGAGGAGGTCACCGCGGACGGCCGCTCGGACCGCGGCAACTTCCCGGTCTTCAAGCGCAACCTGAAGCAGTGGATGATGCGGATCACCGCGTACGGCGACCGGCTGATCGGGGACCTGGAAGGGCTGGACTGGCCGGAGCCGATCAAGCTGATGCAGCGCAACTGGATCGGCCGCTCGACCGGTGCGCACATCGACTTCCCGACGGCGGCCGGGCCGGTCCGCGTGTTCACCACCCGACCGGACACCGTGTTCGGCGCGACCTACCTGGTCCTGGCGCCGGAGCATGAGCTGGTTGACGCGCTGACGCCCAACGTCTGGCCCGTCGACACCCGGCAGGTCTGGACCGGCGGCCACGACACGCCCGGCGAGGCGGTCTCCGCGTACCGCAGGTTCGCGGCGGCCAAGACCGACGAGGAGCGGGCCGCCGACGCCAAGGAGAAGACCGGCGTGTTCACCGGCGCGTACGCCACCAATCCGGTGAACGGCGCGCAGATCCCGGTGTTCGTCGCGGACTACGTGCTGGCCGGCTACGGTACCGGGGCCATCATGGCGGTACCCGGCCAGGACGAGCGCGACTGGGAGTTCGCCGAGGTCTTCGACCTGCCGATCGTGCGTACGGTCCAGCCGTCGGAGGGCTTCGACGGCAAGGCGTACACCGGCGACGGCCCGGCGATCAACTCAAGCTCGCCGCAGAGTCTGAGCCTGGACGGCATGGAGGTCGCCGGCGCCAAGCGGGCGATCATCGAATGGCTGGAGGCCAACGGGCACGGTGCCGGGGCCACCACGTACCGGCTGCGCGACTGGCTGTTCAGCCGGCAGCGGTACTGGGGCGAGCCGTTCCCGATCGTGTACGACCAGACCGGCCTGCCGATCGCGCTGCCCGAGGAGATGCTGGCGGTCGAGTTGCCCGAGGTGGAGGACTTCTCGCCGAAGACCTACGACCCCGACGACGCCAACACCGAGCCCGAGACGCCCCTGTCGCGGGCCCGGGACTGGGTCGAGGTCGAGCTGGACCTGGGCGACGGGCCGAAGCGGTACACCCGGGAGACCAACGTGATGCCGCAGTGGGCCGGCTCGTGCTGGTACGAGCTGCGCTACCTGGACCCCACCAACGACCAGGCGTTCGTCGACCCGGCGAACGAGGAGTACTGGATGGGGCCGCGGTCGGACGGCGACAGCGGCGGGGTCGACCTGTACGTGGGCGGCGCCGAACATGCGGTACTGCACCTGCTGTACGCCCGGTTCTGGCACAAGGTGCTGTTCGACCTGGGGCACGTCTCGTCGGTCGAGCCGTTCCGGAAGCTGATCAACCAGGGCTACATCCAGGCGTACGCGTACACGGACGAGCGCGGCAGGTACGTGCCGGCCGAGGAGGTGGTGGAGCGCGACGGCCAGTACTACTGGAACGACGCGCCGGTCCGCCGCGAGTACGGCAAGATGGGCAAGTCGCTGCGCAACGTGGTGACCCCCGACGACATGTGCGCCCAGTACGGTGCCGACACCTTCCGGGTGTACGAGATGTCGATGGGTCCGCTGGAGGTCTCCCGGCCGTGGGACACCCGGGCCGTGGTCGGCGCCCAGCGATTCCTGCAGAGGGTCTGGCGGGTGCTGGTCGACGAGCAGACCGGTGAGAGCCGCGTCGTCGACCAGCCGGCCGACGAGGAGACGCGCCGCCTGCTGCACCGGGTCATCGACGGCGTCCGCGCCGACATGGAGGGCCTGCGGTTCAACACGGCGATCGCCAAGCTGATCGAGCTGACCAACCGGGTCACCGGGGCCGGCACCGACGGCACACCGCGGGAGGTGGCCGACCCCCTGGTCCGGATGGTTTCGCCGTTCGCGCCGCACGTCGCCGAGGAGCTGTGGCGCCGGCTGGGCCACGAGGAGACCATCGCGTACGCGGAGTTCCCGGCCGCCGACCCCCGGCTGCTGCGGGTGGAGTCGGTGACCTACCCGGTGCAGGTGAACGGCAAGGTGCGCGGCCGGATCGAGGTGGACGCGGACGCCGGGCAGGACGCGGTACGCCAGGCCGCGCTGGTGGCCGTCGCCGAGGTGCTGGCCGGTCGCGAGCCGCGGAAGGTGATCGTGGTACCGGGCCGGATGGTCAGCGTCGTGGTCTGAGCCGGTTCCGCAACGGCTACCGGTCGGCCGCGTTCTCGCCGGTACCGGCCCGATCCCGGGCGGTACCGGCCTGGTCGCCGCCGGGGCCGGCCCGGTCGCGGCGCATCGAGGCGCGCCACCAGGCCGCCGCGCACACCGAGACGATGAGCCCGGCGCCGGCCGGCGCGAGCGTGAGCACGCCGAGCCGGCCCTGGCTGATCGCCGCCGCCCCGACGCCGGCCCAGGTGGCCGCCGACGGGGTGGCGCCGATGAGGGTACCGAGCAGGTAGTGGCGGGTACGCACGCCGGTGCTGCCGTACAGGTAGCTCACCAGACCGTACGGGGCGATCGGTACCAGCCGGACCACCACCACGGCGAGCAGACCGCGGCGGGACAGCCAGGTGTCGAACCGTGCCGCCCGGCCGCGCAGCCGGCCGGCCACCGCACCGCGGGCCAGCCACCGGGCCGCCGCGAACGCGACACCCGCCGCGACCAGCCCGGCGGCCAACGCGTAGCCGAATCCGGCCAGCGGGCCGAAGAGTGCGCCGCAGGCCACCGATACGGCGGTGCGCGGGACCAGGGCCAGCAGCAGCCCGACCGCCAGCGCGACGGCCGGGGCCGGTCCGAGGCGTGCGGCGGAGTTCGCCAGGTCGTGCAGGGGCAGGACGTAGGCGGTCACGGCCATGCCGGCGACCACCGCGCCGAGCACGATCACCCGTGACCATGGCGACCTGCGGATCCGTGAACCGAGCGGACCGGAGTCCACCGGCCCGGGGGAGTACCCGCCGGTCACGCCGCCCGGACGGCGGCCAGCCGCTCTCCGCGCAGCCGGTCGGGCCACCCGTCGTCCAACGGCTGGAGCGTGTCGATCCCGGTCGCCCAGCGCAGCAGCAGGTCGGCCAGGGCGGGGTTGCGGGACAGGGCCGGACCGTGCGAATACGTGCCCAGCACGCTGCCCTGCCAGGCCCCCTCGGTCACCCCGTCGTTGCCGACACCCACCGTGACCTTGACCAGCGGCCGGACCCCGGGGCCCAGGTGGGTGCGCCCACCGTGGTTCTCGAAGCCGGTCAGCACGGGCAGGCCCAGCTCGGAGTCGACCGGGCCGGCCAGCTCGCCGACCGCTCGCGACGGTCCCCGGTCCGAGTTGAGGTCCAGCAGGCCGAGGCCGGCGCACTTCTGCCCCTTGGCGAAGAACGACTCGCCCAGCAGCTGGTACCCGGCGCAGATGGCCAGCACGACCGCGCGCCGGTCGACGGCACGGCGCAGCCCGCCGTCGGCGATGAGCCGCTGCGCCGCCAGCGACTGGGGGCCGTCCTCGCCGCCGCCCAGCAGGTAGATGTCGGCGTCCACCGGTACCGGCTGGTCCGAGCGCACCTCGAAGCACTCCACCGGAAGCCCGCGCAGCGCGGCGCGACGGGACAGGACCAGCAGGTTGCCCCGGTCGCCGTAGGTGGACAGCAGATCCGGGTAGACCCAGACGATGCGCAGAGCGCTCGTTCCACTAATTGACACGGTCCAACTCCGCTCGGATGTCCTGGAAGGCGCTGTAATTGGCGATCACTTCGAGCCGGCCGGGTGGGGTCGCGGCGAGGGCTTCGGTGAAGGACCGCACGTAGGAGAACGGCACCTCGTTGACCTCCAGCCGCACCGCCAGGTCGAATGCCCGGTCGCCACTGATAAGTACGGGGCGGCCGGCCAGCGGCGAGAAGTCCACGTCGAACAGCCAGGAGGTGTCCAGGCCATCGGGATCGCGGGCGTTGATGGACAGTAGGGTGGGCGCCGGGTCGGCCATGTCGAACGCTTCCAGCCAGCCGGCCGGGTTCTTGGCCAGCAGCAACCGGATCGCCTTGCCGTCCCGCTCCACCTGCGCGTACCGGCCGGCGATCGAGGCGACCTCGGCGAGCCGGGGTACCGCCTCGGCCGGGGGTACCCCGAACTGGGCGGCGACGGCGAGCGCGGTGGCCGCGTTCGCCCGGTTGACCCGGCCCGGCAGCTGCAACTTCACCTCGTGCCGCACTCCCTGGGGATCGACCACGGCGTCGCCGTCCACCGTCCACTGTGGATCCGGGCGGCGCAGGGCGCAGTTGGTGCAGTGCCATTCGGCGTCGGGTGAGCCGCCGACCGAGTCGGCCAGCGGCTCGGCGACCGCCTCGACCGAGGGCTCGCCGCCCAGGTTGGCGGACACCGTCTCCGGGGCCGCACCGGGAGCGCCCTGCGGCGCGGCCCGCGTCGACAGTGCCGAGGCGCCGGCCGATGCCATGGCCGGTGCGGTTCCCCCGGCCGGCGCCATGGTCGGCGCGGTGGCTCCGGCCGGTGTCGTGGTCTGCGCGGTGGGGCCGGACTGGGTCATGGTGGGGACGGTGCTGCCGGCCTCG
>DASXOA010000033.1:0-8318 GCA_036494675.1 Rugosimonospora sp.
AGGGGTCCTCGTCGCGGGATCCGTAGACGACGCAGCCATCGGGGAGTACGAAGGTGGTCAGCTCCGCCGCCAGGTCGAGCGTCACGGGCGACGTCTCCAGCTCGTACCGCAGCGCCACGCAGGCGTCATAGGCTCGGGCGACGATCGAGAACCGCACCCCGGTGTGGCCGTCGGTCAGAGCCAGCCGCACCTCGTCATAGTCGTCGCTGACGGTGGCGTTGCGCCCGTACACCGGCGGCCGAATCTCTTTCCGAATGTTGTCGAAAGCTTTTCGGTAATTCTGGCGCGGGATGCCGCCGCATCCGCGTCCGCGGCCGCGCTCCCGGGCACGCCCGAGGTCGGCAGACCGATCCGCTCCGCAGCCCGGGCGGTGCCTGCGAGACGCGGGTACCGCCCAGTGACCAGGACTCGCGCACCATCCAGCGTCGAAGCACCCGGCGCTCGGCCGTGCCCTATCGCAGCACCTTGCGCATCGAAATGATTCCGTTGATACTAAGAAATGTTTCAATCTCCAGACGGTCTGCCGGTCGGCCGCGGAGCGTGGAGGGCAACCACGCAAGCCGCCAGTTCGGGCGTCGCATTCTGACGGACCGTCAGCACCTGACCTCACCCGAGCGGGTGGTCCGGTCGTCCCTGACCACACCGCCCGGCGGCACCGCACTGCAGGGCAACCGATGCGGGGGCGTCATGCGGCCGCCGTCGTGGTCGCGTCAAGCCACGCCGGCCCGTTGTCGCTGGGCGACGCTCGGCTGTCGTGCGCGGTGGCCTCCTACTGCGAAAGGACACCCGTGAAGAGAATCCTGAAAGCTCTGGCAGTCGCGGCGGTGATGCCGATCGTCGCGACCGGTGTGCTGATGAACGCCAAGCCGGCCGCGGCGGCCTCGCTGACCCAGGTCACCAACTTCGGCAACAACCCCAGCAACCTCAACATGTACATCTACGTGCCGAACACCGTGGCCGCGCACCCGGCGCTGCTGGTCGCCATCCACTACTGCACCGGTACCGCCTCGGCCCTGTACAGCGGGTACTTCCACGACTACGTCACCGCCGCCGACCAGTACGGCTACATCATCGTGTTCCCCGAGGCCACCCGCAGCGGGCAGTGCTTCGACGTCTACTCCCCGCAGGCCCTGACGCGCGGGGGTGGCAGCGACCCGGTCGGCATCATCTCGATGGTCAACTACGCCAAGCAGCACTACCCCATCGACGCCAACCGTGTCTTCGTCAGCGGCGTGTCCTCGGGCGCGATGATGACCGACGTGATGGCCGCCGAGTACCCGGACGTGTTCAAGGCCGGCTCCGCGTTCATGGGAGTACCCGCCGGGTGTTTCGCGACCGGCAGCAGCACCAACACCTGGAACAGCCAGTGCGCCAACGGTCAGGTCACCAAGACCGCCCAGCAATGGGGCGACCTGGCGCGTTCGATGGACTCCGGCTACAGCGGTTCGTACCCTCGAATGCAGCTGTGGCACGGCACCGCGGACCCCACGCTGAACTACAACAACTTCGGCGAAGAGATCAAGCAGTGGACCAACCTCAACGGGGTCAGCCAGACCCCGGCCCTCACTGACTCGCCGCAGTCCGGCTGGACCCGCACCCGGTACGGCAACAACAGCGCCATGCCTCCGGTCGAGGGCATCAGCGTCTCGGGCGCCGGGCACGAGCTTCCCCGAAGCGGCATGGTCGCCTACGCCATCAGCTTCCTCGGACTCAACGGCAGCGGCGGCGGACCCACCGCCTCGCCGACGCCGACCCGGACGCCAACCTCGTCGCCCAGCCCGACCCCGACCTCCGGCCCCCCGACGTCCCCGCCCCCGACCTCTACCGGCCCCACGCCGCCGGCCGGCGGGTGCACCGCCTCCTACTCCGTCGTCAGCCAGTGGCAGGGAGGCTTCCAGGCGAACGTGACCGTCCAGAATGGATCCGTCGCCCGCTCCGCATGGCAGGTGTCCTGGACGTTCCCCAACGGTCAGACCATCACTCAGTTGTGGAACGGCAGCTACACCCAGAGCGGATCGAGCGTGACCACCCGCAACGCCAGTTACAACGGCAGCCTCGGCGCCGGTGCCAGTACCAGCTTCGGCTTCACCGGAAACTGGACCGGCAGCAACGGCACGCCGACCGGCCTGACCTGCCAGTGACGCCGCACCGGGTCCGGCCAACGCCGGACCCGGTCGGTCCGACCACCGGCACGTCTCAGCGCTGGGATGCCGGTGACCACCCGGCGTCCCGGCCCGGTACCTCGCCGGCCCGCGGGTCGACGCGGTACACGATTTCCACCGCACCGCCGGGCAACGCCCGCTCGCTGGAGAAAACCAGGCCGGTCTGCGCACTCATCGAGTCCGTCAGCCGCGTCCCGCCGCCGAGAAACATCGGCAGGACAAGAAGTTCGAGGGTATCCAGCGCACCGAGCGCCCGGAACGTCTCGATGGTGCTGGCGCCGCCGACGAGGTGGACGTCGCGGCCCCGGTTGGCGGCGCGCAGCTTGTCCAGCAGCCGTACCGGGTCGTCGTCGAGAACCACGTGATCCGGCGTGCCGGCCGGACGGTGCGAGCCGAGGACGAACACCTCCAGGTCGGGCCACGGCCAGCGGCTGTTGTTCAGCGCCGGTTCGAAGGTCGTGCGACCCATCAGCGCGGCCTCACAGCCGGAGAGGAACTCGGGAAACCCGTGGCTGACGCCGGAAACGAACGACGGGTCGGCGGTCAACGCCGGCCAGCCGCCGGGCGTGGTCACGTAGCCGTCGGCGCTGATGCTGGTACGTGCGCGGATCTGCATGTGCTGACTCCGTTCCTCCAGTTGTGGACCGTCTCACGTGAGGAAGTCGGTACCGGATCCGAGAACTCGACATCGCCGGGTCGACGAACGTGCGGGCTGGTGGTCACGCGAGCCGGGGCCAACCACTCGCACCGTACTGCGGCCGAACCGGGAAGGCGGGCGGAAAGCCCTCAGCGGGGACGTACCCGCCGGCCCGTGACGACCGTCTCATCCGCCCGCCTGGACGCCGGAAACCGTTGCGGGACAAGGGATGTGGCGTCTCGGCGCCGACCGGCCCAGGGCGGGTCGGATGAACCACCGCATACCAGTGCGCGTGCTTTCCGGGCGGAGGCCCTCCTCGCCCGACGAAGAAAGGACACGCATGAAAAGCAACCTTCGTCCCGGCGTTGGCCGGTGGCGGAACCTCGCCCTGATCATCGGTGCCGGCGCGTTCCTGGCCGCCTGCGGAAGCAGCAGCACCGGCGCCGGCTCGAATCCGGCGGCATCGTCCGCCGCAACCGGCGGTTCATCAAGTGGCTCATCCGGCGGCACGCCGTCCAGCGGCTCCCCCGCGGTCGTCACGACACACAGCGGGCCGCTCGGCAGCTACCTGACCGACGCGTCCGGCAGGACGCTGTACCTGTTCGCGACCGACACCGGCACCATGTCCACCTGCGTCGGCACCTGCGCCACCAACTGGCCGCCGCTGACGACCACCGGTGCGCCACGGGCCGGCAGCGGCACCGCCGGGCCGGATCTGACCACGACGACGCGTACCGACGGGTCGACCCAGGTCGACTACCACGGTCACCCGCTCTACTACTACGCGGGGGACACCTCTCCCGGAGACGCCAAGGGTCAGGGTCTCAACGACGGCGGCCTGTGGTGGGTGGTGTCACCCGCCGGTGCCGCCATCACCTCCTCGAACTCCACCTCATCCGCCTCGAACGGGGGCGGCGGCACCACCTGGTAGCAGCCGGGATCGCGCCCGATCGGGCGGTGAGGGCCGCGATGCGGCGCCGGAGGGACTACCTACCCGAGGCTCGTGCGAAATGCTCCACCAGCAAGGCGGACACCCGCTCAGGCGCCTCCTCGGGCAGCCAATGGGACACGCCCTCGAACACCTCGAACTGGTACGGGCCGCTCACGTAGCGAGCGCACAACTCCGCCGCGGTGCGGGATATGAAGCGATCGCCGTCGCTCCACAGGAAGAGCGAGGGCACCTCGACCCGGCCGGTGCGTTCGCGCACGCTGAGGTACAGGGCCCGGTACCAGTTGAGCGGACCGCGCAGGGCGCCCGGATCCGTCGCCCGGGCGGCGTAGCGGGCGGCGCTGTCCCGGTCCAGTCCGGTACGCGTCAGGGCCGCCCGCATGCCCGCGCCCCCGCGGCGCGAGAACAACAACTCGGGCAGCCGGGGCACCTGGAAGGCGGCCATGTACCACGATCGGACCGCCTGCTCACCGGAGGCGAGAGCCCGCAGGAAGGCGTCGGGATGGGGCACCGACAGGGCGGTCAGCGAGATCAGCCGGCCGGGGTGACGACCGGCCACGTACCAGGCCAGGGCCGCGCCCCAGTCGTGGCCCACCAGGTGGAACCGCTCCGCTCCGGCCGCGTCGGCCAGGGCCAGCACGTCGCCCGCCAGCGTCGAGAGTGAGTAGGCGGACCGGGCGGCCGGCCTGGCCCCGGGCGAGTAGCCGCGCTGGTCGGGTGCCAATACCCGGTAGCCGGCGGCGGTCAGTGCCGGAACCACCCCGTCCCAGGAGTGGCGGTCTTCGGGAAAGCCGTGCAGGAGCACGGCCACCTGTCCCGCTCCCCCGCCACCCGAAGGCGGCGTGTCGGTGACGTCGAAGCTGAACCCGGCGTTGCTGAAGCGCTCCATCTCACCCACCCTGGTGGCGACCGCATCCCGCGAACGGTGGAACCGGCATCATCAGCCACGGTATACCTCCGGCGCCACCGAACCGGCCGTAGCGTGGGTCAGGTGAGCGATCCCCACCTGACCCGGCGGCTGCTGATCGCGGGCATCGGGTCGGCCGCGGTGGCGGCCGGCGTCACCGGCTGCGAGTCGCGCGAGGCCAAGGCGCCGGTACGCGCGCCGGCCGGGCCGCCACGATCCCCCGCGCACCGGCCGACGCCCCGGGGCACCGCCTCCACGTTCAACGAGGCCGCGCTTCGCCGCAAGATCGCGAGCCTGCTCGTGGTCGGCTTCCGCGGGGAGAAGGTGAGCAGCAACGACTGGATCATGAAGGCGATCCAGAACGGCCTCGGTGGCGTCGTCCTCTTCGATCGCGAGTTGCACACCAACGCCACACGGAACATCAGCTCGCCGAGTCAGGTCACCTCGCTCATCAAGACGTTGCAGGGCGCCTCGCCCGGGCGGCGGCTCATCGTGTCGATGGATCAGGAGGGCGGCCAGATCGCGCGGCTCAACCCGAGCGACGGCTTCCCGGCGACGAAGTCGGAGGCGGACATCGGTGCCGCGAACTCCACGGCCACCACCCGTAGCTGGGCCCAGGGTCTGGTACACAGCCTCACCTCGACAGGCGTGAACCTCAACTACGCACCGGTCGTCGACCTGAACGTCAACCCGGACAACCCGGCGATCGGCCAGCTGGGACGCAGCTTCTCCGCCGATCCCAACGTGGTCGTGAAGAACGCGACCGAGGAGATTCAGGCGCACCGGGCCGCCGGCGTCAAGACGGTACTCAAGCATTTCCCTGGCCTCGGCAGCGCGAGCGGCAACACCGACTTCGCGGTGGTCGATGTCAGCACGACCTGGCGCACCATCGAACTCGAACCGTCCCAGAGGCTGATCAGCGCCGGCGTCGCCGACTCGGTCATGGCCGCCCACATCCTCAACAAGCAACTCGATCCGAACCGCCCGGCGTCCCTGTCGCCCGCGGTCGTGACGGATCTGCTGCGCGGCAAGCTGGGCTGGAAGGGGCCGGTCGTCAGCGACGACATGCAGGCCGTGGCGATTTCCAGTACGTACGGCCGGGACGAGTCCGTCGCGATGGCGTTCTCGGCCGGCGTCGACCTGCTCGTGTTCGGCAATCAACAGGTGTACGACCCGAACATCGTCGACGAGACGCTCGACAACGTGGTCAACCTGGTCCGCCAGGGGCACCTCAGCGAGGCGCAGATCGACGCGTCGGTGGCTCGGGTCAACACGCTGCGTCCGAAGAGATGAGCTTCGCGCGCAACGGTTCGGCGCCAGGGTCGTCGAGTATGGAGATGCATTCAGGCATCGAACGAGTCAGCCGGTGGTCAGGTCGAGTGCCTTTGCGAGAAGCTCGACGGTACCGGTGAGCCCGGCCCGAGGGCTGTCCTGCCATCGCGGGCTGTGCGGTTCGAGCCCGGTCGACAGGGGGTACCGCTGGCCCAGGTCGGGAATCTGCCTCCTGGTCTCCTCCGCGTGCGTCAACCACTCGGCGATTCCCCGCTGGTCCATCCGCTGGTATACGGCGGCGGTCCCGGCGGTGGCGCGAACGGTGGCGTACAGCATGGTGACCACCGAGGGCCGAGCGCCGGGCGAGACGCCCCACTCGTGGAGGATCCGCAGTAGCCGTTCGAGCCAGTCCTGCTCGTTGGGTCCCTGGGTGGCCTGCGACCACGCACGCTCGGTCAGCCACGGATGGGTCAGGTACACCTCGAACAGCGCCATCGCCCAGGCGCGCAAGGCGTCGGCCAGGCTCGTGGCCGGGTCCTCCCAGATCGGCATGACCGAGGCGTGGTCCTGCATCAGGGCGAGCAGGGTTTCCTTGGTTCCGACGTAGGGATAGAGCGCCATCGCGCTCTTGTCCAGCGTCGCGGCGATCGCCCGGATCGACACCGCCGCCAGACCTTCGGCGTCCGCGATCGCGATGCCGGTCTGGAGGATCCCGTCCAGGTCGAGTTGCTGACGGGGGCCGCGGCGTGGGGTGGGCAGGGTCGTGCCGCGGTGCCGCCAGAGTCGGCGGACGTGCGCGTTCGCGTCCCGGTTGAATTCCCGCACCATAGTCCTTACAGTGTATAGCGTTTGTCCGCACGTACCTCAGGGAGGCTCCCATGGCCACGGCACGGCTTCACGACGGCTCCCCGCTGGAGGTGGCGGTGGTGGGCGACGGACCGGCGGTTCTGCTACCCGTCCGCACGGCCATCATCGACGGCGAGGCCGCGGAGCAGATGCGCGCCTGGGGTGCCGACCCGAACCTCGGCCACACCCTCGCCACGAGCCTCGCCGACGCCGGCCTGCGGGTCATCGCCGCAGACTACGAGGACCACCTCACCCAACACCCCAAACCCCGCACCCTCTGCGCCGCCACCGTCGCGACCGACCTGCTCGCCATCGCCGACGCGGCCGGCGCGGACCGGTTCGCCTACTACGGCTACTCCTGGTTGGCACTGACCGGCCTCCAACTCGCGATCCGCACCGACCGGCTGACCGCCCTCGCCATGGGCGCATTCCCGCCCCTGGATGGCCCCTACCGCCCGATGCTGACCGTCACCCGCGCCGCCCACCGCATGGCTCTCGCCCACCGCATGGCCCTCGCCGATCGCATGGCCCTCGCCGATCGCGACAAGCGACCCGAAGCCGTTGCCGACGTGCAACCAGGTGACTGGGATGCCGTCGAGGTCACCCGGACTCCCGACCAGACCCAGCAGTACGTCACCCTCTACGAATCCCTCCAGAACTTCGACGAACGGGCTGCCCTGGATCAGCTCAGCGTTCCGCGGCTCGCGTTCGCGGGCGCCAACGACACCATCGACTACGGCCCCCAGTGGGACAGCGCCCGTGTCGCCGTCGCCGACGCACTGAGCGGGAACCGTGACGAACTCACCGCGCGGGGCTGGACCGTCGAACTCATCGCGGATACCGACCACATGAGCGCCATGCAGGCAGACAACGTCCTGCCGATCCTGACCCCCTGGCTCAGGGCCAACGCCACGTCCTGACGGCGTACTCAGGTGCCACGAAGGGCGACCGCCGCGAGCCTCACAGTGCCCACCAGCAGAACAGCCGCAGACCCGCCGACCGTGCGCGACCGGCCAACCCCGACAGGAGGACGAGCACCTGGAGTGCGGTGTCGGCGGTGACGGCCGACTGCCGCAGCTCATCGGTCTGAGACCAGGACCCGGCGGCGTCGGCCAGGGTGGCCCGCGTGGCCGAGGCCAGGGCCTCCCGCAGGGTGTCCGACACGCTGACGATGAAGGCGCCATCGGCCTCGGGCGACGAGATCAGCTGTCCGGAGCGTGGACGCCTCGACGCCTCGTCATCACCGCAGCCGGTCAGGACCGCTTCGAGCCGGGGCATCGCGATGACCGGATCGATGCCCTTCAACGACACCACGTCAAACGCGGACGGGTTCGGCCCACCGGGCTGGTCGAGCACGCCGAGAGCCGCGTCGTCATCGATGGCCGAGAAATAGTCGCACATCACCATGCCGAGATCCTCGCATCCGAGTCCGTCAGACGACGGTGGACTCCAGGGCCTCCCGCGCGAACAGTTCGCTGGGCTCCAGTTTCCGCACCCTGGTCGCACAGCGCCTTCGCCTGCTCGAAGGCGTCGTACAGCGAGCGG
>DASXOA010000034.1:0-62642 GCA_036494675.1 Rugosimonospora sp.
CGGTTCACGAACATCGGGATCTCGTCGCCGGCCACCGCCCAGGCGACGGCCGCGGCCAGCAGGCCGACCACCGAGGCGGCCAGGACCACCACGAGGTACCCCCAGACCCCGGCGCGACCGGTGGCCGTGCGCGACACCCCCTGTACCCGCAGCGCCCCGAGGTCGCCGGCCCGGCCGTCCCGGTCCACCGCGGCGACCAGCCAGCTCCCGCCCGCCGCGAGCAGCACCCCGAGGCCGGCGGTCAGCAGGTGGAACCACAGCGCCATGGCCGGCCCCTGCGCGTCGAACCCGGAACGCAACTGGCCCACCGTCGACTCCCTGGTGACCACCAGTCCCTGCGCCCGCAGCCGGGCCGCCGCGTCCGGCGGCGCCGTCGGGCCCAGCCACACCTGTTCCATGTCGACCGCCCCGGCGTCGCTGGCCGCCCGGTCCGCGTACTCCAGGTCGACCAGCACGCCCCGCGAGCCGAGCCGGGGCAGGCCGGACATCTGGGCCACCTCGGTCACCGCCGTACTGCGGCCGTCCAGCCCGACCAGCGTGGCGCCGGTCGGCAGCGCCATGGTGGCGGCGACCGGCAGGCGGGCGGGGTGGTCGGCCGGGGTGATCCAGCCGTCGGCGGCGGTGCCGTTGGCGCCGTGGTAGTCGATGTGCAGGCCGGCGGCGTCGCCGGACAGGGTGATGCTGGCCGGTACCTCCGGCCGCCACGCCGCCGTGTCGGCGAGCGCGGCGGTGGACACCACCACCGCGGCCGGCTCGACGGTTCGCACCTGGCGCAGGGTCACGTGCAACTGGAAGCCGCCGCTGCCCGAGTTCGCCGCGCCGAACCCCACCAGCCGGCACCCGTCCGCGCAGTTGTCCACCTGGCTGACCAGCCTCTGGTCCCCGGGGTACAGCCGGCCCAGATCGTCATTGATCGGTGGGCCGCCGGACAGCGGCGCCAGCACCACCACCAGGTGCACGTCGGCGACCTTGGCCAGCACGTCGGAGGTCACGTCCAGCTCGATCGCGCCGGCCCGGATCACCACGGGAGCGGACAGGCCGGGCCGCAGCAGGGCGGACAGCTGCCGGGGTCCCGGGCCGCCGAAGTCCGGCCGCCAGATGGCCGTCGTGGCCAGCCGGGTGGTGTCGACCGCGAGCTGCGGCGGGTCGCCCGGGGCGCCGGGCTGGCCGTTGACCACGGCCATCGCGTACCGGCCGGACGGGTCGGCTGCCCGGGTCGCGGCCAACAGCTTGAGCCGGGTGACCGGCTTGACCGTGAGCACCCGGGGGGCACCCGAGACGACCTGGGCCTCCGCCTGGCGGGCCTGCCCGGCCACCGCGAACGCGGTGGTGGAGAAGCCGAGCAGCGCGACCGCGACGACCAGCAGCACGAACAGGCGGTGCGCCCCGGGCCGGCGGCCCAACTGGAACGCGGCCAGGGCGCCACCGGTCTGGCCACGGCGCAGCGCCCGGGCGCCGTACCGGCTGGCCAGCGGTACCACGGCCCGCGCACCCAGCAGCGCGACGGCCAGGATGACCAGGGCCGGTACCAGCATCCCGACCCCGTTCAGCTGTCCGCCCGCGACGCGCAACTGCACGGCGGCCACCACGGCGAGCAGCACCACGACCACCTCGACGGCCAGCGAGCGCCAGCGGCGACCGCCGCCGGCCACCCGGCGCAGCAGGTCGGCGACGGGCGTGAACAGTTCCCGGCGCTGGGCCAGCAGCGCGGCGAGTACCGCACCCAGGCCGGCCATCAGCGCGTACTGCAGCGTGGGCGCCCCGGTGCCCGGGCCGTCCAGCCGGGCCGAGGCCAGGATGGCGGAGGCCGACAGCCCCACCGGGTACCCGACGACGGCCCCCACCACGATCGCGACCAGGTACTCGCCGGAGGCCAGCGCCCAGCGGGTCGGGCGTCCGGCACCCCGCAGCGCCACCAGCCCCAGCTCGAACCGGCGGTCTCCGGTTCCGTACCCGACGGCCAGGAAGATCACGAACCAGGCCAGCACCACGAGCGGCACGCCGGCCACCGGTACCAGTTCGTGGGCCAGCGTCCGGCCGCGGTCGATCCGGCCCAGAAGGCTGGGGATCGCGGTCGTGACAGTGAACTGGGAGCTGAGCGTGAGGAGCCGGCTGTTGACCGCCGCCAGGTTGGCGCGCATGGCCGGCAGGTGATCGGGCGCGAACGCGCCCGCCCCGCCGAGCACGTCGACGGTGTCCACCTCCCGGCTGTGGTCCAGCGAGGTGACGGCTCCCCGGGTGGTGAAGACCGGCTCACCCGGCACACCCTTCCCGTCCATGTCGAAGTAGCCGTGGGTGCCCCAGTACAGCGCCCCGGGGTCGGGTACCCGGTAGATGCCGACCACGGTCAGCGTGTACGGCGCGCCGTTCGGGACGTACACCTGAAGGTTGGAGTCGAGGACGGCGAAGGTCACCGTGACGGTGGCACCGGGCCGGATGCCCAGGCGCCGGGCGGTGCCCTGCCCGATCACCACCTCGGAGCCGCCGATCAGGCACCGGCCGGCCACCATGGTCAGGTGCGCGCAGGTGTCCTGCCGGTAGGCCAGCCGGCTCGACGCGGTCCGCGAGGCCTCCACGCCGAGGATGGGCAGATCGACCGAGAAGACCGAGGTGAAGCCGGGCATGCCGATCAGTGCCGGGCCGACCTGCGAGAAGTCCGGGCCGGGGCCCTGGTCGATGCCCGGCATGCTGTTCATCGCGGCGGAGATGCTCATGCTGCGCTCCTGCGCGCTGGCCGCGTGCACCTCGCGGTCGACCACCGCGCGGTCGATCGCGCCGAGGTACGCCGGCGCGGCCACCGCCGAGGCGGTCGCGACCATCGCCAGTACCCCGAGGGTGAGCGCCTGCGCCCAGCGGTTGCGCAGCATCAACAGGACCAGCCGGGTCATCGCGCCACCTCGCTGCGCTCGCCGTCGCGGCGGGCCTCGGCGGCACCCTGCCTGACGATCCGCGGACCGGCGGTTTCCGGGCCGCCGGCCCGCACCGCCCGGTTCAGCTGGTACCCGGCGGCCAGCCCGGCCGCGCCGAGCAGCACCGCTGCGCCGACCGCCGACAGCACCAGCGGGAGCGGGCGCAACCCGCTCGGCACGGGCACCACCGCCCACCGATCGGCGAAGATCGGCAGGCCGGAGCCGGCAAGGAACCGGGCCAGCACGGCACCGACCACGCCGGCCAGCACCGCGGCGCCGACCAGGGAGGCGTAGCCGCCGTACCCGATCGCCCGCGCCGCCGTGCCGGTCAGCCCCTGCGTGCGCAGCGCGGACAGCTCGACCGCCCGGGGTTCCCGCTCGACCGCGCCAGCCACGGTCACCGCCGCCGCGCCGAGCAGGACTCCGACGATCGCGGTGAGCAGCGCGAACCGCAGCGCCGCGGTCAGCCCCTGCGTACCCAGCCCGGACAGGTCGGCGGCCATCGAGTCGGTACGCAGGATCGTCAGGCCCTTCGCGCGCAGCGTGCCGACGATGCTCCGCGGCGCACCCCGGGCCAGCCAGACCTGCTGACTGTCGCCGACCGCGGCCGACGTCACCGTGCGGTCGGCGCTGTCCAGGTCGATCAGCACGCCGCCGGCGCCGAGTGCCGGCAGCGCGGGCACCGTGTCGACCACGCGAACCGGCACAGCGTCGACGCCGAACGGGCTCAGCGTCGGATCGCCGACCTGCCACGCGGCGGGTACCGCGCCGACCACGACGCCGGGCAGCGGGAGCGGTGCGTCCACCGGGTAGATCAGGTCGAGCGAGGCGGAGCCGGGCGGATCGGGCGGGCCGCCGGCCGGGATCGCCACCGTCAGCCCACCGGCGGCCGCGGTCAGGACCGGGGCGGAGGGGCGCGCGGCCAGCGGACCGTGCCAGCGGCGCACGTCGCCCAGCACCGAGGCGCCGGCGACCGGGACGTCGGGGCCGCGCTGCCCGATCCCGTTCAGGGTCGCCGACGCGCCGGGGGCGGCGGGCGGGTACACGCCGACCTGGTTGAGTGGCCCGCAGAGGCGCAACGAGTCCAGGCGGCAGCCGCCCGCCGCGCAGCCCGCCGAGGCCGCCTGGTACGTGTGCCGGCCGGCCTTCAGCGGCCCGAACACCACCTGCACCGAGTCGCCGGTGGACACGTTGACGAGATTGAGCAGGACGACGCCGACGGGGGCCGCCGACGCCAGCGTGGCGTCCAGCGTCACGCCGGTACCGGCGAAGAGCAGCGGGGCGGGGGCGGGCGGGCGCAGTTCGGCGGCCAGGGCGGCCGGGCTCTTCCCGTACCCGGACTGCCAGGTGGCGACCTGCGCCAGCCGGGACGCGTCCACCGCGAGTACGGGGGGCGATCCCTGCACGGTCGAGGTGTTGGACACCACCGCCATCGCGTACCGGCCGGTCGGATCCGCCGCCCGTACCGCGCTCACCAGCTGTTGCCGGCTCGCCGCCCGTACCGTCAACTGCTGGTCGGCGCCCACCTCGAGTGCCGCCCGGCTCTGCCGTGCCTGGGTCGACGCCTGCCAGCCCATGGCCGCCGTCCCGAGCACCGCGACGGCCACCGCGAGCAGGGCGAAGACCCGTTCGGTACCGGGCCGCCGGGCCACCTGCAACGCGCCCAGCCCGAGACGCAGCCGCCCGGTACGCAGCGCCACGACTCCCGCCCGGCCGGCCAGATAGGACAGGGCGCGGGCCAGCAGCAGAGCGACCGCCAGCGCGACCAGCCCCGGCGCGAGCAGCGCGAGCCCGGGAACGGAGCCGTCCGCCCCGCCCTGCGCGCGGACCTGGTACGCCCCGGCCACCGCGAGCACGACCACCGCGAGATCCGCCACCCCGGCACGCCAGTGTGGCCGCCGGACGTCGTGGCCGCCACCGGAACCCCGCGACGGGCGCCGCGCCGGCACCTGGCGCAGCAGTTCGGCGACCGGGGCGCGGAGGATCCGCCACTCCGAGGCGATGCTGGCCAGCAGCGCACCGGCCACCGCGAGCAGGACCGCACCCGCCGACAGTTCCCAGGCCAGGGTCGCGCGCCCAGGCCCGGTGACCGATCCGGCGGTCAGCCGGGCGAGCAGGTACCCGAGCCCGACACCGAGCACCGTTCCGGCCAGCACGGGCGCCGTGCTCTGCCCGACGACCAGGCGCAGCAGCCGGCCGAATGTCGTGCCGCGCAGCTTGAGCAGGGCCACGTCGCGGCGCCGGTCCGCAGCGGTGAAGCGGCCCGCCAGGAACAGCGCGAACCAGCCGAGCACGAGCAACTGGGCCGCCCCGACCAGCACGCCCACGTTGATGAGCTGCTGGTCCTGCACGATCCGGTCCAGGATGTCGCCGGCCTTGACGTTGATCTGCATGCCGTTCTGGCTCAACACGAACTGCGCGTGGTTGATCCGGTCAGCCAGGTCGGAGCCCTGGAACGCGGCCAGCGGCAGAACGACGTCCTCCACGATCTGCGGAGCGTTGAGGCCGCCGGGGGTGAACGTGGCCAGCGGTACGAACACCGGGTCGGTACGGGCCGCGGCCGCTGTGGAGTCGCTGGGCGGCTCGTACAGGGTGTCCGCCCAGTACGGTCCGGACGGGTCGATCGGGTCGTAGATGCCGACGACGCGCAGCGTCACGGTGGGCCCGCTGTTTCCCGGCCGTACCGGCAGGGTGTCGCCGATCCGCACGTCCGTCAGCTCCGCGCTGCGCCGGGTCACCAGCGCGTCGCCGGGCGCGCTCGGGCAGCGGCCGGTCAGCGCGACGTGGTCGCAGATCCCGTCCCGGTAGTTCACCGGCACCGACACGCTCACCGTTCCCCGCTGGTACCGGCCGGCCTGCGCCATGCCGAGGTAGGTGTCCTCCCCGGGCAGGTCGATCGCCTGGGCGACGTCGGCGCGAAAGGTGGCCAGCAGTTCGGCGGGAGCCCGGTCGAGGTCCTGGTTGCGCTCGGCGCTGATCACCCGGTCGGCGGCCGGCGCGGTGAGCACGTCGTTGACCAGGGCGGCGTCGTCGGCGGCCAGCACGTACCAGGGGGCAGCGGTGGCCGCCGCGACCGCGAGTACGGCCAGTACCAGCACGGTCAGGGTCTGCGCCCCCCTCGCGCGCAGCGCCCCCAGGACCACCCGGATCATCCCCGCTCCCCCCGCCGCCCATCGAGTCCGGCCGAGAGTAGCCGGGCCGCCGCCAGCGCAACACCCAGCAACAGAAGGCCGGCCGCCGCCCATGCGACGAACAGCGGCGGCCAGTGCGGCCACAGCGGTGGCGGCAGCAACCGCACCCCGTCCGCGAACAACGGGATCGAACGGCCGGTCAGCAGCCACGCTCCGCCGGCCGCGAGCGGCCCCAGCACCAGTGCGGCCAGGACCAGCCCGACGTACCCGTACCGGTTGGCCGCCGCCACCGTGGCGCGGGGTACGCCCTGGACGCGCAGGGCGCGCAGTTGCCCGGTGGCCCGCCGGTCGACGGTCGCGATCAGGACCAGCCCGCCCACCGCCAGGATCACCGCCAGCGCGCCGGCGAGCAGGTGGAAACGCAGCCCGGCGGCCGGCCCCTGCCCGTCGAGGTAGCGCAGCCGGGCGGCGTTGCTCTCTCCGTCCACTATGGTCAGTCCGTTCTGGCGCAGCCGGTCGACCAGGTTCGCCGGGGCGTCCGCGGCGACCCACACCTGCGGATCGATCGCGACCCCGGTGTCCCGGGCGTCCCGTTCGGCGTACTGGAAGTCGACGAGTATCCCGTTCGCACCCAGGCGGGGCAGGATCGCGGCGGTGCCGGCGGAGACCACCGGCTGCGGGATGTTGTCCAGGCCGCCCAGCGTGTCCCGGCCCAGCCGGCCGGTGAGCACGACCGGCAGCGGGTAGGGGGCGTCGGCCGGCAGGATCCAGGGGTCGACGCCCAGGCCGCCGTCGTCTCGCAGGGTCACCGTGAGACCGTCGGGGCCCGCCGCGACGGTCGGCACCGAGGCGGCCGAGACCCGCCCCGGAGCCCGCCACCGCCCGCTCTGGGTGAGCCCGACGTCCATCGGGGTAGCCGGGTCGCCCTGGAACAAGCCGTGCAGGACCGCGTCGAGGCTGAAGCCCGCCCCGGACGGCTGGGCCACCTCGAAGCCGATCAGCCGGCACCCGTGGTCGCAGCCCGGAAGCGTCCCGGCGTAGGTGTGCCGGCCCGGTACCAACTCGCCGAGGTTGACCACCTGCGCCGGGCTGCCGTCCACCGGCGCCAGGTGCACGATCAGGCTCAGCCGCTGCCCCAGGTCCAGCCGGGTGGTCGTGAGGTCCACGCCGATCGTCTCGGTCGTGAACGTTACCGGATCGGGTGCGGCCGGGTGCAGCGCCGCGGCGGTCTGCGAGGCCGACAGGCTGCCGCGCTGCGTCCGCCAGTTCGCCACCGCGGCCAGCCGGGTGGAGTCCACCTCCAGCGTGGGCGAGTCGGTACCGACCAGGGCCGGCACCGTGGCGACAGCCATCGCGTACCGGCCGGTGGGGTCGGCGGCCCGTACCGCGTTCAGCAACTGGCCCCGGTCGACCGGCGTCACGTCGAGTACCCTCGCCGCGCCCTGCTCCACGGCGACCCGCTCGGAGTCGGCCCGGGACGCCACCCCGGCCGCGGTGACCGCGAGCCCGAGTTGGGCCACCGCGACCACGAGCAGGGCCAGCAGCCGGGCGGCGCCCGGACGGCGGGCCAGCCGCAGCGCGCCGAGCGCCAGGCCGAGTCGACCGGCCCGCAGCGCGCGACGGCCGATCCAGCCGGCCAGCGGCCCGACCGCCCGCGCCACCAGCAGGGCGACCGTCAGCACCACGAGACCGGGGGCGAGCAGCATGATCCCGGTCAGCTTGCCGGGGTTGGCCTTCAACTGCACCACGGCCGCCACGGTCAGGGGGTAGAGCATCGCCTCCAGCGCCAGGCCGCGCCACCCGCCGCGCGGGGGCACCTGGCGCAGCAGGTCGGCGACCGGCGCGGCGAACGGGCGCCGCTGCGCCAGCAGGGTGGCCACCAGGGTGCCGAGCACCGCGACACCGGCCCAGCGCAGCGCCTGCCAGGACGGCGCGACCGCGCCGGCACCGGAGAGCAGCAGGTGGGCGGCGACCGCGACCACGGCGTACCCGACGAGGTAACCCACCGCCGAGCCGATCAGGATGGCCACCACGCTCTCGCCGAGGACCAACCACCACAGCGGGATCGCCGAGGTACCCCGCAACTTGAGCAGGCCGACCTCGGCGCGGCGGGCCTCGGTCGCGTACCCGGCGGCCAGCAGCATCACCAACCAGGCGAGGACCACCAGCGGTACCGCGGCCAGCGGCACCACCTCGCGCAGGGTGGACCGGTCCGTGTCGATGCGCTTCAGCAGGGCCGGGGTGCCGCTGCTGGCCGAGATCGCGCTACTGGCGGCCCGGTGCTGCGCACCCGACACGCTCGCGCGAATCGTGCCCAGGTTCTGCGGGGTCAGCGCTGCCGGATCGAGCAGCGAGTCGACGCTCTGCGACTCCTTGGTGTGCGTCAACGCCTCCAGCGTGCCCCGGCCGGTGAACACCGGCTCACCGGTCGCGGGCTGGCCCTGACTACCCGGCTCCGAGTCGAAGTAGTGCTGGTCGGCCCAGTACCGGTCGCTCGGGTCGGGTACCTCGTACACGCCGACCACCGAGAGCACGGCCGGCGGACCGGTGGCGGTCGGTCCGTCCTTCGTCAGGACGCTCTCCCGCTCCACGACCGTTTGTCCATTGTGGACACCTAGCCTGGCCGCGGTGGCCCGGCCGACGGCGATCTCGTTGGTACCGATCGGGCAGCGGCCCGCGACCATCCGCAGGTGCGCGCAGAACCCCTGCCGGAAGACCAGCCGCGCCGAGTCGCCGTCCGCCGGTCCCGTGAAGTACGCGGTGAACTCGGCGGCGAAGACCGGCGTGAGGCCGGGTCCGGTCAGCAGCCCCACGGTGCCCGACTCGAACGTCCGGTCCCGCGGCTGCGACAGGTCGACGCTGGCCGTCGCCTCGACCGTCAGCTCGTACGGCGTGGCCCGGGACAGCTCGTCGGCGATCACCGAACGGTCGGCGGCGGCCAGGAACGCCGGGCCCGCCACCGCTGCGGCGACCGCCACGATCGCCAGCAGCATCGCGGTCAGTGCCCGACCGGGCCGGGCCCGCAGCATGGCCAGAATGAGCCCGATCATCGGTACACCCGCCGGATCAGCTGACGGCCGACGACGACCGCCGTCGCGCCCAGTACGGCGACGGTGACCACGGCCGCCACGAGCAGCCCGCCCGGCCGGAGCAGTGCGGGTGACGGCAGCACCTGCCAGCCGTCCACGAACAGCGGCAGGGTTGCGCCGGTGACCATCCGGTCGACCGGGGCGACGATCAGGCCGGTCAGCAACGCCGCGCCGACCAGCCACCCGTACCCGCCGAACGCCACCGCCCGCGCCGCCGGCACACAGAGCCCCTGACCGCGCAGGGCCACCAACTCCTCGGCCCGCGGTCCGCGCTCCACGGCGGCGGCCTGCACCAGGCCGGCCGCCGACAGGGCCACCGCCAGCACCGCGCCGAGCAGTTGGAAGCGCAGCGCCTCGACCGGTCCCGAGTCGCCGTACCGGCCGTCCCGCCGGTCGATGGTGTCGTCGCCGACGACGTGCAGCCCGGCCGCACCGAGTTTGTCCACAATGGACGACGGCGTACCGGCGGCCAACCACACCTGTGCGGTGACCGGCCCGCCGCCGTCGTCGACCAGCCGGTCGGCGTAGTCCAGGTCGACCAGGGCACCGGACGCGCCCAGCCGGGGCAGCACCGGTGCCCGGGCCGCCACCCGGATCGGCACCACCTCCGACCCGAACAGGTCCACGCCGGGGTTCCCGGCCAAACCGGCGTCGCGCAACGGGCCGGCGAGCAGCACCGGCACCGGGGTGGGGGCGTCGACGACGTAGACCTGCCCGTCCAGCCGGGTGGTGGGGGTGGCCGCGTCGCCGACCGGCAGGGTCACGCGCAGCCCGTCCGGCCCGCTGGCCAGTACCGGCCCGACCGCGGCCGGGTCGGTGGTCGGCCGCCACCGGCTCGGCTGCCGGAACCCGGCGAGGTCGCTGGTGCTGCCGGCTCCGTCTCCATCCGCCCCGGCGGGTGTGCCGCCGCTGTCCGTGCCGCCGCTGTCGGTGCCGCCCCCGGGCGCGCCGGTCAGGGCCGTCAGCACCAGGTCGAGGCCCGGCCCGGGCCGGATCAGCGGCTGCCCCACCGGGTTGAATCCCGTCGTCACGCCGAAGCCGTCCAGCCGGCACCCCGGCGGCCGGGCGCACGCCGGACTCGCCGCGCCGTACCGGTGCGTGCCCACGCTCACCGGCCCGTACGGCAGGGAGACCCGCTGGCCGTCCGGCGCGGTGAGGTCCACGACCAGGTACACCGGGCCGGTACCGAGCGCGTGCACGGCGACGTCCAGGGTGAGCCGGCCGGCGACGACCCGTACCGGTGGCTGCGCCGGCGGGTGCAGCAGCGGCACCAGGCCGGTCGGGGTCACGCCGTACCGGGGATCCCACCCGGCCACCGCCGCGAGCCGGGTGGTGTCCACCGCCAGTACCGCCGGCACCCCCGAGCGGGTGTCGGCCTGCACCGCCGCCATCGCGTACCGGCCCGACGGGTCGGCCGCACGCACGGCCGCCAGCAGCCGGCTGCCGGGTACGGGCTCCACCGTCAGTACCCGGTCGGCGCCCAGCTCCTGGGCCGCCCTCTCGTGCCGGGCGGCCGCCGACGTGTCCCAGGCCAACGCGGCGTACCCGAGCACCGCCACGGCGATGGCCAGCAGGGCGAACAGCCGCTCCAGGCCGGGCCGGCGGGCCAGGTAGGTCGCGGTCAGCGTGCCCCGCACCCGGCCTGCCCGCAGGGCACGGGCCGCCGACCGGGCGGCGACCGGAACCAGCAGCCGCGCGACCACCAGCCCGGCGGCGAACGCGACCAGGCCGGGGGCGAGCACCGCCAGCCCGGCGTCCTGATCGGTCGCCGACGTGTGCACCTGGTACACGCCGGCCAGCGCGAGGACGGCCAGCGCGACGTCGACCAACTCGGAACGCAGCACCCGACGCAGGCGTCCGGTCCGGCGGCGTGGCGGCGTGCGGCGCAGCAGCTCGACGACGTCGGCACGGACCGTGCGCCGCTCGGCAATCAGCGCGGCGAGCAGGCCGCCCAGCACGGCGACGGCCGCCGCGCCGACGGCCAGCAGGACCGCCGAGCGCAGTTGCCCGGCGTCGGTGACGCCGCCCGCCAGGGTCCGGGCGAGCACCCAGCCGAGCAGGGCGCCGGGTGGCACGCCGACCAGCACCGGCAGTGCGCTCTGCCCGACCGCCAGCGCCCAGATCCGCCGGGTCGGCAGGCCGCGCAGCTTGAGCAGGCCGAGGTCGGCCCGGCGCTCGGTGGCGCCGGTGGTCACCGCGAGGAACAGCGCGAACCATCCGAACAGCACCAGCTGCCCGGCACCCAGCGGTACGCCGAGCACGATGACGCGCCGGTCGGCGAGCACCCGGGCGACGAGGTCGGGGAGCTTGGTGTTCACTTCGTACTCGTCCGACGTGAGCCGCCCGACGCTGTCGGTGACGTCGCGCGTCACGGCGGGCAGCCTGTCGACGGCCAGCGCGGCCGGAGTGGAGATGTCGTCGACGGCCACGGTGGCCTGCTGCGACCGGGTGGCGACGAGAGTGTCCTCGCTGACGAACACGGCGTCCGGTGGCCCGGTCGGCAGGGTCGAGTCCCGGCCCTCGACCGGAGCCGCGGCCAGCAGCGTGCCGGCGCCCCAGTACAGGCTGCCCGCGTCCCGGGGCAGGTAGACACCGCTGATCCGCAGCCGTACCGGCCCGGGGATGGCCGCCGAGGCGAACGTGATCCGGTCACCGACCCGTACCCCGAGGGCCGTCGCGGTCCGGCTGGACACCATCGCGTCGCCGGCCGCGGTCGGGCAGCCGCCCTGCACCCGGACCTGGCCGCAGACCCCGTCCCGGATGGCCAGCGGGGACGCCGCGCCGCCGGCCGGACCGGTCACCGCACCCGGCACGGTGACGCCGCCGACCTCCTCGAAGCCGGGCAGCGCCAGATCCTGATGGATCTGATCGCGGCTGCGCTCGATGGCCGTGGCGCCATCGGTCAGCACCAGGTCGTGCTGCGCGGTGACCAGACGCTGCGCGGCCGGCGCGGCGGAGATGTCCCGCGCGGCGACCGCGTCGGTGGCGGCGAGTACGAAGAACGGCGCGGCGACCGCGGCAGCCGTCACCAGTACGGCGATGACCAGCAGCGCGGCCGCCTGGGTTCGCCTGGCTCGGATGGCACCTAGCGCTACGGCGAGCATCGGTTCCCCCATGGCCGTCCCGCCGGGGCGTGACGACCCGGGCCACGGCCAACCGACCGTGACCTAGAGGGGACTCACCAACCCGCGTTCAGGTTGCATTCAGAATCGAGCGGGTTCCCGGTAACTTCCCCACTCGGCTCGCAGCGCGTCACAGATCTCGCCGAGGGTCGCCTCCGCGCGGGCCGCGTCGAGCATGCTCGGCACCAGGTTCTCGCCGTCGCGGGCGGCCTGCACCATCCGGCCGATCGCCGCGCGCACCGCGCCGGAATCCCGGGCCGCCTTGCGGGCCGCCAGCGCGTCCCGCTGGACGAGCTCGACCTCGTGCGAGATGCGCAGGATCTCCAGCTCCTTGGCCGCCGTGCCGGTGTTCACGTTGACCCCGACCACGCGCTTGTCGCCCTTCTCCAGGGCCTGCTGGTAGACGAACGCCGACTCGGCGATCTGCGAGGTGAACCAGCCGTCCTCGATGCCGCGCAGGATGCCGGAGGTGATGGTCCCGTCCGTACCCAGGTCCCGGATCCTCGCGAAGGTGGCCTCGGCCTCCGCTTCGATCCGGTCGGTCAACTCCTCCACGTACCAGGAACCGCCGAGCGGGTCGGCCACGTTCGCCACCCCGGTCTCCTCCATCAGCACCTGCTGTGTGCGCAGCGCGATCTCGGCCGACTCGTCGGTGGGCAGCGCGAGCGTCTCGTCCAGCGCGTTGGTGTGCAACGAGTTCGTCCCGCCCAGGATGGCCGCCAGCGCTTCCACCGCGGTGCGGACCACGTTGTTCACCGGCTGCTGGGCGGTCAGCGACACCCCGGCCGTCTGGGTGTGGAACCGCAGCCACAGCGCCTTCTCGCTGGTCGCACCGTACACGTCGCGCAGCCAGCGGGCCCAGATCCGCCGGGCCGCCCGGAACTTCGCGATCTCCTCGAAGAAGTCCACGTGCGCGTCGAAGAAGAACGACAGCCCCGGCGCGAACGAGTTGATGTCCAGCCCCCGTTCGAGCCCCAGCTCCACGTACCCGAACCCGTCGGCCAGCGTGTACGCCAGTTCCTGCGCGGCGGTCGAGCCGGCCTCACGGATGTGGTAGCCGGACACCGACAGCGGCTTGTACCGCGGGATGCGCGCGGCGCAGTACTCCATCAGGTCGCCGATGAGGCGCAGGTGCGGCTCGGGTGCGAACAGCCACTCCTTCTGCGCGATGTACTCCTTGAAGATGTCGGTCTGCAACGTGCCGTCCAATGTGGACAGATCGGCACCCTGCCGCTCGGCGGCCACCAGGTACATGCAGAACACCGGTACCGCCGGCCCGCTGATCGTCATCGACGTGGTGACCGCGGCCAGGTCGATCCCGTCGAAGAGCACCTCCATGTCGGCGGCCGAGTCGATGGCCACCCCGCAGTGCCCGACCTCGCCGAGCGACTGCGGGTCGTCGGAGTCGCGACCCATGAGCGTGGGCATGTCGAACGCCACGGACAACCCGCCGCCGCCGGCGCCCAGGATCAGCTTGTACCGCTCATTGGTCTGCTGCGCGTTGCCGAACCCGGCGAACTGCCGGATCGTCCAGGTGCGCCCCCGGTACCCGGTCGGGTACAGGCCGCGGGTGTAGGGGTACTCCCCCGGCCAGCCGATGCGCTCGAACCCCGGATGGTCCACCCCGGGCGGCGGCCCGTACACCGGATCGACCGGCGCCCCGGACAGCGTGGTGAAATCCGCGTCCCGCTTGGTCGCCGCGTCGTACCGCGCCTGCCAGCGCGCCCGCCCGGCTGCGATGTCCCGTGCCTCCATCCCCGTAGTCTACGGGGCAGGCCTGAACGATCGCTCAGGAGATCTGGTGTGCCCTCTCCCACTGGCACAAACCGGACCGGGGCGCGACGCGGGTCGCCGGCCGGACGGTGCCGGTACGGACACCACCACGGCCGGCGACGAAGGGTCGAGCCAGCCCGGGATCAGCTCTCGGACGCCCCGACCACGATCGCCTTGGTCTCCGGGTTGTAGCCGGCGGCCCGCTCCGCGTCGTTGCCCGGCGCCGTGTCGTCGTCGATGTGGACATCGTCGACCGTCACGTTGACCGCGCTGACCTCCAGGCCGAGCAGGTTCTCCACCGAGCTGATGACCTTCTCGCGGACCTTCTCGGTCACCGAGTAGACCTGGAAGCCGAACTCGATGACGATGACGACCTCGATCTGGGCGTCCTTGCCCTCCAGCGTCACCGACACACCCTGCGCGGCACTCTCGTCGCCCAGGTGCAGCCGCTCCTTGACGGCGGAGAACATCCGCGCGACGTCGCCGCCCAGGTCGTACACGCCGGGGACCTCACGGGCCGCGATACCGGCGATCTTCTCGACCACCTCGTTCGCGATCGTGGTGTGGCCCCGGCCGGCCGGAATCGTGGCGTTGTTACGGATCCGGGTGACCGCCTTCGTAGCGGCCTCGCGGGTCGCGTCCACCGCATCGCTCGCCGCCTCACCCGCCTTGTCGACGGCGTCGCCGGCCCGGTCGGCGAGGTCGGACGCTGCCGCGCCGACCCGTTCCCGGATGGTGCCCGGCGCTGACGCGTCGGCTGTCGTTTGCGCCTCGGCCGGCTGACCCGCTTCCGCCGCCGGCTGTGCGCTGGCGGCGGCCTCGTCGGTCTGCGCGGGTACCGCGGCAGCGACATCAGTCATGGTTTGTCTCCCCTGGTCCTGCGAGTTGATCGTCGCGGTCTCGCGCGAGAGTACTCGGGCGGGGCCAGTCGCGGGTGTCCGCGCCAGGACGTCGTCAAACGTTCACGACGGGGTCGCGATCAGGCGTGTACCGGCAGGTCCGCGTAGCCGCGCACCAGTTCGGCGCGGCCGTCCACGAGGTGCAGTTCGGCGTCGCAGGCGGCAGCGGCGTCCGGGTCGTGCGTCGCGAACACGACTGCCGCGCCCCGGGCCGCCTCGTCGTGCAACAGGTCCAGTACCTTCTGCCGGTTCTGCGCGTCCAGCTCACTGGTGACCTCGTCGGCGAGCAGTACGTCGCCGGCGAGCGCGAGGCCACGGGCGATCGCGGTGCGCTGCTGCTGGCCGCCGGACAGCTCCTCGACCAGCTGATCGGCCTGGCCGGCCAGGCCGAGGCGCTCCATGGCCTCGACCATGCGGCGGCGCGCGTCGGCCGGACCCTCGCCCTGCGCGATGAGGGCCACCTGCACGTTCTCCGCCGCCGTGAGGATCGCCGCGAGACCGTTGTCCTGCGGTACCAGCACCACCCGCTGCCGTACCGCGTGGTCCCGGTCGCGCAGGGCGACGCCGTCGACGCTCACGCTGCCCTGCCGCGGTCGCAGCAGCCCGGCCATCGCCGAGAGCAGGGTCGTCTTCCCGGCCCCGGACGGGCCGGTGACGGCCAGGATCCGGCCGGGCTCGACCCGTACCGACACGTCCCGCAGCACCGGCTCGTCCTTGCCGTACGCGACGCTGACCGCGTCCACCACCAGAGTTGTCACGATCCTTGGACCTCCAGACCGTCGAGCAGGTTGCGTGCTGCCGTGTACGGATCCAGTTCCCGGTTGGCGACGGCCGTGGCCAGCTTCGGCAACGCCGTACCCTCGCGCAGCGAGCTGATCCGGCTGCGCAGGGTGGCCAGCGCGATGGCCTCGATCTCGGCCGCGGCGCGGGCCTCCCGCCGCCGGGCCAGTTCGCCGTGCTCCACCAGCCAGGCCCGGTGCTTGTCGATCGCGGCGAGAATCTCGTCGACTCCCTCGGCGCGGGACGCCACCGACCGCAGCACCGCCGGCCGCCAGTCGCCCGGCCGCCGCTCGCCCAGCGCGATCATGCCCTGGATGTCGCGGTACGTGGCGTCCGCGCCGTCCCGGTCGGCCTTGTTCACGACGAAGATGTCCGCGATCTCCAGGATGCCGGCCTTGACCGCCTGGATCGCGTCCCCCATGCCGGGGGCCAGCAGGACGAGCGTGGTATCCGCGAGGGAGGCCACCTCGACCTCGGCCTGCCCGACGCCGACGGTCTCCACCAGGACCACGTCGCACCCGGCGCCCTCGAGCACCCGCACCGCCTGCGGAGTCGCCGCGGCCAACCCGCCGAGGTGCCCCCGGCTGGACATCGACCGGATGTAGACACCGGCGTCGGTGGCGTGGTCCTGCATGCGTACCCGGTCGCCGAGGATCGCGCCGCCGGTGAACGGGCTGGACGGGTCCACCGCCAGCACCCCCACCCGGCGATCCTGCGCCCGTAGCGCGCGGACCAGCTCATTGGTGGTGGTGGACTTGCCCACCCCGGGAGAGCCGGTCATGCCGATCACCTGTGCGGTACCGGCGTGCCCGGTCAGGGCGGCGGCCACCTCGGGAAGCGCCGGGTCGGCGTCCTCGACCAGGGAGATCAGCCGGGCGACGGCGCGCGGGTCACCGCCGCGGGCGGCCGCTACCAGCGCCGAGACGTCCCGGCCGCGCCTCACGCGACGGTCCCGCGGCTCACGTGACGACCCCGTCACCCAGCGTCCGGATGAGGCCCCAGCGCACCGCGTCGGTGTGCTGCGCCGGGAACGTGATCCGGAACTGGCGCGGGGTGCCCAGTTCGGCCGCGTTGAGCGTGGTCAGCTCGAAGGTGACCCCGCCGTGGTCGACCACGACCCGCTCGACGCCGCCGTACGTGGTGCCTTCCTGCTCGCCCCAGACCAGGCAGTACGGCTCCTCCTCGGGCCGCGGATCGTCCGCCCGCTGGACCAGCAGGCAGCCCTCGGAGCCGTCTTCCCTCGCCGCGAGGCCGAACACGTAGCCGACGAACCCGTCGTCCTGCTCGGTCGTCGGAGAACCGCCCACCACGGTGGCGGCGAACTCAAGCGGAGCACTCACCGGCACACCTTAACGGGGAGCGTCCCCTCATACCGCCGGCACCCGCACCAGCAGGGCGTCGCCCTGCCCGCCCCCGCCGCACAGCGCCGCCGCACCCAGACCGCCGCCGCGCCGGCGCAACTCCATGGCCAGGCTCAGCACCAGCCGCGCACCCGACATCCCGATCGGATGCCCGAGGGCGATCGCGCCGCCGTTGACGTTGACGATGTCCGGGCTGACGCCAAGTTCCCTGGTCGACTGGATGCCGACCGCGGCGAACGCCTCGTTGATCTCGATCAGATCGAGGTCGCCCGCGGTCAGCCCGGCCTTGCGCAGCGCCTGCGCGATGGCATTGGCCGGCTGCGCGTGCAGCGAGTTGTCCGGCCCGGCCACGTTGCCGTGCGCGCCGATCTCGGCCAGCCAGGGCAGACCCAACTCCTCGGCCTTCGAGCGGCTCATCACGACCACGGCCGCCGCGCCGTCGGAGATCGGCGACGAGGTACCGGCGGTGATCGTGCCGTCCGCGCCGAACGCGGGGCGCAGCTTCGCCAGCGTCTCCGGCGTGGTGTCCGGCCGGATGCCCTCGTCCTCGCTGATCACGATCGGATCGCCGCGCCGCTGCGGTACCTCGACCGGCACGATCTCCTCGGCGAACACTCCGTTCTTCTGCGCCGTCGCCGCCTTGCGGTGGCTGGCCGCGCCGAACGCGTCCTGCTCCTCACGGGTGATCCCGTAGCGGCGGCTGTGCCGGTCGGTGGACTCGCCCATCGACACGTTGTCGTATGCGTCGGTCAGCCCGTCGAGCGCCATGTGGTCCCGCAGCACCACGTCGCCGTACTTGTAGCCCTGCCGCTGCCCGATGAGCAGGTGCGGCGCGTTGGTCATCGACTCCATGCCGCCGGCCACCACGATGTCGAACTCGCCGGCCCGGATCAACTGGTCGGCCAGCGCGATCGCGTCCAGCCCGGACAGGCACACCTTGTTGACGGTCAGCGCGGGCACGCTCATCGGGATGCCGGCCTCCACGGCCGCCTGCCGCGCCGGGATCTGTCCGGCGCCGGCCTGCAGGACCTGACCCATGATCACGTACTGGACCTGGTCGGGCGCCACTCCGGCGCGCTCCAGGGCCGCCCGGATCGCGACCGCGCCCAGCCGGGTGGCCGGGAAATCCCTGAGGTTGCCCAGCAGGCGCCCCATGGGGGTACGAGCACCGCCTACGATGACCGACGCCATATCGACTCCCCGGCACGAATACTGAACGACAGTTAGGCCAGACTAGCTCCCATGGATTCGCCTACCCAGCCGGAGCCCGGTGCGGCCTCGGTCACAGGCCTCGGGCTACTCGGCATCGATCACGTCGGCATCGCGGTACCCGACCTCGACGCCGCGATCGAGTTCTACGAGCGGGTGTTCGGCATGCGCTGCGTGCACCAGGAGGTCAACGAGGAGCAGGGGGTACGGGAGGCGATGCTGGCGGTCGGCCCCGGTACCGGCGGTGCCCGCCTGCAACTGCTCGCCCCGCTGTCGCCGTCCTCGACGATCGCCAAGTTCCTCGACCGCAGCGGCCCCGGCATTCAGCAGCTCGCGTACACGGTGGCGGACATCGACGTGGCCTGTGCCGTGCTGCGCGACCGCGGCGCCCGCCTGCTGTACGACACCCCACGCGCCGGTACGGCGGGCTCGCGGGTCAACTTCGTGCACCCGAAGAGCGCCGGTGGGGTCCTGGTCGAACTCGTCGAGCCGGCCGCCGGCTGACCCCGGCCGGTCCCAGATCCCGGCGACCAGGACGGATGCGGCGTTCGGCATCAGTAAGCGCTTGCCCGCGCAGCTTCGCGCATTCACCGGTGCCGTTGTTCACAAAGCCGTTCCGACCTTGGCTACTGGGCAGTAACATCTCGCGTCTCGCCACTGATGAGGAGGCGCCGTGCAAGCCATTCTCGACGCGATCATGGGCGGTGACCATTCCGCCGTCGGCGACCTGCCGGTGCCCGACAGCTACCGGGGCGTGGTGGTCCGCGCCGACGAGGCGGACCTCTTCGACGGCCTGGAGGTCCACGAGCGGGATCCCCGCAAGTCCCTGCACCTGCAGGAGGTGCCGACCCCGCAGCTCGGCCCGGGTGAGGCGCTGATCGCCGTGATGGCCAGCGCCATCAACTACAACACGGTGTGGACGAGCCTCTTCGAGCCGGTGTCCACCTTCCGGTTCCTGGAGCGTTACGGGCGGCTCTCGGCGCTGACCCACCGGCACGACCTGCCGTACCACGTGGTCGGCTCGGACGCGGCCGGCGTCGTGCTGCGGGTCGGCGCCGGAGTGACCCGGTGGCGGCCCGGCGACGAGGTGGTCGCGCACTGCCTCTCCGTCGAACTGGAGGACGCGGCCGGCCACGACGACACGATGCTCGATCCGCAGCAGCGGATCTGGGGTTTCGAGACCAACTTCGGTGGCCTCGCCGAGCTGGCGGTCGTCAAGGCGAACCAGCTGATGCCCAAGCCCGGGCACCTGAGCTGGGAGGAGGCAGCCAGCCCCGGACTGGTCAACTCGACGGCGTACCGGCAGCTGGTGTCGCGGCACGGCGCCCAGCTGAAGCAGGGCGACACCGTCCTGATCTGGGGCGCCTCGGGCGGCCTGGGTTCGTACGCCACCCAGCTGGCGTTGAACGGGGGCGCGGTACCGGTGTGCGTCGTGTCCAGCCCGCAGAAGGCGGAGCTGTGCCGGCGGATGGGCGCCGAGCTGGTCATCGACCGGGCGGCGGAGGGCTTCCGGTTCTGGAAGGACGAGCACACCCAGGACGAGGCCGAGTGGCGGCGATTCGGTGCCCGGGTGCGCGAACTCACCGGTGGTGACGATCCCGACATCGTGTTCGAGCACCCGGGCCGGGAGACCTTCGGCGTCAGCGTGTACGTGGCCCGCCGCGGCGGTACCGTCGTCACCTGCGCGTCCACCAGCGGGTACCTGCACCAGTACGACAACCGGTACCTGTGGATGAACCTCAAGCGCATCATCGGCAGCCACTTCGCCAACTACCGGGAGGCCTGGGAGGCCAACCGCCTCGTCGCGCGCGGCCGGATCCATCCCACCCTCTCGAAGGCCTACCCGCTGGACCAGACCGGTCAGGCGGCGTGGGAGGTGCACCGCAACGCCCATCAGGGCAAGGTGGGCGTGCTGTGCCTCGCGCCGCGGGAGGGTCTCGGGATCCGGGACGTGGAACTGCGCGAGCGGCACCTGGATCGGATAAACCGGTTCCGCGGCGAGTAGCCGTCGACCCGTTGCCGCGCCTGTAGTCGAGTGCCGACCGAACGTTACGGTCGAGGTAGCCGGCGGTGTCCGTCGGCGTGCGTACCGTGGCGTCGTCGTTCGTTGGGCACGGCCCTGGCAAGTTGACCTTATGCCTTCTTCACGAGTTGGCACGGCCGGTCTTGCGGAGGGGCGGGGGGGATCTGCCAGTATGTGCCAATGCCCCAGCAGCAGCAGTCCTCGTCCCTTGCGTTTTTTGACGATGCGAACGCGAGCACTGAGTTCAGCGTCGTTCTCCGTGGTTACGACCGTCAGCAGGTGGACGGCTACATTCAGCGCCTGAACGCCGCCATCACGCAGACAGACCAGGCTCGCGGCGAGGCCGAGCAGCGAATGAACGACGCACAGCGTCGTCTGCGCCAGGCCGAGCAGCGGATCAACTCGGTGGAGCAGAAGCTCACCGACACCAACAAACAGCTTGAGGAAAACAGCCGGCCGACGCTGTCGGGGCTGGGCACCCGCGTCGAGCAGATCCTGCGGCTCGCTGAGGAGCAGGCCAACGACCACCGGGGCGAGTCCAAGCGGGAGGCCGAGGGCATCGTCTCCGCGGCTCGGCTTGAGGCCCGGGAGATCACCGACAAGGCCCGCGCTGAGGCCGCCGCCATGAAGGCGAGCGCCGAGCGCGAGGCGAGCAACCTGCGCACCGCCGCCGAGCGGGAGGCCGCCGAGGTCCGGGTGCAGGCCCGGCGGGAGGCGGACACGCTGCGCTCGGACGCCGAGCGGGAGACCAAGCAGCTGCGCGGCGCGACCGCGCACGAGGTCGCCGAGCTGAAGGCGACCGTGGAGCGGGAGGTGTCCACGCTGCGGGCCACCGCCGAGCGGGAGATCACCCAGCTGCGGGCAAAGGCGGCGCGCGACGCCGAGGAGAAGCGCGCCGAGGCGACCAAGCTGCTGGCCGACGCGCGGGACAAGCGTGACAAGGACCTCCAGGCGCTCCAGCTGGAGCTGGCCGAGCGCCGGGAGGCCTCGGAGCGCGAGGAGAGCCAGCGGCACGCCGCGGCGGTGTCCAACACCCAGAAGCTGGTCAGCGAGGCCGAGCAGCGGGCCCGCAACGCGGAGGAGCGCTCCAAGGAGATCGAGCAGCGGGCCGAGGCCCGCCGGGTCGAGTCCGAGCGCAATGCCGAGGAGACGATCGAGAAGGCGAAGGCCCTCTCTGAGAAGACCGTGAACGAGGCACGCAGCGAGGCGCACCGGATGGTGACCGAGGCTCGCAGCGAGGCCGACCAGACCACCACCACCGCCCGCCGCGAGGTCGAAGAGCTGACCCGTCAAAAAGACGCGGTTACTGCGCAGTTGGGTCAGATGCTTTCTGGGCTGGCTGGTATTGTCCCGAATATCGCACCGGCGGACAAGAGCGACAACGTGTCCGACAGGGACGACAAGGTCTCGGCAAGCTGAGCGCAGCAAAGCGCGTACGTCCCGTCATGCCGGTCTGAATGCCTGCATGACGGGATGTTGCGTGTGAGGATGGAGCTATGTCGCAAGGCGGAGACCTGAATGCAGTGAGTGGGGGCCTCGCCTCCGAGCCGAACTTCGACACCGCTGTCCGGGGCTATAAGCGGGATCAGGTCGACTCCTTCGTCCACAGCCTGGAAACGGAGAATGCCGCGCTCGCCGCCGAGCGTGACGAGGCGTACGGCCAGGTGCACGCGCTGGCCGCACAGGTCCACCAGCAGCAGTTGGAGATCGCCGAGCAGCGTCGCGC
This sequence comes from Rugosimonospora sp., assembly GCA_036494675.1. Lineage (GTDB taxonomy): Bacteria > Actinomycetota > Actinomycetes > Mycobacteriales > Micromonosporaceae > Rugosimonospora. The sequence continues at coordinate 22,023 of DASXOA010000034.1, forward strand.
CGGCGCCAACACCGTGCCGGTCGGCCAGATCTCGTTCCGCCACCTCGGTCCGCGCGTCGAGCAGATGCTGACCTTGGCCGAGGAGCAGGCCGAAGCGATCAAGGCCGACACGCTCGCCTCCTGCCAGCGGCAGCGCGAGGAGGCCGAGCGCATCCTCCTCGACGCCCGTGAGCAGCACAACAAGGCGGTCCGCGACTTCGAGGCCGCCCTTGCCGCACGCCGGACCGACGAGGACCGCGCGGCGGCCCAGCGCCGGGCCGAGCTGAACGCCGAGCTGACGAAGGGCCAGGATTACGCGGCCCGGCTGCGTGGCGAGGCCGAACACCTGCACCGGACGTCGCAGGAGGAGGCGCAGCGGGTCGCCGAGGAGAGCAGGGCCAGGGCCGAGACTCTACGGATCGACACCAATGCCTACGCCGAGCAGCAGCGCTCCAAGATCAAGCAGGAGGCTCAGCGAGTCGCCGAGGAGAGCGCCGCGCACGCCCGGCAGATCCGGGCCGACGCCGACGCCTACGCCGAGCAGCGGGCCCTCCAGATCAAGCAGGAGGCGCAGCGGGTCGGCGACGAGAGCGCCGCGCGCGCCAACCAGCTCCGGGGCGACGCCGACACCTACGTGGAGCAACAGCGCGCTCTGGTCGAACGCGAGGCGCAGCAACGCCGGTCCGGCATCGACGCCGAACTGGCGGCGCTGCGGGGCCAGGCCGAGCAGTACGCCAACCACGCCAAGACGCAGGCCGACCAGTATGTGGGCCAGACCCGCAGCCGGGCCGACGACGCCGCTCGCCGGGTCGTCGAGGCCGCTCGTACCGAGGCCGAGAAGATGCTCAACGCGGCACGGGCGCAGGCCGAACGGATGGTCGTGGAGTCGCAGCGGCAATCGGCCGAGGCTCAGCGGATCAGCGCGGAGGCGACCCAGGAAGCCGAGGCGAGCCGCCAGGTGATCGGCCGGGCTCAGGAGGATCTCGACCAGGCCCAGGGGCAGCTCGCCAACGCGCGTAACCAGGCAACCCAGGCGCAGCAGCAGTTGGCCACGGCTCAGCAGCAGGCGGCGGCCGCCCACCAGCACGCGGCGAGCGCGCACCAGCAGGCCGAGGCGGCCCGCATGGCGGAGGCCGACGCCAAGCGCAAGGCCGGGGAGTACCGTACCGAGGCCGCGCGGCAGATGGAGGAGGTCCGGAAGGCCGACGAGGCACTCCGGACGATGGAAACGCGGTTGACCGAGGAGCGGCGCCAGCTTGAGTCGCTGGTCCGGGCGAAGGCCGAGGCCGGGCAGACCGGTGACGGGGCCGCCGCTTCGGAGAAGGTACAGGGCGACATGGTTCTCGCCGACGGCATCCTCGTCGACGGGCCGCACCCCGATGGCGGGCACCCGGACGGTGCCCACTCGGACGCTGCGCAACCGGACGGCGCCGTCGCGGAGGCCGCCCGCCCGGACGGGGACTCGGCGGACACGGCCGGCGATCCGGACAAGTCCGACCTAGCCCAGTCCGATAAGGCCCAGTCCGAGAAGGCGCACGCCGACAAGTCCAAGAACCAGCCCAAGGACAAGCCCGAGCCGCAGACCCCGAACGGCAAGAAGGTCAGCGCCGACGCCAAGTAGTCGCCGGTGCGCCACCGGCCGGCGGAAGCCCTCGCCGGTGGCGCCAGCAGGCTCTTACTCCGGCCGGGGTACGTCCGCGAAGGCGGCCACCGTACGGTCGGCGTACGCACTGGCGTCGCCGTACTCCATCGGGCCGTCCCAGGTCTCGGGCAGCGGGTACGACGCCGGAGCCACCCGCTTCACGATCTCGTTCAGCGCGGTCTCCGCGTCGCCCACCCACAGGTGCTTCGCCCCCGGTACCCCGACGACCTCCGCCTGCGGGATCGCCGCGAACCGTTGCCGGGCCTCGTCCGGGCGCAGGTAATCGTCGAACTCCGGCACCAGTGCGGTCACCGGCTTCCCGGACGCCGCCCAGCCGCTCAGATCCTCCGGGGTGGAGAAGCGCAGCGGCGGGGACAGCAGGATCGCGCCCACGACCGAGGGCTCGTTGCCGTACCGCAGCGCCAGGTCGGTGCCGAACGACCAGCCCAGTACCCAGACCGACGGCAACTCGTCGAACTCCGCGCACTCGATCGCGGCGGCCACGTCGTACCGCTCGTCGACGCCCCCGCCGAACTCGCCCCCGCTGGTCCCCCGCACGCTCGACGTGCCCCGGGTGTTGAAGCGCAGGACGGCCAGTCCGGCCAGCGCGGGCAGCCGCCAGGCGGCCTTGCGGAACACGTGGCTGTCCATCATCCCGCCGTGGGTGGGCAGCGGGTGCAGGCAGACCAGGGTGGCGACCGGATCGCGGTCGACCGGTCGGGCCAACTCGCCCACCAGGGTGAGCCCGTCCGCGGTGTGCAACTCGATGTCCTCCCGGCGCGCGGGAAGGATCGAGTTGGCGCGGATCGGCGCGCTCGCGGGGTTGTCGCCGGACGGCGTAGGGGTGGTCACGGATCAACGGTAACGGGCCACAGAGCGGCCCGGACGCTCAGCCGTACCGGGGCGCGCTGCGCGAGCGCTGGATGATCGGCGCGCGCCGGTCCCTGGCCCGCCAGCAGCCCGAGTGCCAGTGGCGCCGGTCACTCAGGTCCCCCCGGCCGTCGGCCGGCCACGCCACCAGGTGTGCGACGCCGGGCGGGATCTCCTGGTCGCAACCCGGGCACCGGTAGGCTTTCGGGCTCGAACCGCCCGGAATCAGCCGGATCGACCATTCCCCGTCGGCCGCCGCCTGGGTCCGCTCGACTCCACGGCGGGCCTGCTCCTGGTCGATCGGCGGCTCCGATGCGCGCCGGCGGGAGTTGCGACGGGGACTCATATCCCCAGATTACGTTCGCCTCGACCCGATCACCCGGCGGTGCGGGTCAGCCGTACCGGCGGAAGCCGCGGCCGACCTTCCGGCCCAGGTACCCGGCCGTGACGAGGTGTTCGAGCAGCGGGGCGGGTGCGAAGCCGGGCTCCCGCAGCTCCAGGTACAGCTCCTGCTGGATGGCCAGCGACACGTCCAGCCCGACGACGTCGAGCAGCTCGAACGGCCCCATCGGGTACCCGCAGCCGAGCTTCATCGCCGCGTCGATGTCGTCGGCGTTGGAGTAGCTGGCCTCCAGCATCCGTACCGCGTCGTTCAGGTACGGGAAGAGCAGGTTGTTCACGACGAACCCGGCCCGGTCCCCGCAGACCACCCCGGTCTTGCCGAGCGCGGCGAGCACCGTCCTGGCCGTGGCCACCGCCTCCGGCGAGGTACGGATGGTCCGCACCACCTCCACCAGCGCCATGACCGGGGCCGGATTGAAGAAGTGCAGGCCCAGCACGTCGGCCGGGCGGCCGGTGGCCATGGCGATCTCGATGACCGGCAGGCTGGACGTCGTGGTGGCGAGCAGGACGCCGGGTTTGCAGATCTCGTCCAGGCTGGCGAAGAGCGCCTTCTTGACGGTGAGCTCCTCGACCACTGCCTCGACGACCAGGTCGACGTCGGCCAGGTGGTCCAGGCTGGCTGACCAGGTGACCCTGCTGCGGGCCGTGTCCCGGTCCGCCTCCGTGATCTTGTTGCGGACGACCGCCTTGGTCAGCGACGCCAGCAACGCCTCGCGCAGGGTCTCGGAACGCTCCTGGCCCCGGGTGACCGAGACCACCTCGTACCCCTGCCGCGCGAAGACCTCGATGATGCCGGCGGCCATGGTGCCCGACCCGACCACGCCGACCTTGCTGACCGGTCGGGCCTGGTCGGCCGCCGCGCTGGCCGGCGGCGGGGTCAGCTCGTCGTCGACGATCACCGGCGAGCCCGGCTTCTCGTACGTGTAGAAGCCCCGTCCCGTCTTGCGACCCAGCAGCCCGGCCGTGACCATCTGCTTGAGCATCGGTACCGGCGCGTGCCGGCGGTCCCGGCCGCCCCGCCGGTACATGGTGTCCAGGATCTCGTACGTGGTGTCCAGCCCGATCAGGTCCATCAGCGCGAGCGGGCCCATGGGCAGTCCGCAGCCCAGCTTCATGGCCGCGTCCATGTCCTCGCGGCTGACGTACCTGGCCTCGTACAGGTCCGCGGCGTGGTTGAGGTATCCGAAGAGCAGCCCGTTCGCGATGAACCCGGCCCGGTCGTTGATGGTCACGTCGACCTTGCCCAGCCGCACGCACAGGGCCTCGATGTCGGCCACCACGTCGTCGGCGGTGACCACGGTCTTGACGACCTCGACCAGCTTCATCACCGGGGCCGGGTTGAAGAAGTGCATGCCGACGACCTGGTTGGGCCGGTGGGTGGCGACCGAGATCTCGGTGACGCTCAGTGAGCTGGTGTTCGTCGCCAGTACCGCGTCGGGGTGGCACACCCGGTCCAGCTCGGCGAAGATCTGCTGCTTGAGGTCGAGATGCTCCGGTACCGCCTCGATGACCAGATCGACCTCGCGCAGGTTGTCGAGCCCGACGGCGAAGTTGACCCGGGCCAGCAGCGCGTCCCGGTCCGCGCCGGTGAGTTTGCCGCGGGCCACCGCGCGGTCGACGGAGGCGGTCAGCGTGGCGCGCCCCCGCGCCAGCGCACCGTCGCTGATCTCGGTCGCGATCACGTCGATGCCGTTGCGGGCGAACACCTCGACGATGCCGGCACCCATGGTGCCGAGTCCCACCACGCCTACCGTGCCGAACTGCCGGGCCACGGCCGCCTCCCTACGCTGGTCGCCTGGCCAGATGGGTGATCGCCTGGCCGAGGCCTGTCTGGTCGTCTGGCCCGAGTCTGTCATGCCCGACCGGGAGGCCGCGCGATCGGACACGGCACAGGCTACCGACCAGTAGCCATCCGACTTAGACTTTCGTGATGACCGCCACCCACACCCCCGGGGTCCCCGTCGTCGAGGACGGGAACCTGGTCTCCACCAACCCGGCCAGCGGCGAGGAGGTCGGCCGCTTCCCGGCCGCCAGCGCGGCCGATGTGGCCGCCGCCGTGCACCGGGCCCGGGAGGCCGCCGCCTGGTGGTCCGCGCTGGGCTTCGCCGGCCGCCGGGAACGGCTGCTGCGCTGGCGGGCGGCGCTGGCCAACCGGCTGGACGAGCTGGCCGAGCTGATGCGCCGGGAGGGCGGCAAGCCGGTCGCCGAGGCGATCGTCGAGGCGGCCGGTGCGATCGACCACATCGCGTGGGCCGCCAAACACGCCCGGTCCGTGCTGGGTTCCCGGCGGGTGCGCAGCTCGCTGATGCAGATCGAGTACTCGTCGCGGCTGGAGTACCTGCCGTTCGGCGTGGTCGGAGTCATCGGCCCGTGGAACTACCCGGTGCTGACGCCGGTGGGGTCCATCGGGTACGCGCTGGCCGCCGGCAACGCGGTGGTGTTCAAGCCCAGCGAGTACACGCCGGCGATCGGCAAGTGGTACGTGGACCGGTTCGCCGAGGTGGTCCCGGAACAGCCGGTCCTTCAGGCGGTGTTCGGCACCGGCGAGGTGGGCGCCGCGCTGTGCCGCTCGGGCGTGGACAAGCTGGCGTTCACCGGGTCCACCGCGACCGGCAAGAAGGTCATGGCCGCCTGCGCCGAGTCGCTGACCCCGGTCCTCGCCGAGTGCGGCGGCAAGGACGCCATGATCGTTGACGCCGACGCGGACGTCGACGGCGCGGTCGCCGCCGCGGTCTGGGGCGGCATGACCAACGCGGGCCAGACCTGCGTCGGCATCGAGCGGGTGTATGTCGCGGACCCGGTGTACGACACGTTCCTGCAGCGGCTCGTGGAGCGGGCGTCCCGGCTCCGGGTCGGCATGGAGGACGACGCCGACTTCGGCCCCATCACGATGCCGGGCCAGATCGACACGATCCGGCGGCACATCGCCGACGCGCTCGACCGCGGCGGCAAGGCGGCGCTGGGTGGCTCCGACGCGGTACAGCCGCCGTACGTGATGCCGACGATCCTGGTGGACGTGCCGGAGGACGCGGCCGCGGTCCAGGAGGAGACGTTCGGGCCGACCCTCACGGTGACCCGGGTGGCCGACGCCGACGAGGCGGTACGGCTCGCCAACGCCAGCCGGTACGGGCTGGGGGGTGCGGTGTTCTCCCGTACCCGGGGCGTCGCCCTGGCCCGGCAACTGCGCTCGGGCATGACGTCGGTGAACTCGACGATCTCCTTCGCGGGCATGCCCGCGCTGCCGTTCGGCGGGGTGGGCGACTCCGGGTTCGGACGCATCCACGGCGCCGACGGGCTGCGCGAGTTCGCCCGGCCCAAGGCGATCACGAAGCGGCGGATGCGCTCGCTGCTGCCCGCGCTGTCGTTCGACCGTACGCCGAAGCAGGTGGCCCAGATCGCGAAGGCGGTCAAGTTCCTGCACGGCCGCCCGCGGTGACCGGCGGCCCAGCGGTCACCAGGTGAAGCTGCCCGGATAGGTCACCTTCGCGATCTCGTTCTGGCCCGACGCGTTCGGATGGAAGAAGTCCAGTGCGGACAGCTCGCCGAGGTCGAACGTGGACCCGTGCACCGCGCCGCCGTCCCATTTACAGCGATGCCCGTACGCCGCGCAGGCCTGGGCCAGCAGCCGATCGTAGGCGTCGATCCGGTCCCGGAACGCCTGCCGCCTGGCCACGTCCGCGGCGGCCGTCGAGGTCGGGTTGGCCAGCAGCGACGGGCAGACCCCGACCGACCACACCGACCTGGCGAGCCTGCTGGTGTGCCCGACCTCCCAGACCCGGTAGACGTTCGGGATGCTCACCACGAGGATCCGGGTCTGCGGGCTGGCCGCCTTCACCGCGTTCAGGGCGGACGTGATCTGCGTGGCGAAGGTCGAGGTGGCGGTCATGGTGGTATGGCACGCGTCGTTGGAGCCGATCATCACGGTCAGGTACGCCGGGTGGGTCGCCGCCGCCTTGGCTGCCTGGGACGCCAGGCCGGCCGCGGTGGCTCCGGACTGGGCGTAGTTCTTCGCGTGCCCCTTGATCGCCGGATTGTCGACGAGGATCCGGCGGTAGTGGCTGTCGACCAGGATGCCGTCGCCGGTGGCCCAGGAGTTGCGCGGGCAGTCGGCGGGGGTGAAGCAACTGCCGTACCCGACCGTGATCGAGTCGCCGATCGCGGCCATCGAGGACGGCAGGCCGGCCACCGGCGTCCGCGACGACCGGGGGCTGGGCCGGTCGCCGCCGGTACCGGTACCCTCCTGCCCCTTGCATGCCAGCGTCACGGCCGCCACCAGCGCGAATACGGCCACCCACCATCGACGTGCCATCACCGCCGCTAGCCTCCCAGGATCCCGACGATCTGTCCGCCGCGCGGACTGCCGAGGCCGGTGCAGGCATCCCAGCCGGCACCCGCGTGGTATCCGCCGTTGTCGCCGCTGGTGATGTCCACGAACGCGGCCGGGTGGGCGTAGAGCCGCTCGTGCGGTTCGCCGGCCCGGGTGCCGCTGCGCTGGTTGGCCAGGGCGGTCAGGGCGGCCCACAGCGGAGCCACGGCGCTGGTACCGCCGATCACGGCGTCCCGCCCGTCCACCCGCACCTGGTACCCGGTCAGCGGATCGGCGTCGCCGGACACGTCCGGCACTCCGCGCCCGGTCTTGCGCTGGGGGTTCTTCGGCACCTTGGCCTTGGCCTGGTACGACGGGAGTCCGAAGTGGACACTGACTCCGCCGCCGGTGGCGCCGTTGCCGGTGGCGGTGTCGTTCCAGACCACCTCGCCGGTCGTGGACAGGGTGGTGCCGCCGCAGCCCACCACGTGCGGGCTGGAGGCCGGGAAGTCGACGTTGTCCCCGGTGCCGTTGTCCCGGGAGCCGTCGTCGCCGGCCGCCGCGTAGACGGTCACGCCGAGCGGGCCGGCGTCGGCGAACAGTTCGTCGTAGGAGTCCATCGCCTGGGCGGTCCAGCCGGCCTCGGCCTCGCCCCAGCTGATCGACACGATCGACGGCTTGCGCTTGGTGTCGTGCAGCGCGGCGGCGACGGCGTCGTAGAAGCCGCTGGTGGTGTTGGGCGCGAAGTAGACCACGATGTGCGCTCCGGGCGCGATCGCACCGATCACCTCGACGTCGAGCATCACCTCGCCGTCGGCGTCGCCGCCGGGCGTGTTCTTCGCCCCGTCGACCGAGACCGCGCTCACCGTCGGCCGCTTGACGCCCTGCTTGGCGAAGTATTCCGTCAGGTCGGCGCTGCGGTACCCGCCGCCCAACTCGATCACGGCCACGGTCTGCCCGGCGCCGTTCACGTCGGTCGGGAAGCCGTACCGCCTGGCGACCTCGCTCGGCGGGTACCCGCTGGTCGCGGCGCGCGGCGCCACGCCTTCGACGCGCCCGGCCCCGCCCGGGTCGTGCGCGATGCGGAAGTGCGCCCGGGCCTGCGGCCGGTCGTCCAGCCCGAGCACGGCGACCACGACGCCGGCGAGCGCGGCCGGCACGTGGACGTCGCCCTCACGCCCCCGGTACGTCTGCCCGCCGGCCTCGTAGCGGCCGAGGCGCACGCCGAACGCCTCGTTCATCTGCGCGACGCTGCCCAGCAGGCCGACCGATCGGGCGGCCGGGACGGTGGAGGTGACGGACAGCCCGTGGTCCTCGGCGAACCGCTCGACCAGAGCCAACTCGTCGGTGTCGGCCGGCGCGCCCGAGCGGGGCGCGGCACGGCGCAGGATGACGGTCACCCGGACCGTCTCGGCCGGATCGGCATCGGCGACCCGGCGCGCACCGGGCACCGCCTCCCGGCGGCTGCCAGGAACGACATGCTCTGGAGGGCTTGTAGTCACTCAGTGAGAGTACGTCGTAACAGGGCGGATTGACCCACCCTGTTACGACGTGTATCGGTCACTCGTGCTGGTACGCGATGGAGAAGTTTCCGCCGCTCAGCGCGCTGGTGTGCGCCTCGTAGACCCCGTTGCTGGGGTCCATGGCGACCGGGTTGAAGGAGGACAGGCTGCTGCCGTTGACGGTCGAGCCGGTGAAGCTGATCGTGCCGAAGTTCGGGTACCGGCCGGGGGGCGACTCGATGATGACCTCGGCGCTGGAGCGCCGGGCCGAACTCAGCGACTTGGTGGTGGTGTAGGTCCAGCCGCGGGACTGGTTCGTGAGGCTCAGCGTGTAGCTGCTGCCGCCGCCGTACGTGACCGAGGCGTGGATGACGTTGCCCGCGGCCACCGGGTACGAGCTGGTGGACAGGTAGACCGGGGCCGCCGGGTACATCTCGTACCAGGGCTCGTTGACCGCCCGGCCGCTGGAGCAGTCGGTGGCCACGCCCGTCTGCTCCACAGTGGACGACCCGTACCCGTCGAGGCCGACCCACGGCGCGTACAGGTCGCTGCGCGAGTTGCAGGTGGCGGACGGCGTGGTCCAGGTGGCCGACACCGAGGTGAACCCGCTGCCGGTGGCGGCGTACCCGCCCCAGTTGTACCCGTTGATGTTGTACCCGACGCCGTGGCCGGCGAGGGCGTGGTGGGCCGGGCCGAACCCGGCGACGTCGAGGTTGACCGTGGCGGACGCGGCTGCGGGGGCGACCAGCACGGTGGCGCCGGCGAGGGCCGTCGCCAGGCGGATGAGCAGGTGGCGCATGGGGGCTCCTTCGTGAGGTGCCGTACCTGATGGGTAGCGCCAAGTCGATCATAGGTATCCGTTGATTTCAATAGATGAAAACTCTTCTTAACAGTTGGCGGGGTGCCGGCGAGGGCGTGTCGAGGGTTACCCGGCGGGGCCGGGTGCCCGCCACGGATACTGGCGGTTATGCGTCTCCTCCATCCAAGGCCCATGCACGACCTGACGTACGACGACGTGTTCATGACGCCCAGCCGGTCATCGGTCGGCTCGCGCATGGCGGTCGACCTGTCCACCCACGACGGCAGCGGCACCACGATCCCGGTGGTCGCCGCGAACATGACCGCGGTGGCCGGGCGGCGGATGGCCGAGACGCTGGCCCGGCGCGGCGGACTGGTGGTCATCCCGCAGGACATCCCGGTGGACGTCGTCGCCGAGGTGGTCACCTGGATCAAACAGCGCCACGTCGTGTACGACACCCCGATCACGCTGAGCCCGACCGACACCGTGTCGGACGCGCTCGCGCTGCTACCCAAGCGCGCCCACGCCGCGGTCGTGGTGGTGGACGGCGACCGGCCGATCGGCGTGGTGACCGAGGCCGACTGCGCCGAGGTCGACCGGTTCACCCAGTTGTCCGCGATCATGTCGGCGCCGATCGAATCGCTGCCGGTCGGCATCTCCCCACGCGACGCGTTCGCCCGGCTCGCACCCGGCCGCCACCGGCTCGCCCCGGTCGTCGACGACAACGGCGCACTGGTCGGCATCCTGACCCGCAAGGCCGCTCTCCGGGCCACCCTCTACCAGCCCGCCGTCGACACGCAGGGGCGGCTGCGGGTGGCCGCCGCGCTGGGCATCGCGGGCACCGCGGGCGGATCGGCGCGCGGCACGGCCACCGGGGCGGCGGCCGCCGGCGCGGGTGCGGGCGGCCGGGGCAACCCGGTCAGCGACCCGGCCGGAAGGGCCGACAAGCTGCTCGCCGCCGGGGTGGACGTGCTGGTGGTGGACACCGCGCACGGGCACCAGGACAGCATGATCGAGGCGCTGCGCGCGGTGCGTGCGCTGGATCCGCCGGTACCGGTGGTGGCCGGAAACGTGGTGACCGCCGACGGCGTACGGGACCTGGTCGCGGCCGGCGCCGACATCGTGAAGGTCGGGGTCGGGCCGGGTGCGATGTGCACCACCCGGATGATGACCGGAGTCGGCCGGCCGCAGTTCTCCGCCGTGCTCGAATGCGCCGCGGCGGCCCGGGGACTCGGCGCGCACGTCTGGGCCGACGGCGGCGTGCGCCACCCGCGCGACGTCGCCCTGGCGCTGGCCGCCGGCGCCTCCAACGTGATGATCGGCTCCTGGTTCGCTGGCACCAACGAGTCGCCCGGGGACGTGCACCGTGACCACGACGGCCGGCTCTACAAGGAGAACTTCGGCATGGCATCCAAGCGGGCGGTGACCCGGCGCACCGCCGACGAGTCGGCCTACGACCGGGCCCGCAAGGCGCTGTTCGAGGAGGGCGTGTCCACCTCCCGGATGTACCTGGACCCGGTGCGCCCGGGCATCGAGGACATCCTCGACTCCATCGTGACCGGGGTGCGTTCCGCGTGTACCTACGCGGGAGCGTCCAACCTGGAGGAACTGCACGAGCGGGCGGTGGTGGGCGTGCAGAGCACGGCCGGATTCGCCGAGGGTAAGCCGCTGTCGAGCTGGTGAGCCGTTCCGGTCAGGTGGCGACGCTCGGTACCGGCTCGACCTCCGCCCGGTCCGGTGGCGCCTGTACCAGCCGGTGCAGCGCGTACCGGTAGAACGCGATCATCGTGATCAGGCTGACCGCCGCACCGGCGGTCAGCCCCCACACGGCGCCGTGCAGCCCGTCCGTGTCACCGCCGGCGACCAGGCCGGCCAGGCTCGCGGAGGTGTACACGACGTACCGCAGGAACAGCAGCCGGGCCCGGTGCATCCCGCGCAGCGCCGCCGCGAACGGCAACTCGACCAGGTAGATGCCGGCCTGCACGCACAGCGGCAGGGCCAGCGGCGCGATGTCGGCGAACTTACTCAGCCGGGCGAGGACGAACTCCGACAGCGGCACCACGGTCACCACTAACACGAGCGCGAGCCCGGCGAAGGCGAGCGCAAGCAGCCTGGTCTGGCGGCGCAGGCGCTCCGCCGCCGACAGGCCCTCCGGCAGCCCGCGCCCCTTCGCGTCGCCGGCGAGCCGCGACAGCCTCGGCACGATCAGGCTCTGTACCGCCACGATGAAGTTCTGTACCGGCTGGATGAGCGCCGTCTGCCCGCCGCGCAGGCCGGACAGGTCGCGTTGGGACAGCCGGCCGCTGACCAGGAAGCTGATCGCCTGCACCTGGATCTGGCCGATGATCTGGGTCGCGGTGAACCAGCCGGACAGGTACCTCGTCTCGCTCACCCACTGGCGCGGATCGCCACGCCAGGGCCACTGCCGGGTACGGAACAGGAAGACCAGCGCCCCGGCCAGCGCGCCCACTCCCCAGCTCACGAAGATCATGCTGGCCGACCGCTGTCCGGCCAGCAGGAACCCGGTCGTCACCGCGGCCTGGGTCGTCACCCACACCATGTCGATCACCAGGCAGCTGCCCTGCGCCCGGATCGCGAGGTACCCGCTGCGGCCGGTGTCGTGCAGCAGGATCACCGGCAGGAACGGCGCCACCCACACCAGGTCCTGAAGGTCGATCTTGCCGTTGCGCGGCCGGAACGCCCAGACCAGCATCAACACGGCGACCGCGATCACGCCGAACGTGATCGCCATGGCCAGCCCGTTACGCAGCAGCCGGGCCCGGCGCTCGGCGTCCAACCGCGCGGCCAGCACGATCAGCACCTCGCCGACGAACGCGCGGTTCAGGGTGAGCACCAGATAGGCCAGGCCGAGCGAGAGCACCATGGCACCGGCCCGGCTGCGGCTCAGCAGGGCCAGCGCGAGGATGGTGTTCGCGGCGTTGGCGCACGCCATGATCGTCTGGTCGACCAGTCCGGCGACCACTCGGCGCGCGCCCTCCACGTCACTGCCCACCCGCAACGACCCGGGCCATCGGCCGGGCGAGGGGGGCGCAGCGATACGTGCGAGTCACAATACGGAGGGTAGTCGCCGGATAGGCGAGTCGGGCGGAAAACGGCCGAATTGACCCCGGGCGTGGCGCCGGCACATCCCCGCGGCGCCTCTGGTCCCGGCACGGGCCGCGCCGTCAGAAGAGGGTCAGCTCGTCCCGCTCGATACCGCGCAGGGCGTCGTAGTCGACCACCACGCAGCGGATGCCCCGGTCCACGGCGAGCGTACGGGCCTGCGGTGCGATCGACTGCGCCGCCAGCACGCCGGCAACCGGGGCCAGCAGCGGGTCCCGGTTGAGCAGCTCCAGGTACCGGGTCAACTGCTCCACCGCGTCGATGCCGGCACGCCGCTTCACCTCGACGGCGACGCTGCCGCCCCCGGCGTCCCGGCAGAACAGGTCGACCGGCCCGATCGGAGTCGGGAACTCCCGCCGCACCAGCGTGTACCCCTCGTGCAGCACCCCCGGCGTCGCGGCCAGCAACTCCTGCAGGTGCGCCTCGACGCCGTCCTTGCGCAGCCCGGGGTCGATGCCCAGCTCGTGGGAGGAATCGTGGAGCACCTCTTCGAGGGTGATCCGCAGTTCCTCGCCGCCCTTGTTGACCACCCGCCAGACGCCGGGGGCCTCCTCGATCCGGCAGGGCGGGCTCATCCAGTTCAGCGGCTTGTACGCCCGGTCGTCGGCGTGGATCGACACCGACCCGTCGGCCTTCACCATCAACAGCCGGGTGGCCAGCGGCAGATGAGCCGTGAGCCGACCGATGTAGTCCACCGAGCACCGGGCAATCACCAACCGCACCGTGCGAGGGTAGCCGAAGGCGGCGCCCGGGCGGGACGCCGACCCGCGCTCGGGTGGCGTAGTGGCGCGTCGATGAGATGCTGGACGTCGTGTTGGAGGCACTCACCGGGTTGGGCCTGAGCGCGTCGGCCGGACTCAACGCGTACATTCCGCTGCTGGCGCTCGGCCTGCTCGACCGGTACACGGGGCTGGTGGACCTGCCGCACAGCTGGCAGTGGCTGAGCAACGGCTGGGTCCTGGCGATCCTGGTCGTGCTGCTTGCCGTCGAGATGGTCGCCGACAAGGTTCCGATCGTCGACCACCTCAACGACGTGGTGCACACGGTGATCCGGCCGACCGCGGGTGGGCTGTCGTTCGGCGCCGCGTCCGGAGCGAAGACCGAGATGGTGACGGACCCCGGCAGCTTCTTCAGCAGCCACCAGTGGATACCGATCGCGACCGGTGCGCTGATCGCGCTGTGCGTGCACGGGGTCAAGGCGACCGCTCGACCCGTCATCAACGTGTCCACGCTCGGGTTCGGCGCGCCGGTGGCGAGCACGATCGAGGACGTGTTCAGCACGGTCATGTCGCTGGTCGCGATCGTCCTGCCGGTGCTGATCGTGGTCTTCCTGGCGGCGATCGTGGCGTTCTTCGTCTGGGCACGGCGCCGGCGCAGGCGCCGCAAGGCGGAGAAGGCGGCCCGGCGGGCGGCCAGTTCCGGCATGGTGGATCCCGGCACGGCGAATTCCGGTACGGCGGACACGCTGCGGCTACCGGCGGATCCCGGCGCCCGACCGCGACGCTGAGAACGGCCGCGACGGCTGAGCCCGGCCGCGACGCCGAGCCTGCGCCGCGACGCCGAGCCCCGGCCGGGCCTGCGCCGCGACGCCGAACCTGCCGGGCCGGTCAGGCCGGCAGCAGTAGCTGGAGGAACACCAGCACGGCGACCACGTCCAGGCCGCGCAGCACCTGGCGGAGCATGCCGACCGGGACCAGACCGAACGGCGTGTCCACCACCGAACCGCCGTAGTCCACGGGCGGCGCGGCGGCGTTGCGGTACACCGCGAACACCAGGCCGATGACGAAGACGAGTTGGTTGGGGCGCGGAGCGGCGAGCCCGCTGCCGGCGAGCCACCACAGCAGCACGCCGGTGCCCGGTACCACCAGGTGCACCAGGTGCAGCCGCCGGTCCGTACCGCCGAGGCTGCGGCGTAGCGCCGGCGAGCGGCAGACCGCACGCAGCCCGGCGGCCAGCCGGTTGCCGGCCAGGTACCCGGCCACAAGCCGACCCGCGCCGGCCGCCTCCGGTGCGACCAGCGCCAACCCGTACGGCACGAGCAGCAGCCCGGCCCAGATCGCCAGGGCCTGGGGCCGCCGGGGCAGCCGTCGCAACTCCGCCCGCAGGAGGACAGCCCAGCGGGGCCCGGGCCGCAGCCGGCGCCCGGCCCGCCCGACGCGACCCGCCCGACGCCAGCGCCTCGCCTCCACGACACCGGAGAAGAGCGAGGGGTCCATGAAGATCGCCGCAGAGGCGGCCGCCCCGGCCAGCGGCGCACCGGACGCGAGTGCCGCCCGGTCGACCCGACCCAGGTGTCGCAGCGCGATGGTGGCGGCCAGCACCGCGGCGAGCACCGCGACCAGGGCCGGCCACAGGGCCGGTGGCGACGGGGTACCCGGTACCACGTGCGCGTAGCGCAGCCCGATGACCACCACCGCGCCGGCGAGCCCGAGCAGGGCCGGGATGCGTTCGGCCGGGTGCCACCGCCGGGTCTGCGCGACGCTGGCGAACCCGGCAAGGGCCACCGCGACGGCCGCGGAGATCGCCGCCGCCACGCCGACGCCCGCGGCCCCGCTCCCGGCCGCCGCCACGCTCCCGATCGCGCCGGCCCCGGCCCCGGTATCGGCGGTGGCGCCGGCCAGCAGCGCGCCGACCGCGCCCAGCCCGGCGCCGACCAGCGCGGCGCCCAACAGCAGGTACCCGAAGGGGGTGATCAGCCAGCCGCGACGGTCCACCGGGCTCGCCACGCACCAGGTCTGGGTGGACGGCATGGCCAGCAGCGGGCCGAGGGTGCGCAGCGCCTGCCAGGCCAACCCCGCGGCCGCCACGGCCAGCGCGATCATCAGCCACCAGCGGGTCGCCACCGGGGCCGGGGCGCCCGCCGGATGTGCCAGGTACCGGTTCAGGTACCGCGGCGCGACCGCGCCGAACATCACGATCACCATGAGCGCCAGGTAGATGTCCCCGGCCCGGCCGCCACCGTGCGGGCGCCGCCCCGCGCGCAACCGCCTGCGCAGCCGCCAGGCGGAGGGCACCGTGGGCGCGGGCGGTACCGGCCAGGCCGCCTCCACGGCGGCCGTGGACCCGATCGCCGGGCTCAATCCGCCGACCCCAACTCAAGGTGACTGTCGGCCACCGCGGCCACGAGGTCGGCGTCGTGCGAGGCGAGCAGCACGGCGGTGCCGGCCTCCCGCTCCCGCAGCAGCGCCCGGGTGAGCCATTCCCGGCCCTCGACGTCCAGGCGCTGCTCGGGCTCGTCCAGCACCAGGAGCCGGCGCGGCCGGACGAAACAGGACGCCAGGGCGAGGCGCCGCCGCTGCCCGCTGGACAGCGTGGCGGGCAACTGGTCGCGGGCGTCGGCCAGGCCCAGTTCGGCGATGACCTCCTCCACCGCGCCGGGCTCCCGCCCACCGTGCGCGTAGGCCAGCAGGTCGAGATGCTCGCCGACTGACAGATCGGGGAAGAAGTCGACGTCGTCGAGAACGCAGGCGACCGAGGCCCGGACGACGGGATCGGTCTCGGTCATCGGCCGGCCGTCGAGCCGCACCTGCCCGCCGTCCGTGCGATCGGCGCCGACGACGCACCGCAGCAGGGTCGTCTTGCCGGAGCCGTTGGACCCGATCACGGCGCACACCTCCCCGGCGGTCACCGTGAAGCTGATCCGGTCGAGCACGACACGCTCGCCGAACCGGCGGGTCAGGTTGGCCACGGACAGCATCACGGAAGCGTACCGGCGGGGGACGCGGGCCGGCTCCCGCAGGCTCAGCCGGCCGGGCCAACGGCCTGGCCGCTCCCGCAAGCTCGGCCGGCCGGGCCAACGGCCTGGCCGGGCCACAGGCTCAGCCGGTCAGGCCGTTGGCCTCCCGTACGACCGTCACCAGTTCGTCCACGATGCCGGTGAGCGCGAAGTCCCTCGGGGTGAACACGCGCGCCACCCCGGCCGCCCGGAGCGTCCCGGCGTCACGTTCGGGGATGATGCCGCCCACCACCACCGGTACGTCCGGCAGCCCGGCCGCCCGCAGCCCCTCCAGTACGGCCGGCACCGCCGCCAGGTGCGATCCGGACAGCACCGACAGGCCGACCAGGTCCACGTCCTCCTGCGCGGCGGCGGCGACGATCTGCGCCGGGGTCAGCCGGATGCCCTGGTATACGACCTCGAAGCCGGCGTCCCGGGCCCGTACCGCGATCTGCTCCGCGCCGTTGGAGTGCCCGTCGAGTCCCGGTTTGCCCACGAGCATGCGCAGCCGTCCGGTCCCGAGTTCGGCGGCCGTGGCCGCGACCCGGGCCCGCACCGCGGCCAGCCCGCCGTCCACCGGCCCGCCGTCCACCGGCCCATCTAGCCCGGAGCCCACCCGACCGCCGGATGGCGCGGCCCCATCCGGGGACGCCGAGCCGCCCGGCGACACGGCCCCATCCGGCGCGCCGCCGGACAGCCCGGACGACGCCGACAGGCCGGTCGGGGCGCGGTACTCGCCGAAGACCTCGCGCAGCGCGCCGGCCCACTCCCCGGTCGTCACGCCGACGCGCACGCACTCCAGGGTCGCCGGCATCAGGTTCGCCGTGGATCCGGCGTCTTCGCGCAGCCGGGCCAGCGCGCCGGCGACCGAGCCGGGGTCCCGCCCGGCGCGCCACCGGCGGATCGCGGCGATCGCGGCGTCCTCAACCGCAGGATCGATCGTCTCGACCGGTTCCGCCCCCGCGGCGGTCAGCGGGGACGGCTCGGTCTCGGCGAACCGGTTGACCCCGACGACGACGTCCTCGCCGGCCTCCATCCGCCGCCTGCGGGCGGCGAGCGAGGAGACCAGTGCGCTCTTGAGGTATCCGTTCTCCACCGCGGTCACCACGCCGCCCAGGTCGAGTACCCGATCCAACTCCGCCGACGCACCGTCCACAATGGACTGGGTGAGCTCCTCGACGACCCGGGATCCCTCGAACAGGTCCGGATACTCCAGCAGATCCGACTCGTACGCCAGTACCTGCTGCATCCGCAGCGACCACTGCTGATCCCACGGCCGGGGCAGGCCGAGCGCCTCGTTCCAGGCGGGAAGCTGCACCGCACGGGCCCGCGCGTCCCGCGACAGCGTCACGCCGAGCATCTCCAGCACGATGCGGGCCACGTTGTTCTCCGGCTGCGCCTCGGTCAGGCCGAGCGAGTTGACCTGCACGCCGTACCGGAAGCGGCGCTGACGGGGATCGGTCACCCCGTACCGCTGGAACGTGATCCGGTCCCACAGGATCACGAACGCGCGCATCTTCGCCATCTCCTCGACGAAGCGCACGCCGGCGTTGACGAAGAAGGAGACCCGGGAAACGACCTCCCCGAAACGCCGCACGGGCACCTGCCCGGACTCGCGTACCGCGTCCAGCACCGCCACCGCCGTGGACAGCGCGAAACCCACCTCCTGTACCGGCGTGGCCCCCGCCTCCTGAAGGTGGTACGAGCAGATGTTCACCGGGTTCCACTGTGGAGCGTGCAGGACGGTCCACGCGACAAGGTCGGTGGTCAGCCGCAGCGACGGCCCCGGCGGGAAGATGTACGTGCCGCGGGACAGGTACTCCTTGACGATGTCGTTCTGCGTCGTGCCGGCGAGCGCGTCCGGCGGCGTGCCCTGCTCCGAAGCGACGCTCACGTACAGCGCCAGCAGCCACATCGCCGTCGCGTTGATCGTCATCGACGTGTTCGCGTCGCCGAGGGCGATGCCCTCGAACAGGGTCCGGCAGTCGCCGAGGTGGGACACCGGCACCCCGACCCGGCCGACCTCGCCGCGCGCCAGTTCGTGATCCGGGTCGTACCCGGTCTGCGTCGGCAGGTCGAACGCCACCGAGAGGCCGGTCTGCCCCTTCGCCAGGTTGCGCCGGAACAGCGCGTTCGTCGCGGCCGCCGAGGAGTGCCCGGCGTAGGTCCGCATCACCCACGCCCGGTCGCGCCCGTCCAGTCGGTACGACATCCCCGGGAGTTTACTCACCGGTAGCAAGGGTGGGTGTGAGCTAGTTCTCAGGGTGGCCTGCCATTCCACCCGGGGACTGTATCGGCCCACCCCGGCGGTCGGGCACCCTGGTCGCATGGCAGACGACGTCGCGATCCGAGTCCGCGGGTTGCAGAAGACATACGGCGATCATGTGGCCGTCGAGGGCCTGGACCTGGACGTGGTCCGGGGGGAGTGCTTCGCGCTCCTGGGCCCGAACGGCGCTGGCAAGACCACGACGGTGGAAATCCTTGAGGGGTACCGGCCCCGGACCGCGGGCGAGGTGACCGTGCTGGGGCTCGACCCCAGGCACCCGACCCGGGACTGGCGCGCCAGCGTGGGCATCGTGCTCCAGTCCACCGGGGAGTTCGAGGCCCTGACGGTACGGGAGGTGGTGGAGCACTTCGCCCTGTACTACCCGGCACCGCGCGACCCGGCCGAGGTGATCGAGGCGGTCGGCCTCGCCGAGAAGGCGAACGCCCGCGCCGTTACGCTCTCCGGCGGTCAGCGCCGCCGGCTGGACGTGGCGCTGGGCATCGTCGGCCGGCCTCAACTGCTCTTCCTCGACGAGCCCACCACGGGCTTCGACCCGGAGGCGCGGCAGGAGTTCTGGGAGCTGATCCACCGGCTGTCCGCCGAGGGCACCACGATCCTGCTCACCACGCACTACCTGTACGAGGCGGAGGCACTGGCCAACCGGGTCGGTGTGATCGACGCCGGCCGGATGATCGAGGTGGCCACCCCGGCGACGCTCGGCGGCCGGTCCACCGCGGCGACGGTGGTCAGCTGGGACGGGCGCAACGGCCGCGAGTCGGTCTCCACCGACACGCCGACCGCGCAGGTGTCGAAGCTGGCGGCCGAGTTCGGCGGCGAGGTACCGGGCCTGACCGTGGCCCGGCCGACCCTGGAGGACATCTACCTGACCATGATCAACGCAGGCAAGGGAGAGCACTGATGGCCACGACCACGGTGGCGGTGGGACGCGGCCCGATTCACGCCGCCCGGATCGGCTGGGAGCGCGGGAAGCTGGAGGTCAAGGAATTCTTCCGGCAGCGCGAGTCGGTGGTGTTCACCCTCGCCTTCCCGGTGATCCTGCTGCTGATCTTCGGCTCGGTACTCAACTACAACATCCCCGGGAACATCAACTTCTCCCAGTACTTCGTGCCTGGCATCCTCGCCTCCGGGCTGTTCGGGGTGTGCTTCCAGACCCTGGCGATCCAGATCTCGATCGAGCGGGACAAGGGCATCCTCAAGCGGCTGGAAGGCACGCCGATGCCGCCGGCCTCGTACTTCCTCGGCAAGATCGTGATGGTACTGACCATGGTGGTGCTGGAGTCGATCGTGCTGCTGGCGATCGCCTCGGCGCTGGGCAAGGTGAGCCTGCCCAGTGACTGGCACCGCTGGGTCACGTTCGTCTGGGTCACCGTCGCGGGCACCGCCGCCGGGTCGCTGCTGGGCATCGCGTTCTCGTCGGTACCGCGCAGCGGCAAGTCCGCCCCGGCGACGATCACCCCGATCGCCCTGGTTCTGCAGTTCCTGTCCGGCGTGTACTTCGTGTTCACCGACCTGCCGGACTGGCTCCAGCACGTCGGCGCGCTCTTCCCGCTGAAGTGGATCGCCCAGGGGTACCGCTCGGTGTTCCTGCCCGACTCGTTCGCCCAGCAGGAGGCGGCACACAGCTGGGAGCACGTCCGGCTGGCACTGATCCTCGTCCTGTGGGCGGTCGGCGGCCTCGTACTGGCCGTGCGCACCTTCCGCTGGCGGGCCGGCAAGGACAGCTGAGCCGTCGGGTGTGTCACGACGCCGCCCGGATCGGGGATCCGGGCGGCGTCTTCGTGTCGTGAGTTCGCGACCGGTCCGGCCCGGCCCGCGACCGGTCGCCTCAGTACGAGTAGAAGCCCTGGCCGGTCTTGCGGCCCAGATCGCCGGCGGCGACCATGCGCTGGAGTAGTTCCGGCGGGAAGAACTTCTCGTCGGCGGTGTCCGTGTAGATGTTCTTCGTCGCGTGCAGCAGCACGTCGACGCCGGTGAGGTCGGTGGTGGCCAACGGGCCCATCGGGTGGCCGAAGCCCAGCTTGCACGCGATGTCCAGATCCTCGGCCGAGACCACACCGCTCTCGACCAGCTTCACCGCCTCGACCACCAGAGCGGAAATCAGCCGAGTCGTGACGAACCCTGCGATGTCGCGGTTCACGACGATCGTGGTCTTCCCGACCTCCTCAGCGAACGCCTTCGCGGTGGCCAGTGTCGCGTCCGACGTCTTGTACCCGCGCACCAACTCGCACAGCTTCATCAGCGGTACCGGCGAGAAGAAGTGGGTACCGACGACCGATTCGGGACGCGAGGTGGCCACGGCGATCTGGGTGACCGGGATCGCGCTGGTGTTCGTGGCCAGCACCGCGCCGTCCTTGCACACGCTGTCCAGCGCCCGGAACACCTCCTGCTTGGCGTCAAGCTGCTCGAAGACCGCTTCGACCACAATGTCCGCGTCGGCGGCCGCGTCGAGATCGGTGGTGGTGGTGATTCGGCCCAGCGTGGTGCCGACCGCGTCGGCGGGGATGACTCCCTTGCCGGCGAACTTCTCCAGCGACTTCTCGATGCCCGCCAGCCCCCGACCGGTGGCCTGGGTGGTCAGGTCGCGCAGCACGACCGACCAGCCGGCCTGCGCGGCGACCTGTGCGATTCCGGAACCCATCAACCCGGCCCCGATGACCGCGAGACGACCCGTCATCTCAGTCCTCTCCCCTGCTCGTGGCAACCTTGGCAAGCACCCTAGCCGGGCCGCCTGAACGGACGATCAGCCGGCCCGACCAACCGGCTGCGCACCGGATCGCCGGGTGGGAGACTGGGCACGTGCCCCTCGCCAGCATGTATATCGCCGGCCCACTGGTCGCCTTCGGTGTGATCGGCATTCTCGCAGGGATCCTGCGCTGGTCTTCCAGCAGCGAGTTCAAGACCGTCATTCCAGAGCGGACGACGAACGACTTCGGACTGCTCAGACCGGTCGCAACGGTCGAGGACCGGGCGGTGGCCCGGGCGCTGCGCCAACTGCTGGGCCGGGCGGGCATCCGCGCGACGGTGGCACCGGCCGGCGACGGCTGGATGCACGTGCTGGTCTTCGAGGCCGAGTTGGACCGGGCCCGCCGGCTGACCGACGGGGCCGTCTGAGCCCCTCGCCGGCCGCCGCGGCGTTCGCGATCCCGGACCGCCGGAACAACCGGCCGGAAGCGCTCAGAAGTCGAACGACGGCTCTTCCGGGGCTACCAGGCGCTCCACGGCCACACCCAGTCCCTGCAGGTCCGCGATGAAGTTCGGGTACCCGCGGTCGATGTGGTGCACGTTGCTGACCTCGGTGACGCCGTCCGCGCACAGGCCCGCCATCACCAGACCGGCACCCGCCCGGATGTCGGTCGCCCGTACCGGCGCCGAAGACAGGCGGTCCCGACCCCGAACGGCCGCGTGGTGCCCGTCCGTGCGGATGTCCGCACCGAGCCGGGCCATCTCGTTGATGAACATGAACCGGCCGTCGAAGATGTTCTCGGTGATCAGGGAGGTGCCCTCGCTGACCGAGGCCAGCCCGACCGCCATCGGCAGCAGGTCGGTGGCGAACCCCGGGTAGGGCAGGGTCGAGACGTCCACGGCGCGGGGCCGGCGGTCCATGGTGACCCGGAACGCGTTCGGCTCGGTCATCACCTCGCCGCCGGCACTGATCACCTTGTCCAGCGCGATCTCCAGGAACGTCGGGTTGACCCCCCGTACGGTGACCGAGCCCCGGGTCATGGCGGCCGCGAACGCCCAGGTACCGGCGACGATCCGGTCGCCCACCGTCTGGTGCGCCACCGGATGCAACTCCGGTACGCCCTCGATGAGCAGCTTGGAGGTGCCCGCACCGGAGATGTGCGCACCCATGCCCATCAGCATCTGGCAGATGTCCACGATCTCCGGCTCGCGGGCCGCGTTGTCGATCTCCGTGACGCCGTCCGCCAGTACCGCCGCCATCAGCAGGTTTTCGGTGGCACCCACGCTCGGGAAGTCCAGCCAGATGGTGGCGCCCTGCAGCCCCGAGGGTGCCGAGGCGATCACGAAACCGTGCTCGCTGACGATCTCCGCACCCATCCGGGTCAGGCCCGCGATGTGCATGTCCAGCCCGCGCGATCCGATCGCGTCGCCGCCCGGGTGGGCCACCCGCACGTACCCGCGCCGGGCCAGCAGCGGGCCGAGTACGCAGATCGACGCGCGCAGCCGCCGTACCAGGTCGTAGTCGGCCTCGGTGCCCGGTTTCTCCGGGGCGTCGACGCAGATCACGCCGTCGGCGAAGGTCACGTCGCAGCCCAGCCGGCGCAGTACCTCGGCCATGATCAGAATGTCGGTGATCTTCGGTACCTGCGAGATCTCCGACCGGCCCGTGGCGAGCAGGGCCGCCGCCATCAGCTTGAGCGCGGAGTTCTTCGCCCCGCCCACCGCCACCTCGCCCGACAGGCGCGCATTACCGACCACCCGGATCATGTCCACGCCGGCAATCGTAGGGGTATCCGCCACTAGGCTTCGCTTCATGGCCGTACACCTCACCCGCATCTACACCAGGACCGGCGATGCCGGCACGACCGGACTCGGCGACGGTTCGCGGGTCCGCAAGACCGACACGCGTCTCGCCGCCTACGCCGACACTGACGAATGCAACGCCGCGATCGGCGTCGCACTGGCGATGGGCCAGCTCCCCGGCGAGGTACGGGGCGTCCTCACCGTGGTGCAGAACGACCTGTTCGACGTGGGCGCCGACCTGTCCAACCCGATCGTGGCGGAACCGAAGTCCCCGCCGCTGCGAATCACCGAAGATTACGTCACCAGGTTGGAGGGCTGGTGCGACGAGTTCAACGCGCGACTGGCCAACCTGGACTCGTTCATCCTGCCTGGCGGGACGCCCGGGGGCGCCCTGCTGCACGTCGCCCGTACCGTATCCCGGCGCGCCGAGCGGACCGCCTGGGCGCTGTACGAACAGGACGAGGAGCGCACCAACCCGCTCGCGGTCACATACCTCAATCGCCTCTCCGATCTGCTGTTCATCCTGTCCCGGACGGCGAACCCGGACGGCGACGTGAAGTGGGTGCCGGGCGGCGGGCGGTGAGCCTGCACCATGTCGAAGTCTGGGTACCCGACCTGCCGGCCGCCGAGACGACCTGGGGCTGGCTGCTGACGGCGCTGAACTGGGAGCCGTACCAGAACTGGCCCGACGGGCGATCCTGGCGCTGTGGCGACACGTACGTGGTGATCGAGCAGTCGCCGGCGCTGTCCGGGAAGGTTCACGACCGGTGCGCGCCGGGCCTCAACCACCTCGCGTTCCACGCCGGCACCCGGGAACGGGTGGACGAACTGGTCGCCGAGGCGGCGGAGCACGGCTGGACGCTGATGTTCCCGGATCGGCACCCGCTCGCGGGCGGGCCCGATCACTACGCCGGGTACCTGGAGGACGGGCATGGGTACGAGGTCGAACTGGTGGCGGATCCCGGCTAGCTCGGCGATCCTGGCGGTCCTGCTCACTGCCGGGTGCACGGACCGCGCTCCGGGCGGGGACGGCGCCGCGGGCGGCCAATCCGCCAGCGGCCGGCCGGCCGACCCGACCACCGGCCCGGCGTGGCAGGCCGTGACCCTGCCGGGCGGCGGCGGCCCGACGAGCGCCGGCCCAACGAGCGGCGGTGCGGCGGGCGGCGGCGCGACGAGCGGCGGCCCGGCGGGCGGCGGCGGCCGGGTCGAGGTGCGGGATGTGGCCGCCTGCCCCGGCCACTGGTACGCCGCCGGCGGGTACCTGGCGCCGGACGGGTCCACGGCCCCGGCCCTGTGGACCAGCGCCGACGCTCAAACCTGGGCCGCGGTTCCCCTCCATCCGACCTCTGTGTACGGCCCCGATCAGCTGCTGTCCGCGATCGCGTGCCGGGGAGGCGACGTGGCGGCCGTGGGCTCGACGGCCGGCGGCGTGCACGCCAATCCGCGCACCAGCACCTGGATCTCCACCGCCGGCGGGCGGCTGGACGAGGTACCGGCGGCATTCGAGCTGTACGGCGGCCCGGACGCGATCGGCGTCGGCCGGGTCGCGGCGGGGCCGGCCGGCTGGCTGCTCACCGGCACCTGGCGCGACGCCAACGGACAGGCCGGTGCGGCGGTCTGGTTCGCCGCCGACGGCCGGGGCTTCCGGCGCATCGACGCCGACCCGGCCCTGGAATCCGACGCCCGCGGGCAGACCACGGCGCTGGACGCGGCCGGCGGCCCGGACGGACCCGCTCCGGGCACGGTCACGGGATCGGCCAGCCCCGCTCCCGGCACGATCAGCGGGTCCGGCGGGTCCGGCGGATCCGGCGGATCCGGCGTGGCCGCTGTGGCCGGCGGATTCACCGTCGTCGGGAGCATACGGACACCCGGCAGCCGCACGGCCGCCCGCGACCCGGCCGTGTGGACCTCACCGGACGGCCTCTCCTGGCGGCGGGAGGCGGTTCCCGCGAGTGCCGAGGACGAGGCGCTGGAGCGGGCCGCCCCGTACGGGAACGGGGTGCTCGCCGTCGGTGAGCGCGGCGACGGCTTCGGCGCCTGGCTCGGTACCGGCAGCGGTTGGCGTGCGACCGGCCGGTTCGGCACGTTCACGGGTACCGGCCTGCCCGTGGTCACCGGGCTGGCCGTCGGGGCGTCCCAGCGCGCCTATGCGCTGATCGGGGACGGAACCCGGTACCGGCTGTGGGCCAGCCGGGATCTGGCCTCGTGGAGGGAGCTGAAGCTGCCCGCCGCTGTACCGACGGGCGGTCAGCGACTGGTCGGCCTCGCCGGAGCCGGCGGCCGGCTGCTGGTCGCCGTCGAGGACGGCCGCACGAGCCGACTCTGGACCGCCACCGGCTGACGTCCCGGCACCGGACGAGCGAGCACCGGGAACGCGGCCTCGGGGACAAGCAGCCACGGGACAAGCAAGCGCCGGGAACGCGAAAACGCTCAGCGAGCGGCCATCCGGATGCCCGCGCCGCCGGGCGGGGCCGCCTCGATCCAGGACAGGAACCCGGTCAGCGTGGCCTCGGCCATCGCGATCTCCACCGGCGCCCGGTTGCTGGTGCAGCGCACGATCACCCAGTCGTCCGGCAGCACCAGCAGCTCCGGGGAGTCCGGAACCCGGCGGCCCTGAACGGCGAGGCCGCGCCGGGACAACACCCGGCTCGGCCGCAACGCGAAGCTGAAGACCCGGTACCAGCGCAGCTCGTCGCCGTCGAACCGGGCGATCCCCGATGACCAGCCGCGGCCGGTGATCATGGTGGAGAGCCGGAAGCTCAACTCGATCGTGCCGCCACCCCGAGCGATGATCTCACGCCGGGCGAAGAGCCCGCCCAGCGCGCAGAGCAATATGAGAACGCCGATTCCGATCCACTCAATGATCCGCATCGGCGTCGCGGCTTAGTGGGCCGCGTCGGCGGACGCGGGCTGGCAACTCTCCGCGAGGACCGTGGCTCCATTGGCATCGACCGAGATGAAGCCACCGGCCACGTCGTAGGCCAGATCGCCCTCCGGGCGTTTGATCCGTATCTGGCTGGGCTCGGCAAGCTGCCCGAGCAGCGGCGCGTGGCCGTGCAGCAGGCCCAGCTCTCCTTCGGTGGTGCGGGCGACCAGCATGTCGGCCTCACCGGACCAGACCTTCTCCTCGACGGATACGACGTCGACATGCAGCTGATTGGCCACGACCTACGGTCTCCTCAAGCGATGAGTGTGAGGGGTTGCCCGAGTCTAAACGACTGACTATTCGCTTCGGCATCGGGGGCGGTCGGCAACACACCGGCCGGGTGAACGCGAGCGGCGGCCGTCCACCGGGCGGCCGCCGCTTCGCGCAGGGTGCTGCTACTCGTTCTGCTTCATCAGATCGTGCGCCTGGCGCTCCAGGTCCTCCAGGCCACCGCACATGAAGAACGCCTGCTCGGGGAAGTGGTCGAACTCCCCCTCGCTGATCTTCTTGAACGCCTCGACCGTCTCCTTGATGGAGACGAAGGAGCCCTCGATGCCGGTGAACTGCTTGGCCACGAAGGTGTTCTGGGACAGGAAGCGCTCGATGCGCCGGGCCCGCTGCACCGTGACCTTGTCTTCCTCGGACAGTTCGTCCATGCCGAGAATGGCGATGATGTCCTGCAGGTCCTTGTACCGCTGGAGGATCCGCTTCACCTCGGACGCCACCGTGTAGTGCTCCTGGCCCACGTACTCCGCGGCGAGAATCCGGGAGCTGGAGGCCAGCGGGTCCACCGCCGGGTAGATGCCCTTGTCGGACACCGACCGCTCCAGGTTGGTGGTCGCGTCCAGGTGGGTGAACGTGGTGGACGGCGCCGGGTCGGTGTAGTCGTCGGCCGGCACGTAGATCGCCTGCATCGAGGTGATCGCCTGGCCCTTGACCGAGGTGATCCGCTCCTGAAGCTCGCCCATCTCGTCGGCCAGCGTCGGCTGGTACCCCACGGCCGACGGCATCCGGCCGAGCAGGGTGGACACCTCCGAGCCGGCCTGGGTGAACCGGAAGATGTTGTCGATGAACAGCAGCACTTCCTGCTTCTGCACGTCGCGGAAGTACTCCGCCATGGTCAGCGCGGACAGCGCGACCCGCAGCCGGGTACCCGGCGGCTCGTCCATCTGACCGAAGACCAGTGCCGTCTTGTCGATGACGCCGGTCTCGGTCATCTCCAGGATGAGGTCGTTGCCCTCACGGGTACGCTCCCCGACCCCGCCGAACACCGATACGCCACCGAAGTTGTTGGCGACCCGGTAGATCATCTCCTGGATCAGTACGGTCTTGCCTACGCCCGCACCGCCGAACAGCCCGATCTTGCCGCCCTTGACGTACGGAGCGAGCAGGTCGAGCACCTTGATGCCGGTCTCCAGCATCTCGGTCTTCGGCTCAAGGTCGGCGAAGGCCGGTGCGTGCCGGTGGATCGGCCAGCGGTCCTTGATCTCCAGCTTCGCCGGGTCGGCGTTGAGCACCTCGCCGATCGCGTTGAACACGTGGCCCTTGGTCACGTCGCCGACCGGTACCGAGATCGAGGCGCCGGTGTCGGTGACCTCGACGCCCCGGACCAGGCCGTCCGTGGGTTGCATCGAGATTGCCCGGACCATGTTGTCGCCCAGGTGCTGGGCCACCTCCAGGGTCAGCGTCCGCTTCCCGCTGGACAGCTCGACCTCGACGTGGAGCGCATTGAAGATGTCGGGCATCGCGTCGCGGGGGAACTCGGCGTCCACCACCGGGCCGATGACCCGGACCACCCGCCCCACCCCGGTCTTGGTGTCAGTCTCTACAGAGGCAGTCATCACACATCACTTCCCGCCGCGGCGAGCGCGTTCGCGCCGCCGACGATCTCGCTGATCTCCTGGGTGATATCGGCCTGCCGGGCCGAGTTCATCACCCGTGTGTACTTGGTGAGCAGCTCGTCCGCATTGTCGGTGGCCGCCTTCATGGCCCGTCGGCGCGACGCCGACTCGCTGGCCGCCGAGTCCAGCAACGCCGCGAAGATGCGCGTGTTGATGTACTTCGGCAGCAACGCATCCAGCAGTGTCTCCGGGTCCGGCTCGAACTCGTAGGCCGGCATCAGCCCTTCGGCATGCTCGACCGCCATCGGTGCCAGCAGGTTGGCCGCCGGTGCCTGCGTCATCAGCGACCGGAACTGGGTGGAGACCACGTGCAGCTCATCCACCCCGTGTACCCCGTCGTGGCCCGGATCACCCAGGTCGTCGTCCGCACCCGCGACGAACGCCTTGATCAGCGTCTCGCCCACCTGCCGGGCGTCGTCGAACGTCGGCTGCTCGGAGAAGCCGGTCCAGCTCGCCTCGATCGGGCGGTTACGGAACCGGTAATACCCCACACCCTTGCGGCCGATCACGTAGAGCACACATTCCTTGCCGTCCTCGCGGAGCCGCGCCATGAGCTGTTCGGCGTTGCGGATCGCGTTGACGTTGTACCCGCCGGCCAACCCGCGGTCGCTGGTGATCAGCAGTACCCCGGCCCGCCGGATCCGCTCGCGCGACACGAGCAGCGGATGGTCGATCGCCGCCTTGGACGCCAGTGCGCTGAGTACCTGCGTGATCGCGTCCGCGTACGGGCGGGCCGCGGCCACGCGCTCCTGCGCCTTGCCGATCCGGCTGGTGGCGACCAGTTCCTGCGCCTTGGTGATCTTCTTGATCGACTTGACCGAGCGGATCTGCCGTCGCAGCGCCTGCAGTTGGGCTGGCATCGCTTACTGCCCCCGCGGCGGCGACACCCGCCGGACGGATTCCTGGGTCTCCTCACCGTCCTGCATGGCCTCGGCCGGAGCCTCGTTGACCTGGCGCTGCTGGTTCTGGGACTGGAACTCGGCCTTGAACTCCTGCACCGCGCCGTCAAGCTGGGACTGAACGTCATCGTCCCAGGTGCCGGCGGCGATCGAGGCGAGCGTGTCCTTCTTGTTGTGGCGCAGGAACTGGAGCAACTCGCTCTCGAACCGGGCCACGTCGGACAGCGCCACGTCGTCGAGCTTGCCGTTGGTACCGGCCCAGATCGAAACGACCTGCTCCTCCACCGCCATCGGGTGGTAGTTGGGCTGCTTGAGCAGTTCGACCAGGCGACCGCCGCGGTCCAACTGGTTGCGCGACGCCTTGTCCAGGTCGGAGGCGAAGGCGGAGAACGCCTCCAACTCACGGAACTGGGCGAGGTCCAGGCGGAGCCGACCGGCGACCCGCCTCATCGGCTTGACCTGCGCATTACCGCCGACCCGGGAGACCGAGGTACCCACGTTGATCGCCGGCCGGACGCCGGAGTTGAACAGGTCGGTCTCCAGGAAGATCTGGCCGTCCGTGATCGAGATGACATTCGTCGGGATGTACGCCGAGATGTCGTTGCCCTTGGTCTCGATGATCGGCAGGCCGGTCATCGAACCGGCGCCCAGGTCGTCCGACAGCTTCGCGCACCGCTCCAGCAGCCGGGAGTGCAGGTAGAACACGTCGCCCGGGTACGCCTCGCGGCCCGGCGGGCGGCGCAGCAGCAGGGACACGGCGCGGTACGCCTCGGCCTGCTTGGTCAGGTCGTCGAACACGATCAGCACATGCTTGCCGGCGTACATCCAGTGCTGGCCGATGGCCGACCCGGTGTACGGGGCGAGGTACTTGAATCCGGCCGGGTCGGACGCCGGGGAGGCGACGATGGTCGTGTACTCCATCGCCCCGTGCTCTTCCAGCGTGCCCTTCACCGAGACGATGGTGGAGGCCTTCTGCCCGATCGCCACGTAGATGCAGCGCACCTGCCGCTTCGGGTCGCCGGACTTCCAGTTCTCGCGCTGGTTGAGGATCGTGTCGATGGCGATCGTGGTCTTGCCGGTCTTGCGGTCACCAATGATCAGCTGGCGCTGACCCCGGCCGATCGCGGTCATCGAGTCGATGGCCTTGATGCCGGTCTGCAGTGCCTCGGACACCGGCTGGCGGGCCATCACGTTGGGCGCCTGGATCTCAAGCTCCCGGTAGCCCTCGTTCTCGACGTCGCCGAGCGCGTCGATCGGGTTGCCCAGCGGGTCGACGACCCGGCCGAGGAACTTGTCGCCGACCGGCACCGAGAGCACCCGGCCGGTCCGCTTGACCCGCTGGCCCTCCTCGACACCGGAGAAGTCGCCGAGGATCACGACGCCGATCTCGCGTACGTCGAGGTTCAACGCCACGCCTAGCGTGCCGTCCTCGAACTCCAGCAGCTCGTTGGTCATGGTCGAAGGCAGGCCCTCGACGTGGGCGATGCCGTCACCCGCGTCGGTAACGGCACCGACCTCCTCGCGGGAGATCTCCGGCTTGTACGACGTGACGTAGCGCTCAAGCGCGCCACGGATCTCGTCGGAGGAGATGGTCAGCTCGGCCATCCGCTACTACCCCTGTATCTCTAGCTGGTGAAAGTCGGTCATTTGCCCAGCGCGCTTCGGGCTTCGGTCAGCCGGCGTAGGACGGTTCCGTCGTAGAGGTCGCTGCCGACCCGGACGGACAGCCCGCCGATGACGGTGGGGTCGACACTCACCCGAACGGATACCCGTCGACCGTACATCTGTTCCAGTCGCTCACCCAAACGGCGTTCCTCGTCGTCGGAGAGAACCGATGCCGCCGTGACGTAGGCCACCTGACGGTCGCGGCTGGCGGCGGCCAGCTCGACCAGGCGGGTCAGCGACGCCGAGAATCCCCGGCCACCGAAGCCGACCAGTGCCAACCGGACCAGGCGGACCGTGACCGGCCGCGCCTTGCCGTCGAGCAGGTCGCTGACCAACCGGCCGCGTTGCTCGGCCGGCACCGTCGAATCGGAGAGCACCGCGGCCAGCTGTGGCGAGCCGTCGACGACCTGGTTGAACCGGAAGAGCTCGTCCTCCACCTCACCCAACTCGTCCGCCCGGTGCGCGGCGGCCAGCAGCACCGCCACCCCCAGCCGTTCCGCCGAGTCGAGCAGTTGGGCCGGCGCCGACCAACGGCCGGCGACCAGGGCGGAGATCAACTCCACCGCGTCGTCGCCGACCTTGCCGGACAGCAGACCGCTCAGCAGTTCGGACCGCTCCCGCCCGTCGCGGACCGAGTCGGCCAGCGCGCGGCGCAGTCGCGGTTCCCGGCCCAGCAGGTCGGCCACCGCGAGAACCTCGTCGGCGATCTCGGTGAGCCGATCCGGAGCCGTGGCCGAGGCCAGCGCCTCCAGCTTCTGCTCCGCCGCCCGGTAGGCGTCCCGATCCGTACTGGTCTGCATCAGCTGGCCGTTTCGAGATCGTTCAGGAACCGGTCGACGGTGCCCCGGCGACGGACCTCGTCGGTGAGCGCCTCACCAACGATCTTGCTGGCCAGGTCGACAGCCAGGTCGCCGATCTCCGCGCGCAGTTCGCGCACGATCGTGGCCCGCTGCTGGTCGAGCTGCTGCTGACCGGTCTCGAGGATGCGGTCCCGCTCCTCGCGGACCTGAACCAGCATGTCCTCGCGGATCTGGTTGGCATCCGCGTGTGCCCGGTCACGGATCTTCGCGGCCTCGGTCCGAGCCTCGGCCAGTTGCTGCTTGTACTGCTCGAAAAGCGCGTTGGCCTCCGCCTGCCGCTCCTCGGCCCGCTTGATCCCGCCCTCGATCGCGTCGACCCGGGCCTTGAAGGTGTCCTCCATCCGCGGGAAGACGTACTTGCGCAACACGAAGTAGAGCACGCCGAACGCGACCAGGCCGAGCACCAGCTCCTGCCAGATCGGCAGGACCGGGTTCGGCGTGTCCGCCGCCAGTACGTGCATGGGAACCCCTCCCTGGGAGCCGTTGAGGGCAAAGCTGCCGGCGTATCCGACCACCGGTCGTCTCGCGACTACCCGGCCGTCGGAACGCTTACCTTCTTACTTTCCGGCCTGCCAGACGAAACCAAAGGCGATACCGAACAACGCCAGCGCCTCGACCAGAACGAAGCCGAGGAACAGGTAGGTCCGGGTAAGGCCGGCCGACTCGGGCTGGCGGGCGGTCGAGTTGATGTACGCGGCGAAGATGAGGCCGATTCCGATGGCCGGGCCGATAGCGGCCAGACCGTAGCCGATCGCGGCGAGACTGCCGGACACTCCGGATCCTGCGGCGAGAATCATTACGGGATTCCTCCTGATTGCCCACGTGACCCTCACGCGGGGAATTTTGGGACGACGAAATCTATGGGACCGGTCAGTGCTCTTCGGTCAGCGAAGTCTGCAGGTAGACCGCGTTGAGGATGGCGAAGACGTATGCCTGCAGCAGCGCCACCAGCAACTCCAGGAAGGTCAGGACGATGTCCATCGCCCACGACACGACCGAGATCGGCTTGATGGCCAGCGTGCTCGAATTGAGCAGGACGAAACCGCCGAGGGTGAACACCAACAGGATGAAGTGGCCGGCGAACAGGTTGGCGAAGAGCCGGACGGCCAGAGTGAACGGCCGGACGATGAAGTTCGACAGGAACTCCAGCGGGATCAGGATCGGCATCAGCCACAGCGGCGCGCCCGACGGCATCGTCATCAACCTGAGATAGCGCAACGGCCCGTGCTTGCGCATGCCCACGTAGATGTAGAGCACCCAACTGATCAGCGCGAGCGCGGCGGGGAAGCCGATGTGCGCCGACGGTGAAATCTGGAAGAACGGAATGATGGCGAACAGGTTCATCACACCGACGAAGGACAGCAACGTGACGATGTATGGCGCGAAACGGATGCCCTCCGGCCCGATCACATCGCCGGCGATGCCGTTACGGCCGAAACCGTAGACCGACTCCGCCATCCACTGGGCCTTCGACGGGACCAGCTTCGGCTTCCGGTACGAGACCAGGAAGAAGATCAGAACAAGTGCGACCGCGATCCACACCATGACGGTGAACTTGGTGATCCACGGATAGAAATAACCGGGCAGATAGAAGTCGTTGACGCTGGGTGGCCATGGAATCCCTCCAGCGAGAACGCTTGACTGTCCGCTCACCGCACCCCTTCCAACCGTCAGGCCCCGAGCCGGCGCATGGTCAGGTAGATCCCGGCCGCTGCGCCGAGGATGCAACCGATGCCGATCGCAATCCCGCCTGTCCTGAGCCAGTGGTCAGCCAGCCACCCGATGAATCCCCAGAATCCGATTCCGGCGATCAGGTAGCTCAGCGCCGTCCATCCGAGAGAGGCATCGGACATAGCGTCTCGATGCTCTTTCGAAGGCTGGTCACCGGCCATGACGCGCGAACCATATCAGTCGCTGCGAGGGTGATGTGCACCGACCCCCGCCGCCTGACGCTAGCGGGGGTGTCCGACATCGAGGGCCGGTATCTCCGGTGCGCGTCACACCCTACTACTCGGAAGCCAGTTGGCCAGCCCATCTCGCCAAGGAACTCAGACAACGGACACCAGACCGTTATCTCCCGTTCATTACTCCCAGTTGGCGCTCAGGCTTCCCGGATGTGACTCACAGCTCCACGTACGCGATGCGGGCGTGCCAGGTCCACCAGGCCTGCGCCACGACCCAGCCGAGCACACTGCCCAGAACGGCGACACCCATCGGCTTGAGGCCGGGCCATCCACTGTCGGCGATGGCGCTCATCACGACGCCGATGATGGTGAACTTCAGCGCGTACGTGGTCAGGCCCACCGGAAGGATCAGCTTGGGATCGACGGAGTCGGCCCACGCGATGACCAGGCTGCCGACCGTGTAGCTGGCCGCGACCAGGCCGACGCCGGCGGCCGCCCCGGCAATGCCGGCGCCGCCGCGCAGCAGACCGCCGACGAGCACACCGACCAGCAGCAGGGCGGCCGAGGCGCCGAGGCCGGACGGGAGGTGGCGCAGTCGCTTTCGCACGCTTCGAGGGTACGCGGGGCTCAGCCGGGCAGCAGGGCGGCCACCAGGGGCCGGATCGTGGCGTCGATCTCGTCGGCCACCCGGGTGAAGAACGCGTCCCCGCGCCCCCACGGATCGTCGAGATCGTCCTCGGCTGACGGCGGCTGCCCGCCCCGGGCCCGGTCGACCGCCTCCACCAGCGCGACGCCCCGCGCGTAGACCGGATCCGGCGCCGGCGCGTAGTGCGGCAGCCCACCCTGGTCGACGCGGCCCAGCAGCCGGCCGAACTCACCGAGGACGAAGGTCCGTCCGGCCGCGTCGGCGCGCAGCCCGAGGATGAAGTCCACCTGCTCGGCGGTCGCGGCGAGCACCAGGTCGGCCGTGTCCACGTGCTCGCCGAGCAACTTGCGGGCGGCGAACCCGACGTCGACGCCGCCCCGGCGGCGGACCTCCCGGGCGGCCGGCGGGCTCATCTCCTCGCCCGCGTGCCAGCCGCCCGTACCCCCGCTGGACACGTAGATCAGCTCGTCGGCCTTGTCGCCCACCCGCTCCCGCGCCGCCCTCATCGCCAGCCGTTCGGCCATCGGAGAACGGCAGATGTTGCCCATGCACACGTGCAGGACCGAGAACGGCGGCATCGCGGTCATTCCGCCGGGCCCTCGATGTCGGGGACGACCTCGCGCAACTTCTCGATCGGGATGGCGCCCGCGCGCAGCAGCTTCGGTACCGGCCCGGTCACGTCCACGATCGACGAGGACAACGCGTCCGGTGCCGCGTTGCCGGCTTCCAGGTACACGCTGACCGAGAAGCCGAACTGCTCCCGCGCGTCGGCGGCGCTGGCGGCCGGCGGCTGGCCGGTCTTGTTGGCACTGGACACCGCCATCGGGCCGGTCTCCCTCAACACCTCCAGGGCCACCGGGTGCAGCGGCATGCGCAGGCCCACCGTGCCGCCGGTCTCCCCGATGTCCCAGTCCAGGCTCGGCGCGTGCTCGACGATGATCGTCAACCCGCCGGGCCAGAACGCCTCCGCCAGGTCCGCGGCCGCCGGCGGCAGCGTGAAGACCAGGCCGTCGAGGGTCTGCCGGGAGCCGACCAGCACCGGCGAGGGCGTGTTGCGGTCGCGCCCCTTCGCGGTCAGCATCGCGGACACCGCCCAGCTCTTGAACGCGTCCGCTCCGATGCCGTACACCGTGTCGGTCGGCATCACCACGAGATCGCCGCGCTTGACCGCCTCGACCGCGGCCTCGATCCCCCGGTCACGCTCGGCGGTGGTACGGCAGTCGTAGAGCATCACTGCGACAATCCTCCCGGTCCCGGCCCGCCTGACCACGGCTACGCTGTCGCGTCGCCGCTGGCGAGACCCTACCTCCCTGACGCGGCCCCGCTGGTGGGCCCATCGCAGTCTGCCAAACGCCGGGCGGTGGCGAACCGGGGGCGCCCCACGAGGTCGGGATGATCTTCGATCCCCTCGTACCGGCCGGCGGCCCGCAACAGCGCCGGGACCGCCTCGCCCTGCGTGTCGTCGTGCTCGATCCCGATCGCGCCGCCCGGCCGCAGCAGTTCCGCCGACCGGGAGATCACCGGGCCGATGACGGCCAACCCGTCCGGCCCGCCGAAGACCGCCTCGCGCGGCTCGTACCCGGAGACCTCCGGCGCCACCGGGTTCGCGTCCGGGACGTAGGGCGGGTTGCACAGCACCAGGTCCACCCGGCCGTCCAGGTCGGCCAGCACACCGGGATCCGTCACGTCCGCTTCGAGCACCCGTACCCCCGTACCAGCGGCGTTGCGCCGCAACCAGTCCAGCGCCTCGGCCGAGCGCTCGACGGCGTACACGGTCGCCCGGGGGCACTCGGTGGCGACGGCCAGCGCGACGGCACCGCTGCCGCTGGCCAGGTCCACGACCACCGGGGCCTCGATCCCGGCCAGCCGCTCCAGTCCCCAGTCCACGAGCAGTTCGGTCTCCGGCCGCGGGATGAAGGCGCCCGGCCCGACGGCCAACTCCAGGTACCGGAACGGTGCGAGCCCCGTCAGGTACTGCACCGGTACCCGGGTCGCCCGGGCCGCCACCAGGCGGCGTAGCAGGTCGAGGCGCTCCGGCGCCGGGTCGGGAGCGACCGCGAGCCGGCCCCGGGGTACCCCGAACGCGTGCTCCGCGAGCAGTTCGGCATCGACCCGGGCCGAATCAATTCCCGTATCGGCGAGTTTCTGGGTGGCCTCCGCTATCGCCTCTTGTACCTGTGACACCGCATAATCATGGGACTGCGAAGTGTTGACCGTCACCGAGGGGGTCACGGCGTGGGTAGCGCCCCTGATCAACGCCACCCTGTCGAGCCGGCCCAGGTACCGGCTCGCGACGAACGCCACCCTGTTGGTCAGGCGGACGGGCCGGCCCAGGTACCGGTCCGCGACGAACATCGATTCGCCGACCCCGTACCCGCGACCGCGCCGGTCAGCGTCTCGGTGCGCGACGAGCGGCGCCCGGCCGGTCAGGCCCACCTCCCGGCCCGTGAAGAGTTGCCCCGCCTGCGGTCGCTGTTCCAGCGCGGCCGATCCGCCGAGGCGGTGGTGCTGGCCGACCGCCTGCTCGCACACACCACCGACCCGATGGTGCGCTCGGAGGCGCTGCTGTCCCGGATGGCCGCCCTGATCAACCTCGGCCGCCGGGCGGAGTTCACCGACGCCCTGGACGCCGCGGCCGAGGCGATCGACGCCGACCCGGCACCGGGGCGGTACGGACGGCTGCATTCCCTGGCCGCCATCGTCGCCCACCTGGACGACTCGCTGGAACGGTGCGTCACCCACCTGGTGCAGAGTTCCCGGGCGCTGAACAGGGTGGTCGAGGTCGACGAGGAGACCGCCTGCGCCTGGCACGACCTGGCGATGGCGTACTCGTACATCGGGTTCCACGGTCACGCTCTGGCCGCGATGGACCGGTCGCGCAAGATCGCCGTTTCCGCCGGCATCCCGGAGTCGGACTACGTCACCCCGACGATCCGGGTCCGGCTGGCCGTCTGGCACGACCACAACGGCGATACCGACGCCTGCGTCCGCGTCCTGCGCGACGTGATCGACGACCTCACCTGGCACCGCCAGGCCACCCAGGGCGGGGTCGAGGAGATCCGCCCGATCGCCCTCGGCGCCTACGGCTACGCGATCGCCCGGCTGGCCGCGCTCGGCGAGGTCAGCGACGTGCCGGCCAGGCCGCTGCTGGACAGCGCCGGCCAGTCCCTGCGCGCCCGCGACCTGCGCCTGCTCGGCGAGGTCTGCCTGGCCATCGCCGACCAGAAGTCGAGCACCGCACTGGGGCTGCTCGACCAGTCCAACGTCGCCGCCTCCACGATGGGTGGCGCGGAGCCTCACCGGCTGCGCGCGCTGGCCCACCTGAAGGCGGCGCGGCCGGCGGAGGCGTACCTGGCGGATCGGCGGGCGTACCGGGTCGCCGGGGCGCAGACCGAGCAGTTGCGCAATCTGTTCGTCGACGGCATGGCGGCCCGGATGGACCACGAGAGCATGCAGCGCACGGTCGCCCGGTACGCCGGCGAGGCGCTCACCGACCCGCTGACCGGCCTGCCGAACCGCCGCTTCCTCGAACAGCACGTGGCCAAGCTCGTCGGCGAGGGCCATCAGGTGATCATCGGGGTCTGCGACCTGGACGGGTTCAAGCTGGTCAACACGGTGCACGGGCACCTGTCCGGCGACCTGGTGCTG
Source organism: Rugosimonospora sp. (assembly GCA_036494675.1). Taxonomy (GTDB): domain Bacteria; phylum Actinomycetota; class Actinomycetes; order Mycobacteriales; family Micromonosporaceae; genus Rugosimonospora. The sequence continues at coordinate 59,582 of DASXOA010000034.1, forward strand.
CAACGGATCGCCGGGGTACTGGCCCGGGTGATGCGCCGCGGCGACTTCGTGGCCCGCTACGGCGGCGACGAGTTCGTGGTGGTGTTGCCGGACACGAGCGCGGACCGGGCCCGGGAGATCGCGCACCGGATCGTCGCCGCGGTCGACGGCGAGGACTGGTCGGCGCTGGTGCCGGGCACCCCGGTCGGGGTCACCATCGGCTGGTCCGAGGTGACCGCCCGGGGCCGGATCGCCGAGGCGTTCGCCGCCGCCGACCGCGCGATGCTGGAGATGAAGGCGAGCTAGTGCCGGCCTAGCGGCGGCTCAGCTGATCCTCGCCGGCGAGCCGGGCCTGCCGGTCCGCCTCGGTCAGCGCGTCCAGCACGCCGTCGAGATCGCCGGCGAGCGCCAGGTCGAGGTTGTAGCCGGTGTACCCGATCCGGTGATCGGAGATCCGGTTCTGCGGGAAGTTGTACGTCCGGATGCGCTCCGACCGGTCGACCGTGCGTACCTGCGCCTTGCGCGCGTCCGACGCCGCGGCGGCGGCCTGGTCCAGTGCCAGCTGGGCCAGCTTCGCGCGCAGCATCCGCATGGCGCGGTCCTTGTTCTGGAGCTGGGAGCGCTCGTTCTGGCAGGAGACCACGATCCCGGAGGGCAGGTGCGTGATGCGTACCGCCGAGTCGGTGGTGTTGACGCTCTGGCCACCCGGCCCGCTGGACCGGAACACGTCGACGCGCAGGTCGCCGGGGTCGATCGAGACCTCGGTCTCCTCCACCTCGGGAATCACCAGGACCCCCGCCGCCGAGGTGTGGATGCGGCCCTGGGACTCGGTCGCCGGTACCCGCTGGACCCGGTGGACCCCGCCCTCCCACTTGAGCCTCGACCAGACCCCGTACCCGCCGTCGGGTACCCCCTTGGTCTTGATCGCGACCGCGACGTCCTTGGTACCGCCGAGGTCCGACTCCTGATTGTCGAGCACCTCGGTGACCCAGCCGCGCCGTTCCGCGTACCGCAGGTACATGCGCAGCAGGTCCCCGGCGAACAGCGCCGACTCCTCGCCGCCCTCACCGGCCTTGATCTCCAGGATGACGTCCTTGCCGTCGTCCGGGTCACGCGGGATCAGCAGCTCGGCGAGGCGCTCCTCCAGCCCGGGCAGGGTGTGCTCCAGCGAGGCCACCTCGGTGGCGAACCCGGCGTCCTCGGCGGCCAGCTCGCGGGCGGCCGTCAGGTCCTCACGGACCTGCGTGAGCTCCTCGGCGGCCTTGTAGATAGGGGTCAGCTCGGCGAATCTGCGACCGACCCGCCGCGCGGCGGTCTGGTCGGCGTGGATCGCCGGATCGGCGAGCCGCTGCTCCAGCTCGGCGTACTCGTCGAGAAGCGAGGTCAGTCGATCACGACCGTCGGCGGTGCCGGCGGAGGAGGCACGTTTATCTGCGGTCATCATCGATCCCTCACAGACGAACGGCGCCCGCTCCCGCATGATGCGGGAGCGGGCGCCGTGAGTGTCGCTACTTGGCCTTCTTCGCGGCGGCCTTCGCGTACTTCTGCTGGAACTTGGCGACCCGGCCGGCGGTGTCGAGAACGCGCTGCTTGCCCGTGTAGAACGGGTGGCAGGCGCTACAGGTCTCCACGTGGATCTGCCCGTTCTTCGCCGTACTGCGAGTCGCGAACGTGTTCCCGCAGGAGCAGGTGACCTCGGTGGTCATGTACTGCGGGTGAATGTCTGGCTTCATGCCGTCTGTGTCCTTTCGTCCCTGGTCGCCGGGTCGCCTCGGGCTGATCGAGACGTGAACCGGAACCTGCAAGCGGCCACTAGTGTGTCATGGCGTCGGTGTAACACGCCCAGGCGGGTTCGATATTCCGGGTACCCGGAATCCGGCCCACCGGTGGCCGCCCGCCCGGAGCCGTCACGCCATCGGGAGGGGCTCCTCCTCGCGTAGCCTGAAATGAGACGCACGATCGGAGATGGAGCGATGACCGCGCTGATGCCCGAGCGCCCGCCGGTCGACCTGCCGGATGCCGTGGTGCTGACCCCGCAAGAGTACGAGGCGCTACCCCCCAACAACCGCATCGAACTCGTCGACGGAGTAGTCCAGGTCATGACCCCTGCCACTCGGCGCCACCAGGAAGTCGTCGATGCGCTCAAGGCGGCTTTGAAGAAAGTCTGCCCGCGGCACCTGGTTACCGTTCGCGAGCAGGAGGTCCGGCTGGCGGATTCGACCCGCCGGAACCCCGACGTGATGATCGTTCGAGCTGCGGCCGACGACCTGGACGCCTACAGCTACGAGCCCTCCGATGTGATCCTGGCGGTCGAGGTCGTCAGCCCGGGTACCCAGACCATCGATCGACTGCACAAGCCGGCCGAATACGCCGCCGCGAAGATCGACCACTACTGGTACCTGGAGATTTCGCCGCAGATCGTGGTGCACACCTACCGCCTCGGCGAGACCGGACGCTACCTGGAGAGCGGCCTGTTCAAGGAGGGCGACCAGGTGGCCGCGCCCGGGCTGATGTGGGCCCGGTTGCCGGTGTCCGACCTGATGCCCTGACCGGCAGCGACGAACCTGACCGGCAGCGACGAATGAGCCCCGGCCGCCTCGGCCGGGGCTCATTCGCGTTGCGCCGCTATTCGCCCGGTGCCGACTGGGCGATCTGCATCAGGAACTCGATGTTCGTGCGGCTCTTCTTCAACTGGGTCAGCAGCAGGTCGATCGCCTGCTGGGAGTCCAGCGCGTGCAGCACCTTGCGGAGCTTCAGGATGATCCCCAGCTCCTCCGGCGCGAGCAGGATCTCCTCCTTGCGGGTGCCGGACGGGTCGATGTCGATGGCCGGGAAGACCCGCTTGTCGGCGATCTTCCGGTCCAACCTCAGCTCGGCGTTGCCGGTGCCCTTGAACTCCTCGAAGATGACCGTGTCGCCGGTCGAGCCCGTCTCCACGAGAGCGGTGGCGATGATGGTCAGCGAGCCACCGTTCTCGATGTTGCGCGCCGCACCCAGGAACCGCTTCGGCGGGTACAACGCGGTCGAGTCGATACCACCGGACAGGATCCGCCCACTGGCCGGCGACGCGTTGTTGTACGCC
>DASXOA010000035.1:0-6223 GCA_036494675.1 Rugosimonospora sp.
GTACACGGCCCGGAAAAGCTGCGCGCCGCGATCGCCGGTGGTCGCCACCTCACCACTCTCGCCTTCTCCGAGGCCGGCTCCCGCAGCCATTTCTGGTCTCCGATGAGCACCGCGACACCCGCCGCGGGTCCCGGCGTACGCTTGGATGCCAGCAAAAGCTGGGTCACGTCGGCCGGTGAGGCGGACAGCTACGTGTGGTCCAGCCGACCGTGCAGCGCGGAGATCGGGTCCACGTTGTGGCTCGTGCCCTCCGACACCCCGGGACTCGCGGTCGCCGGCCCCTTCGACGGGCTGGGGTTGCGCGGGAACGCGTCCCGGCCCATCCGTGCCGAACACGCCGAGATACCGGCCTCGGCCATGCTCGGCGCCGACGGTTCGGGCCTGGACATCTCGATGCAGCTGGTCCTGCCATGGTTCCTGGTGCTCAGCGCGGCGTTCAGCCTGGGCCTGATGCGCAGCACCGTTCGTGAGGCGGTCGCCCACCTGACCAGTGCCCGGCTGGAGCACCTGGACCAGACGCTGGCCCAACAGCCGCTGGTGAGGCATGACATCGGGCGCATGCAGATCCAGGTGGACCAGACGGCGGCGCTGATCGAGCACACCCTCTCGTGGCTCGAGAACGGCGCCGATGACGCTCTGCTGCGGGTTCTCGAAGTGAAGGCCGCGGCGGCGGAGGCAGCCATCGCCGTCACCGATCTGGCGATGAAGGCGTGCGGCGGAGCCGCGTTCCGGCGCGAGCTCGGCATCGAACGACACTTCCGCGACGCCCGTGCCGCGCGGGTGATGGCGCCGACCACGGACCGGCTGGTGGATTTCGTCGGCCGCGCCGTGTGCGGGATGCCACTGCTGGACGCGGCATGACCGGAGACAGCCTGCTTCTTGGCGCGGTCGCGTACGATCCGAAGGTCGTCGCCATCTGGACCGGCTTCCGTCATTGGCTGAGCGAGCACGACCTGCCCTTCGACTACGTGCTCTACTCGCACTACGAGCGCCAGGTCGAGGACCTGGTCGCCGGCCGCATCCACGTCGCGTGGAATTCGCCGCTGGCCTGGGTGCGCGCGCTGCGGTTGGCGACGAGCGCGGGGCGCACGGTGCGACCACTGGTCATGCGGGACACCGACCGGGACCTGACGTCGGTGGTGGTGGTGCGCGCCGATTCCGGGATCGCTCACGTGTCCGATCTGGACGGTCGATCGGTCGGTACCGGCGCCGTCGACTCGCCGCAGGCAACCCTGATTCCACTGGCGTACCTGGCTGCGCTCGGCGTGAAGGTGAGCCCGCGGCGCTTCGATGTCGGCGTCGGCCTGCACGGCGACCACATCGGCGGTGAGCGGGACGCCGCCCGGGCACTGCTCGCGGGCGAGGTGGACGCGGCCATCATGCTCGACGGGAACCATCTGACGTTCAGCCGGGAGGGCGTGCTGCCACCGGGGAGGACCCGGATCCTGGCACAGACCGGACCCTACGATCACTGCACCATGTCGGTGGTCGACCTGGCGCCGGCCGCACTGGTCGACCGGTTCGGCGCGCTGCTGCGGGGAATGTCCTACGACGACGCCGCCCTGCGGCCCCTGCTCGACTTGGAGGGCCTGACCCGCTGGGTACCTGGCCGTACCGATGGTTACCGCGCGCTGGAGGCCGCGGTCGAGCTGTTCGGCTTCTATGGCCCGGCCGGCGAGCAGGGGATGCCGGACTATTCACCGTGACGGAGGATCGCGTCGATCTGGCCGGGCTGGGCCTGGACCGCGGTGGCCACCTGCTGCTGCGCCGGGCGCTCGCACCGCTGCCGTACGGGAGCCGCCTTCGGGTGTACGGATACGACCCCGGGTTGCGGGTACACCTGCCGGCGTGGTGCCGCGCCGAGGGGCACCGGGTGGAGTCGCCCGAGCCGGATTCGGCGCCGGGACCGGTCGCGGTTGTCGTGCGGGGCGAGGGGAGGGACGGACGGTGGTCCGGGGCCCACCGCGCCGGATCGGGCCGCCGCGGCGAGGTGGAGAAGAGCCCACCGGCCCGGTGGGGTCTGGCCGCGCGCGGCGCCGCCCTGGAGGAGGGCGGTCCCGAACCGTACTTTGACCTGGACGACCGCGACCTGGTGTGGGCGAAGGTGGCACCGCAGTTGTACGCGCACGCCGCCGCCCGGCAGTGGAACCCGGACACCGCGGTCGACTGGGATGAGCCGTTCGCGATACCGCCGGACATCGAGGCCGCGGTCGTTCAGGTGATGACGTACCTGGTGGAGAACGAACAGGCCGCGCTCATCGTCCCGGCCCGCTTCCTGGGCCGCATCCACCCACACTTCCGCGAGGTGGTGCAGCTATTGGCGGTACAGGTCGCAGACGAGGCACGGCACATGGAGGTGTTCACCCGGCGCGCCCTGTTGCACGGACAGGCGCTGGGTAGCTCCACGGTCGGCGGCCGGGCTTCCCTGTTCACCCTGCTGGAGGAGTCCGACTTCGCGCTCTCCTCGTTCCTGCTGTCCGTCCTCGGCGAGGGGAGTTTCGTCAACCTGCTCGGCTTTCTCGTGACGCACGCGCCCGATCCGGTGACCCGGCGGGTCGCGTGGCTGGCCATGCAGGACGAGCGCCGGCACGTCCTGTTCGGCGTGTCGCACCTGGCGGAGCAGTCCGCTGTGGACCCGCGTCTTCGTGACCGGCTGCGCGCTGCCATCGAACGCCGCAGTGACGCTCTGCGAGACACCGCCGGCCTCAACGCGGACGTATTCGACGCGCTCCTGCTGCTGTCTGCCGGCTCGTGGCGGCCGGAGGCCATCGAGGCCGGCTACGCCCACGTCCAACGGCTGCAGCACACGATGGACGAGGGGCGGCGCCGTCGGCTGGAACGCTTGGGATTTCCCGCCGACGAGGCCGCCGCGCTGTCCGCGCTACACACGCGGAACTTCATGTGACCGTCGCCTCGCCCGCGATCACATCGTCGCCGGCGAGGCTGCCGCCCGATTCGATCCATTGACATCCGATGATGCGGGCCACATACTTCGACCAAGTTTCGCGGTTGATGAAACGATTCAAGGTCTGTTCCACCGTCCGTTCCGACCTTGGGAGTCACCATGGACATCCACCACCCGCGCCGGTGCGGCCGGAGCCTGTCCCGATTCGTCGCCCTCGCCGGCGCCAGCGTCCTGGTCGCCGGAGTGTCGTTGCTCGCGCCCGGCCTCTCGGCAAGAGCGGCGGTCACGACGCCGGCGGACCGCACGGCGGCGAACGCGCTCATCCTGGCACCGGCGACCCGGACGCTCGCGCCGGTCGCGGTCCAGAGCACCGCCGGCACGGTGACCTCGCCGCGCAACGTCCTGTCCGGCGCGTCGACGCGCATCTCCGGGACGCACTCCTACCTCGTCCTCGACTTCGGCAAGGAGGTCGGCGGCCTGGTGAGGCTGACCTTCGCCGGCGCGAGCGGCAGCGGCCAGCAGGTCGGCCTCGCGTTCACCGAGTCATCGCTCTACGTCGGCCCGGTCAGCGACCTCAGCAGCGGCGCCGCGTTCTCCGGCACCGGCACCGACGGTGCGATCTACACGACGGTCAACGGCGCCGGCACCTACACGATGCCGACCGACAAGCTCCGCGGCGGGTTCCGCTATCTCACGGTCTTCATGAACAGCACGGGCTGGGTCGACCTCAACGGCGTCTCGCTGAACTTCACCGGCGCCGCCGGGATGGCGAACCCGCAGGCCTACCCGAACTACTTCTACTCCAACGACGCGTTGCTCAACCGCGTCTGGTACGCGGGCGCCTACACCGTGCAGATGGACACCATCGCCCCGGATCAGGGCCGGGTCTGGGGACCGCCGGCGAGCGGCTGGGAGAACAACGGCGTCATCGGCGTCGGTACGAGCGACCTCGTCGACGGCGCCAAACGCGACCGGTCGGTCTGGCCGGGCGACCTCGGCATCTCACTGCCGACCGAGTACGTCTCGACCGACGACGTGGTGTCGACGAAGAACGCGCTGACGACGCTGTACCAGCACCAGAACTCGTCCACCGGCGAACTCGAATACTGCGGACCCGAGTTCAACTTCTTCGGCTCGGACACCTACCACACCTGGACGCTGGTCGGCACGGCCTCGTACTACACGTACACGACCGACAAGGCCTGGCTCGACTCGATCTGGAGCCGGTACCGGCTGGGCATGAGCTTCATCACCGCGAAGATCGACGGCAACGGGCTGCTGAACGTCACCGGCACCTCCGACTGGGCCCGCGGCGGCCAGGGCGGCGAGAACATCGAAGCGAACGCGATCCTCTACAAGGCGCTGCTCGGCGGCGTCGTGCTCGCGACCGCCGAAGGCGACAGCGCGGACGCGACGGCGTGGCAGCAGAAGGCGACCACGGTGAAGGCGGCGGTGAACTCGTTGCTGTGGAACGGTTCGGTCGGCCTGTACCGGGACAACCCGACGAGCACGACCTACCCGCAGGACGGGAACTCGCTCGCGGTCTGGTACGGGATGACCGACAGCACGGCGAAGAACACGAGCATCGCGCACGCGCTCGCGGCCCGGTGGAACAGCTTCGGCGCGGCCAGCCCGGAGAAGGACGGCGGCGCGATCGGCACGTTCCCCGGCTCGATGGAGGTGCAGGCACACTTCGTCGCCGGCGACGACGTCAACGCGCTCGACGTGATCCGCCGCGAGTGGGGCTACATGCTGGGCAGCCCCACCGGTACCGGCAGCACGTTCTGGGAGGGCTTCCGCTGGGACGGTACGTTCGACTACGGCGGCACCTACATGAGCCTCGCGCACGGCTGGGCGACCGGCCCGACCTCGGCGCTGACGTTCTACGTGCTCGGCCTCACCCCCGGCGGCACCGGAAGATACGGATTCGCACCGCATCCGGGCAACCTGACCCACGTCGAAGGCAACATCACGCTGCCGCAGGGCCCGGTCACCGGCTCCTGGGACTACAACGCCGCCGCCGGTACGCTCGGCGAGAGCCTGACCAGTCCGGCCGGCACCACCGGCACGATCGGCATCCCCACGTACGGTTCGACGACCGTGACCGTCACCGTCAACGGGGCGACCGTCTGGAGCGGAGGAGCATTCCACGCGACCGCAGGCATCACCGGCGGCTCGACCGACGGCAGCTACATCACGCTCACCGGCGTCGCCGCGGGCACGTACACGGTCGCCGCGACCGGCGTCGGCCAGACCCAGCCGTTCGCCACATCCGTTCCCGGCAACCGGCTGCCGGCCGGATACACGCTGTGCGCGACCGAGGCGGGCACCTGCACCCCGAGCGGTACCCGGGTCATCGCGTTCGGGGCCGGTTCCCATGTGTACAAGGTCGCGAGTGCCGCGACGACCTGCAACGCCGCGTCGTTCGGTGGCGCCGATCCCGCGTACGGCCTGCTGAAGTCGTGCTATCTCGCGCCCGCCGGCGGTCCGAGCGGGTACACGTCATGCGCGGCCGAGGGCGGTACCTGCACCGTCAGCGGTACCCGCGAGGTCGCGTTCGGTCTCAACGGCGCGTTCCGGTTCCAGGTCGTCACCGGCAGCATCGCCTGTACGGTGAGCGGGTTCGACACCGATCCGCTCCCCGGCACCGCGAAGAACTGTTACGTCGCCCCGTCCGGAGCGCCGGCCGGCGCCTGGACCCAGTGCGCGACCGAGAGCGGTGCCTGCGCCGTCACCGGTGCGCAACCGATCGCGTACGGCGCGAACGGCGCGTTCTGGCTCGGTACCTCGAACGGGACGACCACCTGCGGCAACCCCGTGCTCGGCGTCGATCCCATCTACAACGTGGCCAAGGCCTGCTACTCGTACGCGGGGGCGCCACCCGGTTTCGGCACGCTGTGTTCGGCGGAGAATGCCACCTGCTCGTTCACCGGACAGAGGACCGTGGTGTACGGCGCCGACGGCGACTACATCTACCGGACCTTCACCGGCGGCGCCGCCTGCACGAACACGGCGTTCGGCGCGGATCCGATCGCCAACGTCGCCAAATCCTGCTACACGGCGTCCTGATCGCCGGCACCGCGGCCCGGTCCGGTCAGGAGAATCGCCAGCGGGTCTGGCTGAACTTGCCTTTGCCGAAACCGAAGGCCGTCGCGGGCGCGATCCGGTAGACCAGGACATCACCGCTGCGAATGGTGTCACCGAGGCCGAACCAGGTGCCTTCCGGAGCGGTGAGGCGTGGACCGTATTTCGACTCGTAGGCTTCGGACACGCTCCGCAATTCGGCGTCGTCGCCGCCCCGCACGCCGACCACGCCCG